>JAEWIJ010000003.1 GCA_023387235.1 Pseudomonadota bacterium
CTAGAGCGCGTTAGCCTCATACTGAAGCGTATCCGGCGTTGCGGAAGTAGTTTGCGCACTCGGCGGGTGCGAAGCGATCGATGAGGCTGCCGATGTTGCGCCATGTGGCCCCGACCGTGCGGGTTCGCGCCTTGCGGAGGAGGTGCTTGAGCTTGGCGAAGACCTGCTCGATCGGATTGAGGTCGGGCGAGTAGGGCGGCAGGAAGAAGCGCCGCGCACCGGCAGCGCGGATGGCCGCGCGAACAGCCTCGCTCTTGTGCGAGCCGAGATTGTCCATGATGACGATGTCGCCGGGCCTCAGCGTCGGCACCAGGAACTTGTCGATATAGGCGCGGAACATCTCTCCATTGATCGGGCCGTCGATGACGCAGGGCGCCTCGATCCGATCGACGCGCAGCGCCGCAAGGAAGGTCAGCGTTCGCCAATGACCGTGCGGCACCTTGGCCTTGAGGCGCTCGCCGCGCGTCGCCCAGCCTCGCAGCGGTGCCATGTTCGTCTTGGCCCAGGTCTCGTCGATGAAGACGAGGCGGGCAGGATCGATCTTCGCTTGATGCCGTTGCCACCAGGCGCGGCGACGCGCGACGTCAGGGCGATCCTGCTCGCTCGCGAAGACGGTTTTTTTTGAACGTCTGGCGCTCGCGCCGCAGGATGTTCCACACCGCCACGTGACTGACGACGATCCCGCGCGCCGCAAGCTCGCAGGCGAGCGCGCGCGTCGTGATCTCCGGCTCCTCCCGAACGCGGGAAAGAAGCCACCCGCGCTCTGCCTCGAGGATGTACGGCCGCCGACTGCCCATGGGCTTCGCCGCAACGCTCCCCGTCGAGCGATGACGCTGCGACCACTTCACAACCGATGCCACGCTGACACCGAACACATCGGCGACCGACCGGCACGACTGGCCGGACTGCACCGCACGCACCACGCGCTCACGCAGGTCGAGTGAATAGGGTCGCGCCATGCCTGCTGGCCCCCTTACCCAGCAGACAGCTTGAATCAGATCCCCACTGATTTGGGAATCCCTACCGATTCAATTTTCAGCTAACGCGCTATAGGGTGAGGGGCGGCCGCATACGCCGAGGTCGGTAAGTGGCGCCGCCCCTCATCCTAACCTTCTCCCCGTCAGCACGGGGAGAAGGGACCTGTCGCGCTCGCGGCGATCTCCGGACCTGTCGCCATGGCTGCCGCGGGCATGGCAAGCCGGGCTGGTTGCGAAGCACCTCTTCCCGGCAGCCCGCGGCAAACAACAGAATCACGCCTTCGCCGGCACCTCGTCCGGCACCGGCAATGTCCGCGGGATCATCGAGACGAAGAGGAAGATGACCGCCGCCGTCGCGGCGAGGATGCGGAACAAGGCATCGAAGCCCCAGTTGCCGTGCACCCACGCGATGAGCGGCAGCGCCGCCGCCAGCGCCACGAACGAGACGACATACCGCGCACCATAGACCGCGCCGCGGAATTCCGAACGTGCCATCCGTCCGATCATGTAGTCGTTGATCGGGATCTGGCCGAACGCGCCGAGCATGAAGCCGAGCGCGACGGCCAGACCGGTCCAGTCGTGCAATCCCGGCATCAGCATGAAAAATACGACCTGCATGGCGGCAACGCCCATGAACACCGTGCGCGGCCCGAGCGTGTCGAGCAGCCGGCCGACGACGAGCTGTGCCATCGACGCGACGGCGAACACCACGAAGGCGAGCCAGCCGACGACGGTCGCCGAACCCGCGATGCCGCCCATACGCTCGTCGAGGACTTTCGGCAGCGCGAACGTCGTCGACTGGAAGACGATGCTCGAGAGTGCGGCGGTGCAGAAGATGATGATCGAGAGCCGCAGGAGGATCTGGCGCAGTCGCTGATCCGTGTGGGGTTGCGGGCTCGCGGTCTTCGGCGGCGCGGCGGCGGCCGCGGCGCGCTTGGCGGCTTTGGCAGCCTGCTCGGCAGCCATCTCGGGCCGCGAAAACAGGAAGTAGGCGATCCCGATTGCAATCGAGATCAAGCCGGGGATGACGAACGCGGCGCGCCAGCCGCTGTTGTCGATCAGGAACCCGGTGATAAGCGCCGCACTGCCGACACCGAGGTTGCCCCACACGCCGTTGATGGCGATCGCCTGGCCAGTGCCGGATGCCTTGGCGCTCTCGACCACCATGGCGAGGCCGACTGGATGGTAGATGGCTGCCAGCACGCCGACGAAGAACAGCAGCAGCATGATTTGGAAGGGCGTCGAGGCGAACGCCGTGAAGATCGATGCGAGGCCGATGCCGACGAAAAAGACGGACATCATGCCATAGCGGCTCCAGCGGTCCGAGAGCCAGCCCGCAGGGAGTGAGAACAGGCCGAAGGCGACGAAGCCCGGCGTCGCGTAGGGGATGAGCTCGGCGTAGCTCAGGCCCCACTCGCGCGTAAGTGCCAGCGCCGCGACCGTGGCGAAGATCAGCGTGAAGAGGTGATCGAGGAAGTGGCCGATATTCAGGAAGAGGAAGTGGATGCGGTCGCGGGTCATCAGGCGCCTCCCCGGCGCTATGCTTGTTGTGATTGGCGCGAGTGTATCAAGAGGGGCCGGTGAGGTCACCCGATCTCGAACGCGGGGGCGGATGCAGTTTCGTGGCATCAGCCGGCTTGAAGAGCTTGGTGCGGCCGTTTCGAGATTGTTCGCCAGCCCGATAACATGCGATGCTGCAATATACTGATCTTCGCTCGTTTGGATTAAGCCTGTCTTTTGCCAGGAGTTATAAAGATGAAGATTTTTCGCGATTACGATCGTGATGGCTTGGACAAGCAGTACGTCCCCTCGAATTGGCCGCGTGTGTCGGCTCCCGACATCATCAAGAAGTGGAACGAGATGGGCTCCGGCTATCGCGACCGGGCGAATGTCGTTCGCGATGTTCGATATGGCGAGAGTGCGCGGCAGTGCCTCGATCTTTTTCGATCGCACCAATCGCGCGCAGCTCCCGTGCTCATATTCATCCACGGCGGTTATTGGCGGGGAAAGCAGCTGACGAAGGGCGCCAATTGCTTCTGTGTCGAACCGCTCGTGGATGCCGGGATGCTGGTTGCCATGGTCGAGTACGATCTGTGTCCGGACGTGTCGATGGATACGATCGTTGATCAGCTACGACGAGCGACGGTCTGGGTCTGGCGCAACGTATCTGACTATGGTGGTGATCCTTCGCGCCTGCATGTGTCCGGTCACTCCGCGGGTGGGCATTTGGCCGCGATGATGGCGGCAACCGATTGGCCATCGCACGGAGCCGATCTTCCAGTCGATCTCGTTCGCAGCATCATTCCGATCAGCGGTTTGTTCGAGCTCGAGCCGCTGAGGCTCAGCGCGATCAACGATGATTTGCGAATGGACGCCGCGACGGCGAAGCGCAACAGTCCGCGCGACCTTCGCCCGCCGCACGAGATGCCGATCACCGTGGTGGTAGGCGGTAGTGAAAGCAACGAGTTCCTCCGCCAGTCGGCGGAATTCGCGGAAGCCTGGCGGCCCTACGCCAGCGAGATGACGCACTTCGAGACACCAGGGCACCACCATTTTGAGGTGATCGAAGCCATGACTGAAGCGGACAATCCGCTGACCAAGACCATTCTGCGCCATGCCGGTGTCGGATAGGGCGATCTTTGCGCACTGACGGCGCGCGGGCCGTTGCTATCCCCCGACCGTCAGCGTCCCTGCTTCCGGATCGACCGTGACTGTCTCGCCGCTCTTGATGGCGGTGGTGATGTCGACGTCGAAGCGGTCGATGAGCGGGAGATCGGCGAAGGCCGCCCCCTGCGCCATGATCGGGTTCGCGAAGTTGAGGATCAGCGCCTTCGGCGTGCGCCCGCTCTGCACCATGTCGCGTAGCATCCAGGCCGAGGCGACGCCGCCCTTGGCAATGTTGAGGATCAGGATCTTGCCGACATAGCTCTGACCCGCGAGCTTGTGTGAGGGCCGCGAAACGATGCCTTTCACGAGGTCGAGATCATAGCGAGCGGAGAAGTTATCCGACGCGACGAGGGCCTCGGCGGTGACCTTGATGCCGGGGCCAGGGTGGCCCTTGTAGATGCGGGTGCTCATGAGCGGGCTCCGACGATGCGGCCGGCGATGGCGCTTTCGACACAGGCGGACATGCTGTCGAGAATGGGCTCGTAGCCGTAGCCGCCGAGGATGTTGACGAGTTTTGCGGAGTTCGACATCAGCCGTTTCCAGCCGTTCGCCTCGCCGATATCGCGCGCGTACATCTGGTAGAAGCAAACGCCCGAGAGCACCATGCCGCCGGCGCCTTCGATGGAACCGGTGATGCCCATGCGATCGGCCGCGGCCTTGATGTCGGGCGATGTGGTCGCGAGGAGCGCGACGTCTTTGTGGATGCGCCGGCCGTCGAGATGATCGGCGAGCATGCGCATCTCGAAGAGCGAGAGCTGCGGCGCGGCGAAGACGACGACGTCGAGCTTGTCGTCCTTCGGGCGATAGGAGGCCATCAGGCGGTCGATATCGGCGCGACCGAGCGTCGTCGCCGCCGGCACAGGGCCATCGAAGACGGCCTTCAGATCGGGCGCTTCGGGCGTGATGCCGATCATGTGGAAGAGGGGCGTCGAGCCGAAGCTCGCGAGCGCGGCGCCGAACTGCTTGATCTCGTCGGACGTGACGGGCCCCTCGATGCCGCTCATCACGGGCACTTCCCAGTACGAGCGCATGGCGCGGCCGACGAGACCGCCGAGCGCGCCCCATTCCGCGAGATCGCGCGGACGTGTCGTGACCTCGAAATGCGTCTTGCCGCGGCGGAAGCTGTCGAGGTGATAGCCGTAGCGCGGCGTGTAGCCGGTGAGGGCTGCGGCGAGCGCGGAAGGCCCGCCCTCGAAGTTCGTGCGCGCGCCGAGCACGCTGTTGGCGTAGATCGACGAGCCGGTGTCGCCGAAGGCAATGTGCTCGCCGAGCACGGGCGGGATAACCGACTGATAGTTGATGCAGGTGTTGGTCATCATGAAGCCGAGGGCCTCGAAGGCGGCCGTGGCGCGGCGCTCGAGGTCGGCCATGGTCTCGGTCTGGCCGAGGCGCTGGTAGGCATTGAAGTCGACGCCGCGCGGGTCCGTGATCGAGGGGACGCGCACGCGCCGCTCGGCGAGGGGCAGCTTCGCGAGGCCCTCCAGGAAATCGACGCCCGAGGGCCCGAGCGCCTCCGGATCGGCCATCAGATGGACCTGCGAGATGGGAACGCAATCCTCGGCGTCGAAAAAGCGGCCGACCTTGAGGATCTGCTCCATGGCGTACTTGCGCGCCGGCCCTTCGTCGCCGGCGAGCATGCCCTTCTGGTGGTCATCGAGCTTCATACGGCACTTCCGTCCCTGAAATCATTCCAGGGCAGACAATGCGGCCCGAAGGTCGAGACGACAAGTCTCGAAATTCTGCGTGAGAGGGATGGCCTTATGCAGAACGGCGGAGCGTCACCGCTCCGCCGTCCGAGAGTTCAATGTTTTGGTCGCGCGCGGTGCTCAGTGCACCGTCGCGATCTCCAGGTCATCGCCGAGCGCGTGGCTCATGGCGGCCTGCCGCGTGTCCGTGAGAGCGATCGGCGTCCCGTCCGCCGCATGCAGCGCGTAGAGCGTCAGGCCGCGGGGCAGGTTGTCGATCGAGGGAAAGCGCTCCTGCGCCTCCTCGGACGTCATCGTGCGGATGTAGGCGATAACACCGTCGCCGAGGCGGGCGAGATCGATTTCGCTCATGATCGGGGCGGTCATCTTCTTCGACGACCGACGCCGAGGACCGCTCTTGCTGCTTCGTTCCATGTCGGTACTCCTAACGGTAGAGGCGCAGGCTGGCCTCCATGACCGGCGCCTGCGGGGCTCCCCGACAGGGCCAGTCCGCTCATGCAACCAAATGTTCCGACGATTCGGCTGCGTGATCTGTAACTGAAACGACTCACCCGGACGTTTTCCGTCCAATCTCGATGCGGCGAATCAGCCGCTCGGGCATATGGCGGACCAGATCGATCGAGAGGAGGCCGTTGCTGAGGTCGGCATTGCGGACCTCGATCCCCTCGGCGAGGACGAACGTGCGCTGGAATTGGCGCGCCGCGATGCCGCGGTGCAGATATTCGCGCGTCTTGTCGTCGTCCTGTTTTCCGCGAATGGTGAGTTGGTTGTCCTCGAGCGTGATGTCGAGCTGGTCGCGGGTGAAACCGGCGACGGCCAGCGTAATCCTCAGCGTCTCGGCCGAGGCCTCATCCTTCGGAATTCTCTCGATATTGTAGGGTGGATAGCCATCGGCGCCACCCTTAGCCACGCGATCCACGAGGCGCTCGATCTCGTCGAAGCCGAGCAGAAGCGGACTCGAGAGCAGCGACATCCGTGACATTGCACCAGCCCTTTTCAAAGCGACCTTGCGAACCCTTTCGCGACCGGCCGGCCCCTGTCGGGCATCCGGCACTCCACTCAGGCCCCGTGAACTCCGGGCGCCTGGGTCCGCCCTAGTCATATGGGAAGCGAGCCGCTGACTTCAAGCAACGGCGCTGTGGCTTTTCGGCCCCAATCGCCCGCCCATTTGCCATCAGAAAGTCGCGGGCGCGCGCCAGAAGGGCGGCCTTGCCCGGCGCGCGATGGCCGGGACGTTTCTTGAGGATACAACACGATGCGGAATAAGCGGCTTGGTGCGGTTTGGTTGGCGGTCGTCATCGGCTTTGTCGGCGCGGGTCCGGCGCTGGCGCAGCTCACGTCGAAAGCCGACGAAGTGTTGACACCCGAGGAGATCGCCGAGCGCGAGGGGCGCAAGGCGTGCAAGGTCGCCATCTGTGCCGCTTTCCACAACAAGGGCGCGGCCGAGGACATCTCCTGCAGCGTCCTCAAGACATGGCGCAAGGAGCAGCTCCAGAAGATGATCGAGCGCGCCAAGGTTTCCTGGCCGTGGGGTCGCGTGAAGTGCGTCGCCGACATTCATCTGAAGCGTGCCGACCTCATGATGGCGCTGGCCGAGCCGACCTACGTCGCCGACATCGAGCAGCATCAGGTCAACTGCGAGATCGAGCGCGACAAGGAAGCCCCGGCTAAGATCAGCTTCGCCTTCAAGCCCAAGGTGACCTTCACGGGCGGCAAGGCGACGAAGGCCTCGCTCAACTGGGGCGCCATCGAGGCGCCGACGCTCGTCAAGGGCGCCATGTGGACCGCCACCGCCACCGACAACACCTTCAATGTCCTGCAGTCGACGCTGGTCGAGGACATCAACGACTTCATCGGGCCTAAGTGCGACGAGGTGAAGGACGAGTGGGCGAAGTAGGAAGGTCCAGCTCTCAAGCGACCGCCGCACCGCGCACGAGCACGCTCCCTTCGAAGAGCCGGCGCGCGGTGCGATAGACGGCGGCGTACTCCGCGTGCGGGGCGGCGCCAGTCGCAGCCGGCGTGACCTTCGCGTCGACCAGCGTCAGTCCTGACGGCTGCGCGATGCGGATGGCCGAGGCGACCACCGAGAGGCCGCGCACGCATTTCGCCGGGATGGTGCCGTCGACGCGCGCGGCAACCGCGAGACAGAGGGCGCCGGTCAGGGGCACGGCACGATGCGCCTGTCCGACCGACATCATGCGCACCAGGATGTCCATGTCGGAGGGGGCAAGAGTCGACCCGGCGAATGTCGTCGTCTCGCGCGGTGCGGCGACCATGGCGACCTTGGGTACGCTCTTGATGCGCGCGGCCTCTTCGAGGTTCCGCGCAAGACCCATGGCGACGGAAGCGGCGCGGCGGATCCCTTCGAGATGGGTCAGAAGGGTTGCGTCGCGCTCGATGTCCGCCGGCATTTCGATGCCCGTGCAGCCGAGGGTCGAAGCCGCGACGAACACACAGGGATTGGCTGCATCGACGAGGCTCGCATCGACAGGGCCGAGGCCCGGCACGTCCAGCTCATCGATCGGCCGGCCCGTCGGCAGAAGTCGTCCCGTGACCGCGCCGCCCGGTGACATGAACTCGAGCCGGATCGGCGCACCCGTACCGGCGACGCCGTCGAGCGCCATGGTGCCGTCCACGGCCGCCTGTCCCTCGTCGAGCGGAAAGCGGGCAACGATGATCTTGCCCGTGTTCGTATTGTGGATCCGAACGACGGCGCGGCCATCCATCGGCGTCGGCACGAGCCCTTCGTCGATGGCGAAAGGGCCGATCGCCGAGGACATGTTTCCGCAATTGCCGGCGTAATCGACCGTGTCGTCGGTCACGCCGACCTGCGCGAAGGTGTAGTCGACATCGGCATCGGCCAAGCTCGATGGGCCGATCACGCAGACCTTGGAAAGCGAGGACACGCCGCCGCCCATGCCGTCGAGCTGGCGTCCGCTCGGATCATCGGCGCCGACGGCCGCGCGGAAGATCGGCGCCCAGGCTTCGCGATCCTGGGGCAGATCGCGCGCATGAAACATGACAGCCTTGGACGTCCCGCCGCGCATGTACACGGCCGGAATGCGCACCTGTTTCATGAATCGTCCCTCGCTCCCAGCTAGTCCAGCGTCTGAAGTAGCTCCGCGAAGAGCCGGCAGCGCGGCATCATCGACGAGACGAGCAGATGCTCCTCGAACGTGTGGGCACTGGCGCCATCGACGCCGAGGCCGTCGAGCGTGGCAACGCCGAGAGCCCCCGTAAAGTTGCCATCGCTGCCGCCGCCGAACGAGCCGTGCTCGAGCTTGAAGCCGATATCGGCCGCGATCCCGTGCGCCTTCTCGTAGAGCACCATGGTCTGGCGGTGTGGCTGCCAGAGCGGCCGCACAGGCCCCCGCTCGATCTTGACGGAGATGCCGTCGTTCTCATGCTCGAGGGCGGCCATGCGCGCGGCAACCTCGTCGAAGATCGCCTGCGTCGGCGCCACGGTCAGCACCTGCGCCCGGCAGCGGATCGGCATGACATTGACGAACGTGCCGCCTTCGATGGTACCGACTGAAAAGGTCATGCCGCGCTCGAAGTCCGTCATGCTCTCGATGCGTTCGATGAGTCCGGCCATGGCCCGGATGGCGCTGCGTCCCTGACGGTTCGTCGCGCCCGCGTGCGCGGGACGTCCCTCGACGTCGATCCAGAAGCGCTGGAAGGCGAAACGCCCCGTGACGATGACGCCGTTCTTGCAGGGTTCGGTGACGAGCACGTAGCGATGCGCGCGCGCCTCCTGCTCGATGCGCTCGCGCGAGGAGGGACTGCCGATTTCCTCGTCGGGAATGAGCATGTATGTGACGGGGAGCTGCACGCCGCCGTTCTCGCGCGCGATCTTGAGCGCTTCGATCGCGATCGCGACGCCGCCCTTCATGTCGTAGATGCCGGGGCCGAAGTAGCGGTCGACGTCACGCCGCAAGGGAAGGCGTCCGGCGAGCGTGCCGACCGGATGGATCGTGTCGAGATGCGAAAGGATGAGGATGCCCGGACTGTTCGTGCCGTCGCGGCCGGGAAAGCGGACCATCACGATGTCTGCGAGGCCGCCGGTGCCCGGAAGCCGCTCGATCGTTCCGCCGAGCTTCGCGAGATCGGCGCTCACGAGATCCATCATCCGGTTCACACCGGCGACATGATAGGTGGGACTTTCCTCGCGCACCCAAGGTAGGAGGCGCTCGAGCATGGCATCGGCATTGAAGAGTTCTTTGGGCAGCACGTGACTTGTCTCCTGGTTCGTCGCAGGCCCGGCGGAGCCGGTGGCTCGCCTTAAGCCGCGCGGAGCGCGACGCCGGGTGCCTCGGTATATTAGCCCAAGGCGGCGGACTTGTGTGCCTGCGCGGATGGGCGCACGATCCGACTTTCGGTGAACACGTTTGCATGGGTGGTGGACCTTGTTGCACAGTGCCTGCCCTGAGAAATAGGTACAGGACACGAACAATGGCTCCCTCGAACGCGCTGCCCCGTGGCATTTTCACCATGCAGGCGCAGGAGCGTGTGGTCTTCGGAGAGCCGGCCGGCGAAGCTCTGTTGACGGAATTGAAGCAGCGCGGCGCGCGTCGCGTGTTTGTCACCTCGACGCGGTCCCTGGCCAAGCTCTCGGATGGGCCGTTGCAGGCTATCGAGAAGGCGCTCGGCGGCCTGCACGTGGGCACGTTCAGCGCCATATCCTCGCATAGTCCGCGCGAGGACGTGATTGCCGGCGCTGCCGCCGCGCGGGCGGCGGGCGCCGATATCATCGTGGCCGTCGGGGGCGGCTCCGTCGTCGATGCCACCAAGGCCATGCTCATGTGTATATGGCACGACCTCGATACGCCGGCAGCCATGGAGCCCTACCGCTCGGGGCGCGACGACGGCCGCATTCCGACGCCGATGGCGCCGCCAGCCGACCCGATCCGCATGATTGCCATTCCGACGACGCTTTCGGCGGCCGAGTTCACGCCGAACGCCGGCATCACGAACAGCGAGACGCACTTCAAGCAGTCCTTCAGCCACCGCCTGTTCGTGCCGATGACGGTGATCCTCGATCCGGAGATGACGCGCGCGACGCCGGAGTGGCTGCTCGTGTCGACCGGCATCCGATCCGTCGATCATGCCGTCGAGTCCTACTGCTCGCCGACGGCCAACCCGGCAACCGAGCCGCTCTCGCTGCAGGGTCTGCGCCTGCTCCATCGCGCGCTGCCGGCGATCGTCGAGCGGGGTGACGATCCCGCGGCGCGCCTCGATGCCCAATTCGGCATGTGGCAGGCCATTGCGGCCTCGATCGCGGGCGCGGGAAGCGGTGCGAGCCATGGCATCGGCTATGTGCTCGGCGCGGGCTATGGCGTGCCGCACGGACATACGAGCTGCGTCATGCTGCCGGCCGTGCTGCGCTGGAATGCCTCGTTCAATGGCGAGCGGCAAAAGGCGCTGAGAGCGGCCATGGGCGCGCCCGAGCGGCCGGCCGGCGATCTCGTCGCCGAGCTCGTCCAGCGCATTGGCCAGCCGGGCAATCTGCGCGCGCTCGGCATCAAGCGCGAGAACCTTCCCGATATCGCCGAGCGCGCCATGACGTACGCGCCCGTACGGCGCAATCCGAAGAAGATCGCCGGGCCCGCCGATGTGATGGAGATTCTCGAGATCGCCTGGTAGGGCGCCGCGAGGTCTCAGGCGCGGGCGAGGCGGCCGCTGCGCGGGATGATGGTCTCGTGCGTCTGCCGGCGGCGCCCGATGCGCCGGCGCCAGAGCAGGAACAGCACGATCGACACGTTGAGCACATTCCAGGCGATGCCATTGAGGAAGGCCGCCTGATAGGAGCCCGTGAAATCGTAGATGACACCCGAGAGCCAGCCGCCGAGCGCCATGCCGAACAGCGTGGCCATGAGCACGACGCCGACGCGCGCGCCCGCTTCCTTGGGCGAGAAATACTCGCGCACGATGAGCGCGTAGCTCGGTACGATCCCGCCCTGGAAGAGGCCGAACAGCGCCGAGACCACGTAGAGCGAGGCGAGCCCGTCGAAGGGGATGTAGAGGAGGAGCGCGATCCCCTGCAGCGTGGAGCCGAGCAGCAGCGTGTAGAGGCCGCCGATCTTGTCGGAGATGAAGCCCGATATGATCCGGCTCACGATGCCGAAGCCGAGCATGAGCGACAGCATCTCGGCGCCGCGCTGGGCGCCAAAGCCGAGATCGGCGCAGTAGGCGACGATGTGGACCTGCGGCATGGACATGGCGACGCAGCAGGCGAGGCCGGCAACGATCAGCAGGACCTGAAGCGTCAGCGGCCGCAACCGCAGGAGGGCCGGGGAGGGCGCCTCCGCGGCGGCAGGGCCGGCGGCGGCCGCTGCCTGGTGCGGCGGCCGGCGCTGCAGCAGCGGTGCCAGCAACAGCAGCGCGACCGTGCAGAAGATGCCGAGGACCAGATGCGTGAAACGCCAGCCATAGGCGTCGATCGAGGCTTGCAGGATCGGCGGCCAGATGGTGCCCGAGAGATAGTTGCCGCTGGCGCAGATCGCGAGCGCGATGCCACGCCGCTTGTTGAACCAGTGCGTGATGTCGGCGAGCAGGGGCGCGAACATCGTCGCCGTGCCGAGGAACCCGATCAGCAGGCCATGGGCGAGTGCGAACTGCCAGAGGTTCTGGGTGTAGCCCGTCGCGACATAGCCGAGTCCGAGCGCAATGGCGCCGTACATGACAGGGAGCATGACGCCGTGACGGTCGGCGATGCGGCCGGCGACGACGCCGCCGAAGCCGAAGCCGATGAGCGTCATCGTATAAGGGAAGGTCGCTGCGGCGCGGTCGATGCCAAACTCGGCCTGCACGGCCGGCAGGACGACGACCACCGACCACATGCCGACGTTGCCGATCGTGCCGATGAGCGCCGCCGCGAAGAGACGCAACCACGCGTAGCCCGAATCGACGTCGGCGGCCGTGCCAAAGGAAGGGTTCATGTTATGGGTCTCTGGCAGGCGGCAGGCCGCGTACGACAGGGCAATTGACGCTGCCCCCTTTATCCTGTCGGGAAGTTGGGCGCCAGCGTGCTTATTTTCCAGTCAACATGCGCAGACGCCGGCGCAAAAGCCGGTGTTGCACTTGTGCCGAAGCGTGGAACCGAGCGTGCCGCCGGGGCGTCATTGGGCTGACGCACGCGTCATAAGATGGTAACTTCTTGAGATAATGTGGCCGTATCACCATCTACGCCGTCACCTGAGTTCGGGTGGAGCGGCAAAAGCCGTGTGCGCCGGGCGAAGCCACGAGTAATGCCAGGGAGATATGCAATGAGCGGGTCGATGGCACGCGCCGGGGGGCTGTTGATTGCCCTCGCCGTGCTGCTGGGGGTGGGCGGTATCTCATCGCGCGCCTATGCGCAGGGTCCCTTTCAGACGCTGGCGGGCAACTGGAGCGGCGGCGGGCAGATCAAGCTCGACAACGGCAAGTCCGAAGCCCTGAAGTGCCGCGCCTACTACACGCAGAAGGAAGCCGACAACCTGGGTCTTGCGATCCGCTGTGCCTCGGCCAGCAACAAGATCGAGCTGCGCGCGAGCCTCAATCAGAGCGGCAGCCAGGTGGATGGGAACTGGGAAGAGCGGACATTCAACGCGGCGGGCACCGTGCGCGGGAAAGTGACCTCGGGGCGCATTCATCTGACGATTTCAGGCGGCACGTTCTCCGGCTCGATGAACGTGGCCATCACGGGCGAGCGCCACTCGGTATCGATCGAGACGAACGGTATCGGCCTCAGGGCCGTGAACATAAGCCTGTCGCGCGGTTAGTTCGCGGGGGCTTGGGGGGTATCGGCTCCGAGCAGTAGTGCCAGCCATTCGGCCGGCAGCGGCGCCGCGCAGGGGCGGATCGGGATCGAGGGAGAAGGGATCATGAGAAGGATATCGGCGTCGCTCGCGACAGTGGCACTCGCGAGTGGCATGGCGCTTACGGCCGATGCGGTCGTCTTCGGTGATGCCGCCGCGCAGCGGGCCCGGGATGGGCGCGGCCCGGCCTACGTGGTGGCGGAGAGCCGCTGGGGGCATGGCTCCGTCTCCGGTCCCGTGCGCCGCGGGCCAAATGGCTGGGAAGTGCGCATGCCGCGCGGCACGTGGCTCGAGTGCAAGCGGAGCTGCTCGGAAACGCTGCGCCTCGCGACGGTGGACTTCTGGGAGACGCAGGGGCGCAACCCGCCGGACGGCGGCCCGAACTACTTCTCGTTCGACTTCTACTTCTGAACGACAAAGCCCCTCTCCTGATCCAGGAGAGGGGCTTTCGATTCTCACCTGCGCGGGCAGCGCTCAGGCGACCGCGAGCGGCACTTTCTGCGACACCTTCACACCGGCATCGTCGAGCCACGTGAATTCGAACTCGCCGGCACCCGGGACCTTCATGAAGAAGGCGAGATAGGGATTGGCCGAGATGCCGGGCAGGACATCGGCCTTGAAGAATTCCTTGCCGTTGAAGCTCGCCGTGAACGTGTTGATGATGTTGCGCGGGACGACCTTGCCATCGGCGGTCTTGCGGTTTCCGGTCTCCATGACGTGCTGAACGAGGGTCTTGATCTCGATCACCTCGCCGACCTTAGCCTTTTCCGGCACGCGGATGCGGGGTTTTGCTGCTGACATCGTTCGTGCTCCCTTGCCCTGCTCAGCCGCCGCAGCCGCCGATCGTTACTTTCACGTTCCGCTTGCCGATCAGGAATTTTCCATCGCTGAGCGCGGCCACGGCGACGATGTCCTGCGTGCGCGCGAGGCGCATCCGGCTCGAGACGGCGGCCTTGCCCGAGGCGGGCGTGAACAGGTAGCTCGCCACCCCGACCTGCGGATTGCCCGAGGCGAAGATGTGGAGCGCCTTGACGTGGTTCGCATCGGTCATCGGGTTGTCGACCGAAAGCGTGAAGGGCACGGTATTGCCGTTCTCTGCGATCTCGGGAATTTCGAGCGTGATGCCGGTCTCGCCGGGCGTCGCGTCGCCGAGAACTTTCTTCAGGGCCTCGTCGATGCTGCGGACGGGCTCCTGAGCGAGCGCCGGCAGATCGGCAAGGAACGCTGCGACCGCGAGGCTGGCGCCGGCACCGATCAGGAAGGTCCGACGGCCAAGAACTTCGATTTCCATCCTTTGCGTCATTGCCTTTCGCACACCCGGCATTTCTGGCCGGGCCCTCCTCCATTTTGGCCGTGCATCCGGGCCTCATCGACACCTTCGAAAAGGGGCAATTCCGCCGCTCGAAGGCCGGCCGTGAGCTCGATGCTTGCACATTCCTACTAGCATATTAGAATGTTTGTATGCAACCGCAGGGGTGCTGAGAAGCGGGTGGATTCGATCGTGATGCAGCGCGTTGCGCGTCCTATCCTGAGCCTGATCGCGCACGTCCTCGCGGTGTTCGTGCTCGCGGGTGTTGTGCGCGCCCAGCAGGTACAACCACCCTCCGAAATCGATATCGCCACCGCGCCGGCCGTGCTGGTCATGATCAGCGATCCGGGCTGCCCTTACTGCGCGCGCTGGGAGCGCGAGGTCGCCCCCGGATACGTGGCGAGCGAGGACGGCAAGCTCGCCCCGCTCGTCCGGCGCGACCGTCATGATCGGGACATCGCCTTCATCCCGCGCGTGGTGTTCTCGCCGACGTTCGTGATGCTGGTCCATGGGCGCGAAGTCGGCCGCATTGTCGGCTACGGCGGTGCCGATCTCTTCTGGATGCAGCTCGCCGCCCTCATGGACGATGTCCGCGTCGCACTACGGCGAAGCGGCGCAGCAGCGCCAGACTATTCAGCCAAACACGTCGAAAGGAGCTGAGAGGCGGCTGCTGCGGGAGGCAAGCGCGGGCGCAGGAAGCTTATCGAAAGAAATTATAAGGCCGGTGTTTCGAACGGCTGCAAAAGAACGACGGCAGAATTCACATCCGGCCGCATCCCAGGGAGGTACAGAATGACCGAGATTTCCAGACGAAACCTGATCGTCGGTGCTGGAGCCGGCGCCGTTGCGGCGACGAGCTTCGGCACGTTCGCGATTGCGCAGGGGGCGGGCGCGGCCCGCGTCGTCGTGATCGGCGGCGGTGCCGGCGGTGCCAGCGTCGCGCGGGCCCTCAAGCTCGGCGCGCCCGCTTTGCGCGTAACGCTGATCGAGCCGAACCGCGTCTATTCCTCATCGTTCTTCTCAAACCTCTATCTCGGCGGGTTCCGCTCCTACAACTCGCTCAATCACAACTATGACGGCCTGCGCCGCCTCGGCATCCAGGTCGTCCATCAGCGCGCCACGGGCGTGAACACGAGCCGCAAGAGCGTACGCACGAGCGGCGGCCAGACGTTCTCTTACGACAAGCTCGTCGTGTCGCCCGGCATCGACGTCAAATATGAATCCATTCCCGGATACTCCACGGCAGCATCGAACGGGCGCGCGCCCCACGCCTACACCACGGACGGCGGTGGCAAGCTGCATCTGAAGCGGCTGCTCGAGCGCATGCCGAATGGCGGCACGGTCGCCATGGTCATGCCGAACAATCCCTTCAGGTGCCCGCCCGGACCCTATGAGCGCGCCTGCATGATCGCGCACTTCCTCAAGACCAATAAACCCAAGTCCCGCGTCGTCATCCTCGATCCGAAGAAAGGCTTCTCGAAGCAGCCGCTCTTCGTCGAGGCGTTCAATCGCCACTACAAGGACGTCGTCGAGCTCAATCTCTCGAACGACATCGACGATTTTAGCGTGACGGGCTTCGATGCGCGCGCGCGGGAAATCACCACGAAGGCCGGCAAGAAGGTCAAGTTCGATGTCGCCAACATCATCCCGCAGCAGAGCGCCGGCCGGATTGCACTCCGGACGGGCCTTGCCAAGGGCGACTGGTGCCCGGTCAATCCCGAGAACTTCACGTCGTCGCTCGTGAAGGATGTCTACGTCCTCGGCGATGCGACCATCGCTGCTGAAATGCCCAAGTCGGCTTTCTCGGCGAACAGCCAGGCCAAGGTCGCGGCCAACGACATCCTGGCGGAACTCGCCAAGGGCGAGCGCTTCCCGGCCCGCTTCCGCAATACCTGCTGGTCGCTGCTCGCGCCGGACGACAACGTCAAGGTCGGGGCGAACTATACGGCCAAGGGCGGCAAGCTCGAGCCATCCGGCTCGTTCGTGTCGATGCCGGGCGAGGATGCGGGCACGCGCGCGCAGAATTACCAGGAGTCCATCGGCTGGTACTCGAGCATCATCGCCGACATGTTCGAGGGGCCATCACGCGAGGCGCGGACGAAGAAGGGCTGATCGCGTTCAACGGGATACGCATGGCGAGCGCCCGGCACATGCGGCCGGGCGTTCTGCCGTTCTCCGTCATGATCAGGCGCCGGCCTCGCCGGCGAGCTTGTCGATGATCTTCGCGAGCTTGATGTCGCGCTCGGTCAGGCCCCCGGCATCGTGACTCGAGAGCGTGATCTCGACGCGGTTCCACACATTCTGCCACTCGGGATGATGATCGAGCTTTTCCGCCGCGAGCGCGACGCGGCTCATGAAGCCGAAGGCGGCACTGAAGTCCGCGAACTTGAACGCGCGGCTTATGGCGTCGCGCCCCTCGACCATCTCCCAGTTCGGCAGTTCCGAGCGGGCGGCTTGTCGCGCTCCGGCATCGAGCGTCGTCGGTTTCTGGGCCATGAGTTGTCCTCCGATGATGGGCGGGTCGGCGCCGCGCTAATGTTCATTTTCGATTAACGATGCCCGCATCATTCCAGTGGGTGCGGCGCACCTTCAAGACGTTGTGATCGCTATAATGACGGCTCGCGCGCCGGATCACGCTTTATTGCGCGTTCTGGAGGACAAAGGTGCGTAGTGTTCACTGCGCGTCCGATGATCCGATCGCGTGGCCCGGCGACAGAGCCCAGAGAGACGTGCCCATGCTACCGAAATTCATCCTCGCGACCGCGGCCGGGCTGACGCTGACGGCGCTGGCGACGCCTGCGGATGCGCAGCGCAAGCGCGCCGAAAGCGTCGTGCGGACCTGCAGCAACTATGGCAACGGCTGCACGAGCGCGCCTGTCCGGCGTGCGCGGTTCGGCTACGAGTTCAGGATGCCGGGCGGTACCTGGGTGAGCTGTCGCGCCGACTGCAAGAATGCCATTCGCGAGGATATGCTGGACTTCTGGGAGACGCAGCGCGAGCGCCAGCGTGGTCCTTCGCACTGATCGAAGTGAACGAGATCATGGAGGCCCGCAGATGAAATCGAGAACGCTTCTGAGCACCGCGCTCGCGATGGCGACGGCAGCGCTCGCGATCGGCGAGGCCGATGCGCAGGCGCGCAGGGGCGCGCACCGCGATGGCGTCATCACGGCTTGCAGTCGTTACGGCAATGGCTGCCTGACCGTGCCGGTGCGCGCGGGCCGGTTCGACGCCGAGTACCGGCTGGCGAACGGCACGTGGATGCCGTGCAAGCAGAGCTGCAAGGACGCGCTGCGCGAGGATGTCATCGACTACTGGGAGACACTCAACGAGCGCGCGGGCAGCTCCCGCCGCTGAGATCCAACTGTGGGGGCATGAGCAAGGAGACCGACAAATGCCGATGAGAACAATCCTGGGCGCGACGCTCGCCGCGACGATGGTTCTGGGCGTTATGGGTTCCGCCGATGCACAGTCGCGGCGGAAAGGCGGTGGCGAGGGCGTCGTGAGCGCCTGCAGCATCTATGGCAACGGCTGCACGAGTGCGCCCATCCGCCGTGCCGGCAACGACTACGAGTTCCGCATGCCAGGCGGCACCTGGGTTTCCTGCAAGCAGAGCTGCAAGGACACGCTGCGCCGCGAGACCGTCGACTTCTGGGATACGCAGCGCGAGAACGGCGGCAGCGAGATCAATTAGCGCCGTACCGGCTTCGACCCTGCCTCAGGATTTCTTCTGAGGCAGGTTGAGCCTGATGTGCAACTCGTTGAGCTGCTTGTTGGCCGCCTCCGAGGGCGCGCCCATGAGCAGGTCGCTCGCCTGCTGGTTCATGGGGAACAGCGCGACATCGCGCACCGTCGAGCAGCCCGTGAGCAGCATGACGATGCGCTCGATGCCCGCCGCCATGCCGCCGTGCGGCGGCGCGCCGAACTGGAAGGCGCGATAGAGCGCACCGAAACGCGCCTCAACGATCTCCGCACCGAGCCCCGCCACGCCGAAGGCCTTCACCATCGTATCGGGACGATGATTGCGGATGCCGCCCGAGGCGAGCTCATAACCGTTGCAGACGAGGTCGTACTGGTAGGCCTTGATCTTGAGATAGTCCTCGTTCGACTTCGCCGCGTCGAGTGTCGCCGAGCCGCCCTGCGGCATCGAGAAGGGGTTGTGCGAGAACTCGATCTGCTTTTCGTCCTCGTTCCACTCGTAGAAGGGGAAGTCGACGATCCAGCAGAAGGCAAAGCGGTTCTCGTCGACGAGCTTCAGCTCGCGGCCGATCTGATCGCGCGCGAGGCCGGCGAACTTGTAGAACCGCGCCGGATCGCCGGCCGTGAAGAAGGCGGCGTCGCCCGTCGCGAGGCCGAGCTGGCTCTGGATCGCGGCCGCCCGCTCGCCGCCGATATTCTTCGCGATCGGCCCGGCACCGGCAGCGCCTTCCTCGTCGCGCCACATGATATAGCCGAGGCCGGGCTGGCCCTCTTTCTGCGCCCAGGCATTCATGCGGTCGCAGAAGGCGCGCGAGCCGCCCGTCTTCGCCGGGATGGCCCACACGCGCACCTTCGGGTCCTTCTCGATCATGCCCGCGAACACTTTGAAGCCCGAGCCGCGGAAGTGCTCGGTCACGTCGGCCATTTCGATCGGATTGCGCAGGTCCGGCTTGTCGGTGCCGTACTTGGCGATCGCGGTGTCGTACGGAATGCGCTCGAATTTCGGCGTCACCGGCTTGCCGTCGGCGAACTCCTCGAACACGCCGCGGATGATCGGCTCCATGGTGCCGAGCACATCGTCCTGCTCGACGAAGCTCATCTCGACATCGAGCTGGTAGAACTCGCCCGGCAGGCGGTCGGCGCGCGGATCTTCGTCGCGGAAGCAGGGCGCGATCTGGAAGTAGCGATCGAAGCCCGACATCATGAGGAGCTGCTTGTACTGCTGCGGCGCCTGCGGCAGCGCGTAGAACTTGCCCGGGTGCACGCGCGATGGGACCAGGAAGTCGCGCGCGCCCTCCGGGCTCGAAGCCGTCAGGATCGGCGTCGGGAATTCGTTGAAGCCCGCGTCATGCATGCGGCGGCGGATCGAGCGCGTGATCGCGAGCCGCTTCATGATGATGCTGTGCAGCGTCTCGCGGCGCAGGTCCAGGAAGCGGTAGGTGAGGCGCAGGTCCTCCGGATAGTCCGGTTCGCCGAATACCGGGACGGGCAGCTCCTTGGCCTCCGAGAGCATCTCGATCTCGGTCGCATAGACCTCGACAGCGCCCGTCGCGAGTTCCGGATTGACCGTACCCTCGGGACGCGCACGCACGCGTCCATCGATGCGCACGACCCACTCCGAGCGCAGGCGCTCGGCGGTCTTGAAGGCGGCCGTATCCGGATCGACGACGATCTGCGTGAGGCCGTAGTGATCGCGGAGATCGATGAACAGCAGGCCGCCGTGGTCGCGCACGCGGTGCACCCACCCCGAAAGGCGGGCGGTCGCGTCGATATCGCTCTCTCTCAGCGCCCCGCACGTATGCGAGCGGTAGCGGTGCGTGCTGGCATCTGCCATGGCCGAAACTCCCTCACGCCCTCGGGCGTGGCCCTTCACAGGCGCGCGCTCGAACGCGGCGCCCCATGGGTTCCAAATCGGGCCGGAACAGCGCACGCACCGTGGGCCTTGTCAAGGTCGGCGCGGGACCGGGTCTGGCTGGCGGAGCTGTTGCCCCGCCGTCGTCGCGCTGGAATATCAGGGGCCACTGGGGCTGCCGCCCTCGGCGCGATTCGACGGCTGTCGATCACTGGTGTCAACGCCCGGGCTCGCGCTCGTGGGCGTGCGGCGTCTTGCACGAATTAGTGTGGCCCAATCGCCTTGAAGTTGGCCCGGCGTCGTTGCAGCATCCGGCCCGCACGAAGGATTCGGGAGGGAGTCGGGGCCGGGGCCCCGGCGCTGAGCGCCAGCGCTGCGCAGCCGATGCGGCGGCATCCGGTGCGTGGGACACGGGAGAAGGACCGCAATGGCGGGCACTGGCGAACCGAGGCGGAAGTTCGCCTTCACGTTCGGGCTGGAGCGACTGGGACTGGTGGCGCTGCGCGCGCCGTGGCTCACCTTTGCGCTGATCGTCGTCCTGACCGTGCTCGCGGTCTTCGGCGTGATGCGGCTCAAGGTGGACGACAGTCTCTCGGAGCTTTTCCGAACCAATACGGCCGAGTTCCGCCAGTACGAGGAAATCGATCGCCGCTTTCCTTCGAGCGAGTACGACGTGCTCGTGGTCATCGAAGGCCAGGGCCTCCTGGAGCGCGACAAGCTCACGGCCGTGCGCGACACCATCGTCGATCTCCAGCTCACGGACGGCGTGAACGGGCTCGTCTCGATGTTATCCGCGCGCGAGAAACTCGATGCGACGGGGTATGCGCCGCCGGTCGTGCCCGACGAGATGCCGGAGGGCGCCGCCTACGACGCGATGATCGCGCAGCTCAAGGGCAACGAGATCGTCAAGGGCAAGTTCCTCTCCGATGACGGCACGCTCGCGCTCGCCGTCATCGCGCTCGACCGCAAGCTCGTCGAGGAGCGGGGCGCCAAGGCGGTCATCGGCGGCATTCTGGAGGAGGCGGAGCGCGGCCTTCAGGGCACGGGCCTCAAGGTTCAGCTCACCGGCGCGCCGGTCATGCAGCTCGAAATCCGCAATGCCGTCGAGCGCGACCGCCTCGTCTACAACGGGCTCGGCTTCGTGCTCGGCACGCTCATTGCGTACCTCTTCTTCCGGCGCATCTCGCTGACGCTGCTCGCGGTCGTCGGGCCGACCATCGCCATCCTGTGGACGCTCGGCGTGATCGGCGGCCTCGACTTCCGATTGAACCTCTTCATCAACGTCATCACGCCGCTGATCCTGGTGTCGGGCTTCTCCGACAGCATGCATCTCGTGTTCGCCATCCGGCGCGACATCATGGCGGGCGTCGATCGGCTGACGGCAGCGCGCGAGGCCGTGCTCGACGTGGCACCGGCGTGTCTTCTGACGGCGATGAACGCGGCGCTGGCACTGCTCTCGTTCTCGTTCGCCGAGTCGGCCCTGATCCGGACATTCGGCCTCGCCGCGCTGATGGCGGTCGGCATTTCCTATCTCGCCGTCGCCGTGGTCGTACCGACGCTCGCCGCACTTCTCATTCCGGCCGAGAAGAACCCGCGCAAGGATGTCGAGCCCAATCAGGACGGCGGCTTCGGCGTGCTGAGCGCGGTCACGGAGTTCATTGTCCGGCGCGTGATCGCGGCGCCGCTCTTCTTCAGCCTCGCAGGTTTGACCGCCGTCGTGCTGACTGGGCTCGCCTACGTGCAGCTCGTGCCCCAATACCGCCTCGCCGATCAGGTGCCGGACAAGGAGCACGCGCTTGCCGCGACGGAGCGGCTCGATACGAAGCTCACGGGCGCCAATCCGGTGCACGTGATGATCCGCTGGACGGGCGGCCAGTCGCTCTACGACGAGAAGACGCTGGCGGCGATCGCGGCAGCGCATACGGTCCTTGAGAAGGAGGCGGGGCTCGGTAACGTCTGGTCCGTCGAGAGCCTGCGGCGCTGGCTGGCCGAGGCCGGCGACGCGAGCCCGGAGACGATCAAGAAGTACGTCGGCATCCTGCCCGAGCATCTCGTGCAGCGCTTCATCGACAAGGAAGGCGATGCGGTCCTGGTGACGGGGCGCCTCCCCGATATCGATGCCAGCCAGATCCTGCCGATCGTCGAGAAGATCGATCAGGCGCTCGGTCCCGTGCGTGCCGCTCATCCGGGCTACGAGATCTCGGTCACCGGCCTGCCGGCGATCGCCGCGCGCAACTCGGCGCGGCTGATCGGTGAGCTCAACTGGGGCCTGATCGGTGACATGTTCGTCATCTTCATCTTCCTCGGTATCGCGCTCCGCTCGGTGCTTTCCGGCGTGACCAGCATCCTGCCGTCGCTCTTCCCGATCTTTGCGACCGGGACCGTTCTCTGGCTCGGCGGCGAGGGGCTGCAGTTCGCGTCGATCATCGCCATTACCGTCGCGTTCGCGCTGGCGATCGACAGCACCATCCACTTTCTGAACCGCTTCCAGCTCGAAGAGAGCCGCCCCGGCACGACCGGCGTCAACGATGCCCTGGTGCGCACGATGCACCATATCGGGCCCGTGATCGTGCTGACCACGATCGTGCTCGCGCTGGGGCTCGGCGTGACCATCCTCTCGCATCTGCCGTCGCTGCGGCTGTTCGGGCGATTGGCCGGCATCTGCCTTTTTGCCTCATTGATCGGCCAGCTCATCATCCTGCCGGCGACCGTCGCGCTCTTTCGGCGCTACTTTCCCCGGCGCGCTCCCGTCGCCGCCGCGTGACCGAGGGCACGCGCGGCTGGTAAAGTCGAGGCTATCGCATCGCAGACCCTCGCGCGTGCCGGAACGACCAACGTCGGACACAACCGATGCCACGAGCCCCCAATGCCGTCGACTTCTGGCGCGGCTTCGCCCTCGTCTCGATTTTCATCAATCACGTACCGGGAATCTTCTTCGACCAGTTCACGCATCGGGCCGTATCGATCTCGGATTCGGCGGAGCTCTTCGTCTTCCTCGCGGGATGGTCGCTGCGCTATGTCATCGGCGATACCCGCGACCCGAGACCCATGCATGAGGTCGTCTTCCGGCTCGGCGGGCGTGCGGTAACGATCTACGCCGCGCACATGATGATTGTCATGCTGGCGATCGCGACGCTGGCCATAACCTCGCGGCTCCTCGACAACCCCCTGCTGCTCGAGTGGCACAATGCGGCGGCCGTCTTCTACCGGCCGGTCGAGACCCACATCGGCATTGCGCTCCTCACGCATCAGCTCGGCTACTTCGATATCCTCCCGCTTTACGTCGCGCTGATGCTGGTCGCGCCGTTCCTGGCCATTCTCGATCGTCTGGCGCCGAGGCTTCTGCTGCCCGCTTCCTTCGCGCTCTACATCACGTCGCTGGTGGTGCCGCTGACCATTCCGGCGTGGCCGATCGAGGGGCAGTGGTTTTTCAATCCGCTGACCTGGCAGTTCGTTTTCGTCCTGGGGCTCGTCTTCGGCCGGAGCCGCGGGCTCGGCGGCTGGGTACGCCGGCACATCGTCGCCATTCGGTGGGTTGCGCTGCCGATCGTCATAATCGGGACGATCTTTGTTCTGACCGGCGGGACGTGGATCGACCCGACGACTGTGCCGGAGCCCAAATTGCTGTTCATCAACGGCAAGACGTTTGCAACCCCGATCCGGGTCATTCAGTTCCTGGCACTAGTCGCCGTGATGTCTATCGTTTATCCGTATATTGCGCGGGCCGTGCCGAGTGCTGTCGAATATCTTTCGATGCTTGGGCGTAACTCGCTGGAAGTGTTCTGCGCAGGATCGATCCTCAGTCTGATTTGCCAGATTCTGCGATTTGCGTTGCCCGATGGCATCTTGCTTGACACGCTCCTGGTCATCGGGGGCGTGGCTCTGATGGGAATGGTGGCATGGCTCGCCGAATGGCGTACCCGGGTCGTGGCAGTTGCCTGAAGGGGCTGGCGCTCGTCCTCGCGCTCGTGGTCGGGTTCGCGGCGGGCGCGTCGGCGCAGCAGCCGGCGCCATCGGGCACGCCCGAAGCGGCCGACCCCAAGCAGGAAGGTCAACTGCCGCCCGTTACGCGTGAGTGCCAGGTCGGCACGACCGAGGTCGTCAACCAGACGCCGCTCCCCAATGTCCTGAAGGCGCTCCGCGAGCGCCAGCGGATCAAGATTCTTGCCATTGGCGCCTCGCCGGTCGTCCGACGCGATGCGAACGCCGGCGACTATTACGATCTCGTTGAGCAGCTTCTCGAGCAGACCTTCAAGGGTCTCCAGGTCGAAGTGGTCCATCGCGGTGTTTCGGGCGAGCTTGCCCGTGACGCGGGCGCGCGCATAAAGATGGAAGTTGCGCTCGTCGAGCCCGATCTCATCCTCTGGCAGCTCGGAACGGCGGATGCGCTCGCACGCCTCTCGATCGAGGACTTCGAGAAAAGCGTGAGAAAGACGCTGATCTGGCTGCGGGAGCACAACGTCGACGTCGCCCTCATCGGCCTGCATTACGTGAAGTCTCTCACCAAGGACGCGCACTATCAGGCCGTCCGGCGGGCGCTGAAGAAAGTGGCGACCGAGGAAGGCGTGATGCGGGTCGGGCGCTACGAGGCCATGGAGACGCTGGCGCGCCTGCGTGGCGAGCAGGCCGGGCAGGGCAGCGCGCGCCGCATGACCGAGGCCGCCTACGAGTGCAGCGCCGAGTATCTCGCGCGCGCCATAGCCACGGGCCTTTTCCACAAGGACAGGCCGCCCCTGCCGCCCGCCAAGCCGACAAACTAGGCCCGCGCGATGGTCCGGCCTCTTCGCGGACACCTCGATTTTGCGGATCATGCTTTCAGGACATTTTCCCGCGTGCTCCTGGCCACGCCCCGCAATCTTCGAATAGCTGATCGCGATCTTGCGCGCGTTGCTAGCGGTCCGATTGTCAGGCAAAACGCCTCACGGGGGGCACTTCCTGAGCGGGCCTGGGTGATTGGCCCGTAGCAGCCGGTTATCTCCCGCAAGCCCAATCATCCGACACGGCAAGAGCACGTGCCGGAGGCGGATGCCCATAGCGGCGATGTAGCCCTGCAATAGTCGAGCAGTCCCATGGATGAATGGCTCAGTGCGGCGATGGCGACGATGGGCGATTGGGCGCCTCTCGGGGGCCAGGTCCTGAAGATCGTCTGGATCAATGTATTGCTCTCTGGCGACAACGCCGTCGTCATCGCGATGGCCTGCCGCTCGCTGCTGCCGCGGCAACGCATGGTCGGCATTGCGCTCGGCGCCGGTGCGGCGGTGGTGCTGCGCGTGTTCTTCACGGTGGTCCTGCAATACGTGCTCGAGGTGCCGTGGCTGCGCCTCGTCGGCGGCTTCCTGCTCGTCTACATCGCCGTGAAGCTGCTGACGCAGAACGAGGAAGCAGGCGAAGACTCGATCAAGGATTCCGACAACATCTGGGGCGCTGTAAAGACCGTCGCGATCGCCGACATGGTCATGAGCCTCGACAACGTCCTGGCGATTGCCGGCGCGGCCAAAGGTCAACCGTGGCTCATCGCCTTCGGCCTCGTGGTCTCCATACCGCTGATCGTGGCTGGCGCGACCTTCATCATGGCGCTGCTTACGCGCTTTCCGGCTCTGGTCTGGGCCGGCGCCGCGTTGCTCGGTTGGATTGCGGGCGACCTGATCATGGAGGATCCCATCAGCCATCCGTTCCTGGTGGGGCTCGGCGCACCGTACGATCTGGCTCCCGAAGCCATCGAGCTGATGCTTCAGATGATCGGGGCCCTGTCGGTATTGGCCATCGGCTGGTTCATGCTCAAAAGGTCCGCGGGCGAGGGCGAACACGCGGGTTGAGGCCTTTCGACGCAACGGTATCAAGCTCGTCGGCTGGCGGGCTGGGCCTTGCTGTGACGCCCCACTTGCCGCACACCGCCGATATCACATCCATGATTGGGATGACCGCGGGGGCCGGGGCCGCTATGGTCGCGCCGCTGAGCGCGAGGCCATCCCGGTGCGCCCGTGAGGACGATGATCATGACGCAGCATTTTGCCTCCGACAACAATGCCGGCATCTGCCCCGAGGCCATGGCGGCGCTCAAGCGGGCCAATGCGACCGGCCATGAGCTGTCCTACGGCGAAGATCGCTGGACGGCGGCTGTTTGCGACGGGCTGAGGGCGCTCTTCCAGACCGACTGCGAAGTCTACTTCGTGTTCAATGGCACGGCGGCGAACTCGATCGCGCTGTCGGCCATGTGCCAGCCCTTTCACGCCATGATCTGCCATGAGCTGAGCCACATCGAGACCGACGAGTGCGGTGCGCCGGAGTTCTTCTCCGCCGGCTCGAAGCTGCTTGCGGTGGAAGGCCCGCTCGGCAAGCTCACGCCCGATATCATCGATCTGACGGCCAAGAAGCGGACGGACATCCATTTCCCGAAGCCGAAGGCCGTCTCGCTCACGCAGTCGACCGAGGTCGGCACGGTCTACACGGTCGAGGAGCTGCGTGCGATCGCGGCCATCGCCAAGCGTCACGGGCTCAATATCCATATGGACGGCGCGCGGTTCGCCAATGCCGTCGCGACGCTCGGGTGTCACCCTTCCGAGATCACGTGGCGCGCGGGGATCGACGTCCTCTGCTTCGGCGGTACCAAGAACGGCCTGCCGGTCGGCGAGGCTGTCGTCTTCTTCAAGAAAGAGCTCGCCGAGGACTTCGCATGGCGCGTCAAGCAGGCAGGCCAGCTCGCCTCGAAGATGCGCTTCGTCTCGGCGCCGTGGCTCGGGCTTCTGGAGAACGATGTCTGGCTGCGCAATGCGCGTCACGCCAACGCCATGGCCAAGCGCCTCGCCGACCAGATCAGCGGGCTCGATGGCGTGAGCCTGATGTTTCCGGTCGAATCGAACGCGGTGTTCGCCGAGATTCCGCCGCCGGCCCAGGCCAAGCTGCGCGACAAGGGCTGGCGCTTCTACACGTTCATTGGCGCCGGCGGCTGCCGCTTCATGTGCGCGTGGGATACCTCGCCGGATACAGTCGATCGCTTCGCCGCCGACATCGCCAAGGCGGTGCACGGCATGGCGCCGGCGCGAGAGGCGAGCGCGCGCGGCAAGCGCTGAAAGCACAGGGATCATGAAAGGCAGGATCGCAGGGCCCGAGATCGAGCGCCTGATTCAGCTTCTGGCGCGTCTGCCGGGGCTCGGCTCGCGCTCGGCGCGCAAGGCCGCGCTCGCGCTGCTCAAGCGCCGCCACGAGCTGCTCGAGCCGCTCGCCGCCGCCATGCAGGAAGCGGCGCGCAATCTGGTCGCCTGCGAGGTCTGCGCCAATCTCGATACCGTCAGCCCGTGCACGATCTGCAGCGACACGCGGCGCGACCGCTCGCTCATCGTCGTCGTCGAGGAGATCGGCGACCTCTGGGCGCTCGAGCGCGCGGGCGTCGTCAACGGGCTCTATCACGTGCTCGGGGGCCATCTCTCGCCGCTCGATGGCATCGGGCCGGACCAGCTCAACATCACCCGTCTCGTCGAGCGCGCGCACGCCGGCGAGGTGCGTGAGGTCCTGCTCGCGCTCAATGCCACGGTTGAAGGCCAGTCGACGGCGCACTACGTGCGTGAGCAGCTCGGGCAGGCGGATGTGAAGGTTTCCGGCCTCCAGCATGGTGTGCCTGTGGGGGGAGAGCTCGACTATCTCGACGAGGGCACGCTCGCCGCCGCGATCCGCGCGCGCCGGACACTCTGAGAAAGCCAGCCTCAATGGCGAACGACAGCGGGGCCCGCTTCGTAACGGGCTCCATTCCCGCACACGTTTTGCGCATGACCGGCGCCGCTGCGTTCGGGCTCATGGCGATTTTTCTCGGCGAGCTCGCCAACGTCTTCTTCCTCAGTATGCTCGGCGACATCGAGATCATCGCCGCCGTCGGCTATGCCTCGACGATCCTCTTTCTGCTGCTCTCCGTCGGCATCGGCACGGCCATCGCGGCGAGCGCGCTCATCGCGCCGGCCATCGGCGCCGGCGATCTCGTGCGCGCCAAGAGCCTCAGCGCCAGCTCGCACGTTTTCTCGGTGCTGTTCGCCGCGGTGTTCGGCGCCGTCGTATGGGTCTTCGTACCGGACCTGATCCGACTGATCGGCGCCGAGGGCCGCACGCTCGCGCTCGCAACCGGTTACCTGCGCATTCTCATCCCGTTCATGACGCTGATGTCGCTCGGCATGTGCGCTTCTGCCGTGCTGCGCTCGCAGGGCGATGCGCAGCGCTCTATGCACGTCACGCTCGTCGGCGCCGCCGTGAACGTCGCGCTCGATCCGCTCTTCATCTTCGTCTTCGGTCTCGGCATCAACGGTGCCGCGTGGGCGACGAACATCTCGCGCATTGCCGTGGCTGGTGCAGGCATCTACTGGCTCATCCGCAAGCATGATCTCCTCGCGCGGCCGCGGCTCGATGACGTGCTTGCGGATGCGCGGACCATCCTGCGCTTTGCCGTTCCCGCGACAGTCACCAACCTCGCGACACCCATCGCGAACGCTTACGTCACGTATGCCATCGCAAGCCATGGGACCGCGGCGGTTGCCGCATGGGCTCTCATCGGGCGCATATCGCCCGTTGCTTTTGGGTCGATCTTCGCTCTGTCCGGTGCGGTCGGTCCCGTGCTCGGCCAGAACCTCGGAGCGCGACAGTGGGCGCGCGTGCGCGAAGCGTTCGATGTCTCCATCATGGCCGCGCTGGGCTTCACGGCCGTCGCCTGGATCGTGCTTGCGCTCGCCGTCGATCCGCTGATCTCGGTCTTCCATGCGACCGGCGAGACGGCAGAGATCCTGCGCACGTATTGCATTTATATTTCGCCGATGTTCGCCTTCCTCGGCATTCTGTTCGTCGCGAACGCGGCGCTGAATGCGCTCGGTCATCCGCACTGGCCGACCGTGCTCAACTGGGCGCGTGCGACGCTCGGCACGGTGCCGGTCGTGACCATCGGCGGGATGTTCTGGGGGCCCAGTGGTGTCATCGCCGCCAACCTCGCCGGCGCGAGCCTGTTCGCTTTCCTCGGTGCGTGGCTCTGCCGGCGGCTTATCGACGGGAAGGCGCAGAAGGCGGCGGAATGAGAAACCCCTCTCCCCGTTCTTCACGGGGAGAGGGCTAGGGTGAGGGGCGGCGGCATACGCCGACGTTGGTAAGTGGTGGCGCCGCCCCTCATCCCGACCTTCTCTCCGTAAGCACGGGGAGAAGGGGAAGAAGGCGGCATATGTAAACGTTGGAAAGTGGCGCCGCCCCTCATCCGGGGAGAAGGGGAAGTTGGCGGCATGCGCAAACACCTAACGCGCGCTGTCCTCATCCTTCACAGGCATGGCCGCGCCGGTGAGATCGTGGCTGTGATCGTGCTGGTGCTGGTAGAGCGCGAACGAGCGGGCCGCCTCCGCACCAAACAAACGCACGTACTCGGGATGCTGCGCGACGGTCTCCGGCTGGCCCGAACAGCAGATGTGACGATTGATGCAGATGACGCGGTCGCTCTGCGCCATGACCACGTGCAGGTCGTGGCTGACGAGCAGGATGCCGACGCCGCGCGCATCGCGAATGCGCCCGATGAGATCGTACAGCTCAGCCTCGCCTGTATAGTCGACGCCGCGCACGGGCTCGTCGAGTACGAGGAGATCCGGCTTCCGCAGCAGAGCGCGCGCGAGCACCACGCGCTGCAATTCGCCGCCGGAAAGCTGTGAGAGCTGCTGGCCGATGACACGGGCTGCGCCGACCTCGTCGAGCGCGGCTTCGGCCTCGGTCGGCGTGTGCCTGCTGCCGAGGGCAAGGAAGCGCGCGACCGTCATCGGGATCGCGGGATCGCGATCGAAGCGCTGGGGCGCATAGCCGACGGTCAATCCGGCGCGCCGGGTGATCGTGCCGCGATCGGGCCGCTCGAGTCCGAGCAGAAGGCGCACGAGCGTCGTCTTGCCGGCGCCGTTCGGGCCGATCAGCGTGACGATCTCGCCGGGTGCGAGATCGAGGTCGATGCCTTCGAGAATGATCCGGCCGGTGCGGGCGAAGTGTATGTCACGCGCGCCGAGCAGGATGTCCGTCCGTCCCGGCAGCGTGCCGGCATGACCGTGGTGGTGATGGTGCTCATGGCCATGATGGTGATGGCCGTGATGATGGTGATCATGCGCGTGCATGGGTGTGCTCACGCGGGCGACGCGGCACAGGTCGCGCACACGCCGGAGACCTCGACCATGACGCGCGACGTCTTGAAGCCGGTGGTATCCGCGGCGCGGTCGATCGCATCGAAAGCCGGGGAGGCTGCGACCTCCATCACGGTCGCGCAGCGCTCGCAGGCGAGCACGATCTGGCGCGCCGCGTGCTTGCCGTGCGGCGCATGACAGGCGAAGTAGGCATTGCGGCTCTCGAGCCGGTGCACGACGCCCATTTCGAGGAGCGCTTCGAGCGCGCGATAGACCGAGATCGGCGCCATGCGCGTGCGCTCCTTGCGGGAGAGCCGCTCGAGGATCTCGTAGGCGCCGACGGCATGATGCGAGCCCGCGACCTCCTCGAGCACGCGGCGGCGGAGCGGCGTGAGCTTCAGGCCGTTCGTCTCGAAGATTTCGGCCGCGCGCTGCAGCGTGCTCTCGAGGCAGGGGCCGTGATCGTGGCCAGGCTCCGGGAAGGTTGCCCGGGCGGCAGGTGAATTCGTTGCGCGGCGCATGAGGACGTACCGTATGTGGATGCTGTTCCTTGGCGAACAATATAACACTCAAAGCGGGCGACCGCACCCCTCATCAGCAGGCTCGTGACACGCCATTGTGACGGCGGGCCGGTTGCCGCGCAGGCCGCGCCTGTGCTGAGGTTCGACGCTGCAAAGCTCAGCCACGCGGGAGCACGACTATGAGCGAGACGGTCGCCAGGCCCATCCATGCCGGGACGCGCATCGGGCACGTCCACCTCAAGGTGGCCGATATCGAGCGGGCGCTCGGCTTCTGGCGCGACGTGCTCGGCTTCGAGATCACGCAGCGGCGTGAGGGGGCGGTCTTCCTGTCCGCCGGGGGATACCACCACCACATCGCGCTCAACACCTGGGAGAGCAAGGGCGGGTCGCCGCCGGCACAGGGCACGACCGGGCTCTATCACGTGGCGATCCTCTATCCGGACAGGGCGACCCTTGCCGATGCGCTGCGCCGTTTGGTCCGCGCGGGTATCAAGCTCACAGGCGCCAGCGATCACGGCGTCAGCGAGGCGCTCTATCTCAACGATCCGGACGGCAATGGCGTCGAGCTTTACCGCGACAAGCCTAAGGAAGAGTGGCCGCGCACCGCCGAAGGCGCTCTCTCCATGATCACCAAGCGCCTCGACCTCGATGCGCTGCTCGCCGAGCCGCAGTAGAGCGATTCAAAGCTTCACTGGCGGCCTTGCTGCGATCATCTCCGGCGGATAGCTTGCCCATCGAAGGACAATCCGCGCGCGCCGCGCATGAGGCGTGCGCCCATCCCCGGGAGAGAAACATGCAGGACCGGCCGACCACGCTGAAGCGCTACCAGACCTACATCGATGGCAAATGGACGGACGCCGCTTCCGGCAAGACCTTCGAGACGAGCGACCCTTATACGGGCGAGCCCTGGGCGCTGATCCCCGAGTGCGACGCCCGCGATGCCGAGCTCGCCTGTGCCGCGGCCGCGCGCGCCTTCGAGAGCGGGCCCTGGCCGGCGATGACGGCGACGGCGCGCGGTCGCCTGCTGCGCAAGATGGGCGAGCTGATCGCGAAGCACGCCAAGCATCTCGCGGAGATCGAGGTGCGCGACAACGGCAAGCTCATCTCGGAAATGTACGCGCAGACGCAGTACCTGCCCGAGTGGTACTATTATTATGGCGGTCTCGCCGACAAGATCACGGGACAGACCATCCCCGTCGATAAGCCCGATCACTTCTGCTACACGCTGAAGGAGCCCGTCGGCCCGTGCGTGTTCATCACGCCGTGGAATTCGCCGCTCATGCTCGTCGGCTGGAAGCTCGCGCCGGCATTGGC
>JAEWIJ010000007.1 GCA_023387235.1 Pseudomonadota bacterium
GCGATCGACCAGAGGGGAAGAGCTGTCCGCCAGGACATCGAGGTTTGAGTGCTCATGGGCTCCTTGGAAAGACGATGCGTTGAGGGAAGGATGGTTCGCGATACAAGCGGTCCGTCTGCGGCATAAGCCGCGGAGAGGCCGCAGTCTTGTTGTTAAGAGATTTTTAACGTAAATGATTCGTTATGGTGATCATCGTGCGCCCTGGGGCACTGCGTACTGCTTCGATCATCAGGGGAACCATGGCTAAGAACAGCCAAGTGCTGAGCATGGCCGTCGTGGCCGCGTTGTCGGCCGCCTTCCTGGCGGCGTGCGGTGGCGACATTGCGCCTGCACACCTGCGGCCATTATCCAAGGACGCCATGATGCTCCTTGGCAAGAAGGACATGCGCGCGGACACGCAGATTTTCGTGCGCATTTTCAAGGAAGAGTCGGAGCTCGAGATCTGGAAGGCCCGGGATGACGGGCGCTTCTATCATTTCAAGACCTATCCGATCTGCACGTGGTCGGGGGAGCTCGGGCCGAAGCTCCGCCAAGGCGACAAGCAGGCGCCCGAGGGATTCTATACGATCACCAAGCGCCAGATGAACCCCAAGTCGAGCTATCATCTCGCGTTCAACCTCGGCTTCCCGAACGCCTACGACCGCGCGAACGGCCGCACCGGCGACTTCCTGATGGTGCACGGCAACTGCACGTCCGCGGGCTGCTACGCCATGACCGACGGTCTGGTCGAGGAGATCTATGCCCTGGCGCGCGAGCAGTTCGATGCCGGGCACGAGGCCTTCGATGTGCACGCCTTTCCGTTCCGCATGACCGACGAGAACATGGCGCGCCACCGGGGCAGTCCGCACTATCGCTTCTGGCAGACGCTGAAGGAAGGCTACGACTCCTTCGAGGTTTCTCGTCAGCCGCCGCAGGTGTCGGTGTGTGAGCGGCGTTACATCGTCAACGCGGACTTCCGCGACTCGCGGGCCGGGCGCATCGATCCGGAGGGCCGGTGCCCCGTGTATCAGATCGCGCGGCCGCAACCGTTCGTACCGCGTCCCGGCGACAAGGTGGCGATGATGCCCCAGATCGTCGTTCCCGGCCTCAAGAAGCGTGACGTCCTCATGAGTGCGATGCCGGGTGCCGGACAGCGCATGAGCCTCGGCATCCCTCCCGAGCTCTTCGAGCTCGGCACAGAGGCGGCTGAAACCCCCGCTCAGGCTGGCAGTCGATAGGCGGACTCACCGCGCCTCTCGAAGTGACGGATTTGCTGAAGTAATCCATGGATTCGATCAGCAACTGCGCGACGCGCCCACTGTGGCGCGTCTGCGATACCCCTCGGGCATTCCGCACCTGACGGGGCGCGCGGGCTTGTTCCTCCCTTGGGCCTGTGGTTCGTGGCGTTAGGAATTGTGGCGTAACTGCGGCAGGGGCGGCGTGGTGTACGGCTTCAGGTGCCATACCGGAATGATCGGCTTCCCGGCTGCGCGGGCGGCAAGCGGTGTCCGGTTCCTGGTCGCTCTCATCCTTATTCTGATGACCTGCGTCGTGCCGGCCGCTGCCCTTGTCGTCGAGCTCGACGATGTGGCGCCCGACCGGATCGAGCGCCAGCGCGCCTTCGTGCGCGGCACCCTTCCGCCGGCCACGGCTCCGGAGCTCGGCGATCTCGCGGAATGGCTCTCAGAAAAGGGCGTCGCGGAAGGCGCGCCGATCCTGATCCGCATCTTCAAGGCCGAGTCGGAGCTCGAGCTGTGGATGCGCAAGGGATCGACCTACGTACTGCAGGCGACGTTCCCCATCTGCCATTGGACCGGTACGCTCGGCCCCAAGCTGCGCGAAGGCGACAAGCAGAGCCCCGAGGGTTTCTACACCGTGGGGCGTGGCCAGATGCGCCACCTCGGGCGCTGGCGGAATGCATTCAACATCGGTTATCCGAACCTGCACGATAAGCGCCTCGATCGCACCGGCTCCTACATCCTGATGCATGGTGGGTGCTCATCAACGGGCTGCTTCGCGATGACCCAGCCCGTTCAGCAAGTGATCTACCGTCTCGCCGCCGCTGCGCTGCGTCGTCAGCAGGTCAACTTCCAGGTGCACGTGTTTCCGTTCCGCATGACGGAGACCAACATGGCTACGCATGCGGAAAGCCCCTGGATGGATTTCTGGCGCGATCTGAAGGTCGGCTACGACGCTTTCGAAGCGACGCGTCTGCCACCCCGCATCGGCATCTGCGGTCAGCGATATGTCGTGGCGAGAGGAGCGCAGAGCGGCCGTAGTGACGGGCCGCTGAGGCGTATCGAGCCAGGCAAGGCGGAGGCGGCAGGGTTCGATACGAGCCGCTGCGGCATTCCTGTCGTGCAGCCGACCGATCAGATTGCGACCGGATCTTTGCCGGGTGATGGGCCGGGCGATGGGACGGCGGCCACCGGAACCCACTTCACGCCGTCGGCAGGACGCACGGTTGCGCGAGTCGAGCGCAAGGAGCCCGCAGGGCCGACGCCGCCGTCGCGCGCCGAGCGGACCGACTACGGATGGGTTTCACGCGAGCCGAAGCCGGGCGAGACTCGCGCCGAGAGGCCCACAAATACCCGGCCTGCAAATACCAAGGCGCAGAAGCAGGCCGACGAGCGGGAGCGCTTGCGGGAGAAGCGGCGCGCCCATCGCGAGGCGCTGAAGAACAGCTATCTGCGGACGCTGATCGGGGCTTCGCAGTAGGCTTCCCGCGGGCGCCCGTCAGGCGGGCTTGCGGTAGACGTCCTTGAGGGCGATCCGGCCGTCCTTGAACGTATAGACCTCGACACCCTGATGATCGCCGACGGCGCCATCCGTGCGGCGGGTCTCCGTCAGCCGGAAGGTCATGAACGAGATGTCGGGAAGATGCTGGTAGACGACATCGGAGAAGCGCTGCGCGCTGTAGATCTCCTGCTGGCGCTGAAAATGCGCTCGGATTGCCTCGGGGCTCGCAAGGAGGCGCGGTGCGCCGGTCTCATCCTGGCCTCGCCACTGGAAGTCCGGTGTCACGACGCGGTACAGGGCCTCCACGTCCTTCTTGAAGAAGGCTCGGCCAAAGGCCTTGAACAACTCCTCCCGTTCCCCGAGAGCCTGGCTGGTGAGCGACATTTTCCGAGACCTCCCTAGATCTTATGGTTGGCACGCCGCACGCGATCTTTACGAAAGCTGCCCTTTCTTGTGCGGCCTGTTCGGGCTAAAGGATCGGTAAAGCCGGACGCCACCACGGGGACACGATGCCATGAACATCCATGAGTACCAAGCCAAGGAACTCTATCGGCAGTATGGCGTGCCGACGGGGCAGGGCTTTCCCGCGTTCACGGTGGCCGAGGCCGTCGAGGCAGCCAAGAAGCTGCCGGGTCCTGTCTGGGTGGTGAAGTCCCAGATTCATGCCGGAGGGCGCGGCAAGGGCAAATTCAAGGAGACGGCCGCCGGGAGCGGCGGTGGCGTTCGGCTCGCGAAGTCGATCGAGGAGGTCGAGACCTTCGCCGGGCAGATGCTCGGCAATACGCTCGTCACAGTGCAGACAGGTCCAGACGGACGGAAGGTTCAGCGGCTCTATGTCGAGGACGGCTCGGCCATTGCCCGCGAGCTCTATCTTTCCGCGCTGGTCGATCGCGAGACCAGCCGCGTCGCCTTCATCGTGTCGACGGAAGGCGGCATGGACATCGAGCAGGTCGCCCATGACACGCCCGAGAAGATCCTGACGTTCTCGATCGACCCGGCATCCGGCTATTTCCCCTTCCACGGCCGCAAGGTTGCGTTTGCGCTCGGTCTCGAGGGCGATCAGGTCAAGCAGTGCGTGAAGCTGATCGGCGATCTCTATCGCATGGTCGTCGAGAAGGACATGGCGCTGCTCGAGATCAACCCGCTTGTCGTGACCAAGGACGGCAATCTGCTCGCACTCGACGGCAAGATGAATTTCGATTCGAACGCGCTCTTCCGCCAGAAGGACGTCGTCGCAATGCGCGACCTCGAGGAGGAGGATGCCTCCGAGGTCGAAGCGTCGAAGTACGATCTCTCCTACGTGAAGCTCGACGGCCAGATCGGCTGCCTCGTCAATGGCGCCGGCCTCGCCATGGCCACCATGGACATCATCAAGCTGCACGGCATGGAGCCGGCGAACTTCCTCGATGTCGGCGGCTCGGCGTCGAAGGAGAAGGTCACGGCCGCATTCAAGATCATCCTCAATGATCCGAACGTGAAGGGCATTCTGGTCAACATCTTCGGCGGCATCATGCGGTGCGATATCATCGCGGAAGGCGTGGTCGCGGCGGCGCGGGAGCTCGGGGTGACGGTGCCTCTGGTCGTGCGGCTCGAGGGGACGAACGTGGACCTCGGCAAGAAGATCATGGCCGAGTCGGGTCTCAAGATCCTGAGCGCCGACAATCTCGCCGACGCCGCGAAGAAGATTACTGACGCGGTGCGAAGCGCCGGCTGAGCCAACGGCCATCGCTCGCGCCGGAATACACTGAGAATTCAACCGTCTTTCAGTCTACCGAGCGCGAGCGGGCCAAGAGCCGCGCGCTCGGAGCGTGCTCGCTATGCCAGCGGGCGATTGCTAAGGACGGGATGCACGAGGATAGTCTCAATTGAGAGCGAAGGTGATGGACTGAGGTTCGCGGACGCGAGCTCGGCCCGCGCCGAGCCCGATCTTCCCAAAAGTGGAGACCCAGCCATGGACCTTGGCACGACCAAGATGCTTGCTCGCAAGGAGGGCGGCATCGGCTGGATGGTCTTCAACCAGCCTGAGAAGCGCAACGCCGTCTCCTATGAAATGTGGGTCGCGATTCCGAAGATCATCGCCGACTTCGAGGCGGATCCGGCGGTGCGCGTCATCGTGCTCACGGGTGCGGGCGACAAAGCCTTCGTGTCTGGTGCCGACATCTCGGAGTTCGACAAGAAGCGCGATCGCGAGGAGACGATCCGCGTCTACGATCAGGCAGGGTCGACGGCGCAGGCGGCCATCACGAAGGTGAGCAAGCCAACAATCGCCATGATCCGCGGTCTCTGCGTCGGCGGCGGTGTCGCCATCGCACTCAACACCGACATCCGCATCTGCGGTCACGACAGTTTCTTCGCGGTGCCGGCGGCGCGACTCGGGCTCGGCTATCGCGCTTCGGGCATCAAGAAGCTCGTCGACATCGTCGGTCCGGCTTTTGCGAAGGAAATCTTCTTTACGGCGAACCGCTTCACGTCCGAAGACGCGCGCATCATGGGCCTCGTCAATCGGGTCGTGCCAGCCGAGGAGCTCGATGCCTACGTGCGCAAGTATGCGGCCACGATCGCCGACAATGCGCCACTGACGATCAAGGCCGCGAAGCTCGCGATCCACGCAGCGATCCAGGACGCCGACAAGCGCGACATGGCGACGCTCGAGAAGGCCATCGACGCCTGCTTCGGGAGCGAGGACTACGTCGAAGGCCGTCGCGCCTTCATGGAGAAGCGGCGGCCTGTATTCAAAGGGCGTTAGGCAGGACGGAAGCAGGAAAGGCGCATGTGGATGCGCATTGAAACGCGATTGACGAAACAGCTTGGACTTCGGCATCCCATCGTGCTTGCGCCGATGGGAACAGCCGCGGGCGGCGCGCTGGCGAGCGCGGTGACGAACGCCGGAGGACTGGGATTCATCGGCGGTGGCTACGGCGACGCCCAATGGATCGAGCAGCAGTTCCGCGAGGCCGGCAATACGCGGGTCGGCGGCGGCTTCATCACTTGGTCGCTGGCGCAGGCGCCGCAGCTGCTCGACGTCATGCTGGCGCACAAGCCCGCGGCGATGTTCCTTTCATTCGGAGATCCGCGCCCCTTTGCGCCGGCAATCAAGGCGTCGGGCGCACTGCTTTTCTGCCAGGTTCAGTCACGCAACGATTGCATTGAGGCGCTGGAGGCGGGCGCCGACATCATCGTCGCGCAGGGTACTGAGGCGGGCGGTCACGGCGCGAGGCGCGCGACGATGACGCTGGTGCCGGAGATCGCCGATCTGCTGGCGCGGGAGGCGCCGGATACGTTGCTCTGTGCGGGTGGCGGGATCGCCGACGGGCGCGGGCTCGCGGCGGCGCTTGCGCTTGGCGCCGATGGTGTGGTGGTCGGCACGCGCTTCTGGGCGGCGGCCGAGGCCCTGGTGCATCCGAGTGTGCAGGCGGCCGGCGTCGCGGCAACCGGCGACGACACGCTCCGCACGTCGTCGACCGACATCGTGCGCGAGCGCTACTGGCCCGATCGCTTCAATATCCGCGTCGTGCGCAACGCCTTCACCGATCGCTGGCACGGCAAGGAGGACGAGCTTCGCGCCAACCGTCCGCCGGAGACGCAACGCGTTCATGCCGCGATCGCTTCCGGCGATGCGGCATTCGCGCCGATCATCGCCGGCGAGGCTCTTGGCTTGATCGACGCCGTCGAGCCGGCGGAGACGATCATGTCGCGCATGGTCCAGGAAGCCGCCGACATTCTGCGCTCGACGGCACGGATGATCCGCTAATCGCTGATCTTCGCGAAGCGGCCCTCGACCGGATAGCCGGGGTCGGTGTAGCCCGGCGAGGAAGGATGGCCGGGCCTTACGAGGCTGTCGACGAGCGCCTCGTCCTCCTTCGTCCATTTGAAGTCGAGCGCGCCGGGATAGACGGCCCACTGCTCGAATGTGCGCGGGCCGGCGATGACCGAGGTCACGGCCGAATTGTTCAGAACCCACGCCACTGCGAAATGAATGAGGCTCACGCCCTTGGCCTCGCAATGCGCCTTGAGCTTCGCGGCGACGGCAAGCGACTCGGGCCGCCATTCCGTCTCCATCATGCGCCTGTCGTTGCGTCCGGCGCGCGTGTCGGGTGGCGCGTTGCTGCCCGGCTGGTACTTGCCCGAGAGGATGCCGCGGGCGATCGGGCTGTAGGTGGCGACGCCGAGGCCATAAGCGCGGGCGGCCGGCAACACTTCGACCTCCGGCATCCGGTTCATCAGATTGTAGTAGGGCTGCAGCACTATCGGAGCCGGCGCGCCGACTGCGCGGCAGGCCGCGTCGATCGCAGGAATGTGCCAGGCGCGCACGTTCGAGAGGCCCCAGTACCGCAGCTTGCCGGCGCGGATGAGATCACCGAAGGTCTCGGCCACGCTCTCCCACGGCACGCTCGGATCGACACGGTGAATGTACTCGATGTCGATGTGGTCTATGCCGAGGCGCTTCAGCGAAGCATCGACCGCCTCGACCATGTGCCGACGTGAGAGACCACGATCATTCGGTCCTGGTCCCGCCGGCTGCGCGAGCTTACTCGCGAGTATCCAATGGTTGCGCCGCGCCTTGATGGTCCGTGCCGTCACTTCCTCCGAGCGACCCTGCTCGTAGACGTTGGCCGTATCGATGAAGTTTATGCCGAGATCGGCGGCGTTATCGGCGATGCGCTGGGCCTCGGCCTGATCGGTCGGGCCGCCGAACATCATCGTGCCGAGGCAGAGCTCGGAGACCTTGAGGCCGCTGCGTCCAAGCGTGCGATAGCGCATGGTGGCCATGGTGTGCTCCCTTCTGATCAGATCCGCAGGCTTCGGGATGTCGTGATCATGAGCCCCGACCCGACGAGGCGCAAGCGCGTGTGCGCCGGGGCGCGACTTACGCGTTGCGCTTGGCTGTTTCGCCGAAGACGTGCTCGGGACCGGGGAAGCGTCGCTCGCGGACTTCGGCGGCATAGAGCGCCACGGCTGCATCCGCCTCGCGACCGAGCTCGGCGTAACGCTTGACGAACTTCGGCCGGAAGTCGGTGAAGATGCCGAGAACATCGTCGATGACCAGGATCTGTCCGTCGCATGCCTCGGATGCGCCGATGCCGATCGTCGGGATGGAAACGGCCTCCGTGATCGAGCGCGCGAGCAGCTCCGTGACCTTCTCCAGAACGACGCTGAATGCGCCGGCGTCGCTCACCGCTTTGGCGTCCTCGAGTATCTGTCTGGCGCCATCGCCGCGACCCTGGACCTTGTAGCCACCGAAGGTATTGACCGCCTGCGGCGTGAGACCGACGTGCGCCATGACGGGGATGCCGCGTCGCGTGAGAAAGCGGATCGTCTCGGCCATGCTCTCGCCGGCCTCGAGCTTGACGGCGCCGCAGCTCGTTTCGGCCATGACGCGCGCCGCACTGCGGAAAGCCTGCTCCGGGCTTCCCTCGTAGGAGCCGAAAGGCAGATCCACGACGACGAGGGCGCGTTCGGCGCCACGGCGCACTGCCTGGCCGTGCATGATCATCATGTCGAGGCTGACGCCGACGGTCGATGGGAGCCCATGCAGCACCATGCCGACGCTGTCGCCGACCAGGATGAGGTCGCAGTGGCGATCGACGATGCGTGCGACGGGCGTGGTGTAGGCCGTCAGGCAGGCAATCGGCGCGCCGCCCTTGCGCGATTGGATATCGGGTGGTGTCAGTGCTTTGCTGATGGATGTTGCGCTCATGGCTGTCTCGTTTTCGTGTCGGAGCCCGGCCGGGCGATCTGTTGGCGTTCTAGCGCCTTTGCGGCGCCATCGAAACCGATCTTCGAACCGGCCCGGTATGCGCTCAGGGCAACGAACTGAGCGCCCGAGCGTTGCGCGGTATCGAGCGATGGGAAGAAAATGGATACTTTGGATTTACTTCAACGCCTGTCGGTTGCGTTGGCCGTTGGCCTGCTCATCGGCCTCGAACGCGGCTGGCGCGAGCGCGAGGAGGATGAGGGCTATCGCACTGCGGGACTGCGAACATTTGCGCTGAGCGGTCTGCTGGGCGGCGTCTGGGGCGCGATCGGTCACGCGGCCGGCCCGGGCGGCGGGGACTTCGCACTCGGGGCGGCGTTCGTCATCTTTACCTTGGTCTTCGCATTTTTCAGGTATCGCGAGCTCGAGCGCGATGAGCGGTTCGGCATCACGACGATCGTCGCGGCCATGCTCGCCTTCGCGCTCGGCGCGCTGGCCGTGCTGGGCTCGATCGAAGCGGCCGCGGCCGGCGGCGTCGCGACCGCCATTCTTCTTGCCTGGAAATCGGTTCTCCACAAATGGCTTCAGCGGCTGACCCGCGAGGAGCTCCGGTCAGCGCTCGTGCTGCTCGCCATGACCTTCGTCCTGCTCCCGCTGCTGCCGCATCGGACCGTTGATCCGTGGGATGCGCTCAATCCCTACGAGATCTGGTTGATGACGATCATGATTGCGGTCCTGAGCTTCGCCGGCTATCTCGCGGTCAAGCTGGCGGGAGAGCAGCAAGGTATCGCGATCACGGGGCTCGCTGGTGGGCTCGCGTCGTCAACAGCCGTCACGGTAACGCTGGCGCGCATGGCGCGTGAGCACCCGGAGCAGCGGACCCTGCTCGTATCCGGCACGCTCTTCGCCGATGCGATGATGGCGGTGAGGGTTCTGGGAATCGTCGGCGCGATCAATCCGCGGCTCGTGCTGAGCGTTGCGCCGTCGATGGTGGCGCTTGGCGCGGTGCTCGGTGCGAGCGCGCTCATTCTCATGCGCGTCGGCATGAACAGCTCCAGCGAGCGGGAGGGATTGAAGCTTAAAAACCCCTTCGATCTGCCGATGGTACTCAAATTCGGGGCATTATTGGGCATTGTGACTTTTGCCGCGAAGGTTCTGACCGACTATGCGGGCGCGGCCGGTGCGTATGCCGTCGCCGCGCTTTCGGGAATTGCGGATACGGCGGCGATTACGCTGTCCATGGCGCGTGGTGGCGCCGATGCACAAACGGCGACAATCGCGATATTCATCGCGGTGGCTGTCAACACCGTGACCAAGACGGTGATTGCATGGTGGGTGGGCGGCACGGCGATGGGATGGCCGAAGGCCCTCGTTTCGGCGATTGCGATTGCTGCCGGAGCTGCCAGCCTGATGATCTTCTCGACAGCGGATGCCGTCAGTAGCGGATCACCGGCGCAAGCCCCATAGCTCCAGGCGCGAGGATGCGCGGCAGCTCGACTGCCGCGTCGTCGAAAGCGATCTCATCGGAAACGAGTGCGTCGAGCGCCGGATCGGCAAGAAGCTCGAGAGCCTTCTCCATGCGGCGGCGATAGCTCCAGCGCGGCCGCCGGCTCGCCGACACTTGTCCGACCTGAGAGGATTGCAGCCGCAGGCGCTGGCTGTGGAAGGCGCCGCCGAGTGGAGCGGCAACATCCTTGTCGCCGTACCAGGAGAGCTCGACGACTGTTCCTTCGAGGCCGGCGCAGGCAAGGGCGGTCGCGAGGCCCGGCGGCGATGCGCTCGTGTGGAACACAACGTCGGCATTGCGCGGCGCATCGGCAGGGGCGCCAAAGCCGGCGCCGAGGCTGGTCACGATGCCGCTTCGATCGGCGACATCTACAACCGTGACATCGGCGCTCGGAAGGCGCGCGGCGAGGTAGGCGACCAGCAGCCCGACAATGCCGGCGCCGACAATGACGATCCGGTCGCCGGCACTGGCGCCGGAATCCCAGACGGCGTTGAGTGCCGTCTCCATGTTGGCGGCGAGCGTGGCCCGACGGAGCGGCACGCCATTGGGGATCGGAACCAGCATCTCGACGGGCGCGAGAAATCGATCCTGATGCGGATGCAGACAGAAGACGGAGCGGCCTTTCAGCGCGTCCGGCCCTTCCTCGACGGTGCCGGTCGCGCAATAGCCGTATTTCACTGGGAATGGAAACGCGCCCTCTTGCAGGGGCGCGCGCATGCGTTCCCATTCCAGCTGACCGACGGCGCCACTGATGACCAGTCGTTCGGTACCGCGGCTGATGCCGCTGAATGCCGTCCGCACGAGGGCCTGGCCGGCGGCGACCGGCGGAAGAGTGCACGAGCGTATTTCCACCGTGCCCGGAGCCGTGTACCAGACGGCGCGGGCGGTGTGCGGCGGGTCGGCGACCGGGAACGATCGGGTCGGAGCGGCGTTGGCCAGAGGCATTTCTCCCGAGGTATTTCTGGGCTGGTCAGCCATTCTCAAGTCCGGAATGCCGTCTTCCGCCCTCAACCGGGCATCTCCTCAACATCCCAGCAAGCACAGCAATGACCAACAACGTACATGATGCGGCGCCGCGCGGCGCGCAGCTCGCAGACGCTTCAAGCCTTAGCGTACCGACGGGGCTCCAGGCAAACGCCGAGCTGAGCCGGCGCCGGCTAATCATGATGGTGCTTAACGTCGTGACGTGGCTCGCCATGCTCTGGCTCGGGGCGCAAGTGCTCGGGGCGGGTGGCTGGACGATCGTCGACATCATCATGTTCGTCTGCTTCGCATTCGGCACGCCGTGGACGGTGGTGGGTTTCTGGAACTCGGTCATCGGGCTCTGGCTGCTGCACTTCCACAAGGACCCCATGGGCGCCATCGCGCCCTACGCGACCGCGGGCGATGTGCCGACGCCGATTGCAATCAAAACCGCGGTCTTCATGACGCTGCGCAACGAGGATCCGGCGCGTGCCATTCGCCGCCTCAGGATCGTCAAGGACAGCATCGACGCGACGGGAGAAGGTGCGGCGTTCAGCTACTTCGTGCTCTCGGATACGAACCGGCCGGACGTGGCGGCTGCCGAGGAAGCGGCGATCGCGGCATGGAAGGTCGAGGACCCCGGTGCGGCGCGGATTACGTACCGCCGTCGCGAGGAGAACAAGGGCTACAAGGCCGGCAACGTGCGCGATTTCTGCGAGCGGTGGGGCCAGGATTATGAGCTGATGCTGCCGCTCGATGCGGACAGCGTGATGTCGGGACCGGCGATCGTGCGGCTGGTGCGCATGATGCAGGCGCATCCGCGGATCGGCATACTGCAGTCGCTGGTGGTCGGTATGCCGTCGTCGTCGGCGTTCGCGCGGATCTTCCAGTTCGGCATGCGGCACGGCATGCGTTCCTACACCATGGGACAGGCGTGGTGGGTGGGCGACTGCGGCCCCTTCTGGGGCCACAACGCCGTCGTGCGCATCAAGCCGTTCGTGGACGGCTGCGATCTGCCGCTGCTGCCGGGCAAGCCGCCGCTCGGTGGTCATGTGCTCTCGCACGATCAGGTCGAGGCGACCTTGATGCGCCGCGCCGGCTACGAAGTGCGCGTGCTGCCGGTCGAGAACGGCTCGTGGGAGGAGAACCCGCCGACCATGCTCGACTTCGCGCAGCGCGACGTGCGGTGGTGCCAAGGCAATATGCAGTACATCAAGCTGCTGGATCTGCCGGGTCTCTACGCCATGAGCCGGTTCCAGCTCATCTGGGCGATCCTCATGTTCATCGGCATCCCGGCGTGGACGCTGATGATCGCGCTGTTGCCGATCGCGGCGTGGGAAGGCCAGTCGATCGTCGACTATCCGGTCGGGCTGGCAATCTTTCTCTATGTGCTGTTCTTCGTCATGTACCTGAGCCCGAAGATCGCGGGGCTCATCGATGCGGTGCTGACAAAAGGCGGTGTGGCGCGATACGGCGGGCCGGTGCGCTTTGCCGTATCGGCGGTGCTGGAATTGGTGTTCTCGTTCCTGCAAGGCGCGATCTCGACGATCCGTACGTCGATCTTCATGATCGGTCTCGCGTTCGGGAAGTCAGTCATATGGGGCGGGCAGTCGCGTGATGCGTATGGCATCTCGTGGGCGACGGCGGTGCGCACGCTCTGGCCGCAGACGCTGTTCGGGATTATTGTGTGCGGCCTGCTGTGGCTGATCGAGCCGGCAGTGTTCTGGTGGAGCCTGCCGCTGACGGCCGGCTATCTCGTGGCCATACCGTTCGCAGTTTTGACGGCGTCGCCGTCGCTCGGCCGCTGGTTCAAGAGGATCGGACTGGCGGGCATTCCTGAGGATTTCGATCCACCACCCGAGATCAAGGCAGTTCAGGCCGTGTCATGACGCTCCAGCCGCTGCTGTCCGCAAGTCCAGCTATACAAATGCACGCGTTCGCGGCGATGGCTGCATTCGTCCTCGGCGTCGTGCAGTTCGCAAGGATCAAGGGCGATGGGGCGCATCGGGCATTCGGCTATGCCTGGGTCGGCTTGATGCTCCTGATCGCGGCCAGCTCGTTCTGGATACACGAGCTCAACCAGTGGCACGGCTTCAGCCTCATCCACCTGTTGTCGATCTGGGTGCTGTTCTTCGCGCCGGTCGCCGTCATGATGGTGCGACGTGGCAAGATATCGGCGCACCGGCGTTCGATGATCGGGCTTTTTGCCGGCGCGCTGATTATCGCCGGCATTTTCACCTTCGTGCCCGGACGCGTCATGCACGCCGTGCTCTTCGGCGGCTGAGCGCTCTTTTGCATTTGCCGCCGGCCGCCGGAAAGAGGTTCTACACCTCGTCCGCGGCGCTATGCCGGCGGCATCGCTTCAACTACGCCGCCTGCCGCGTCGTTGCATCGACGTGCGCGACGAGTTCGTTGTCGAGGCCGAGATCGTTGGCGAGCCGCACGAGGAAGTCATGCTCCTCGGCGGTGTCGAGATCGATCGCAAGGCGGGCCGCCGTGAACACCTGAACGGCTTCGGCATCACCGTGGACGCCGCTGGCGAGCTCCTCGGTCGTGGCCGGGTTGTTGAGCTCGTTCGCGAGGAACTGCTCGGCTTCGCGGTTCAGACCCATTTGCTTGAGACCGCCGACGATCTTGTTCATCTCGGTCTCGTCGAGCCGTCCATCCGCGGCGGCCGCGGCGATCATGGCGCGGATGTAGAGCAGTGCCGCGTCGTTCGTGATGGCACGAGTCTCGAAGCCCGATCCGGTCGGCGCCTCGACGAGCGCCTGCGGGCTGTCACCGAGCACGGGTTTGCCGGCCTGATAGTTCTGCACGGCCTTGTAGGCGAGGCCGCCGATCAGCGCGAGCGCGCCGATCTTGAGCGCGCTGCCGGCAAGTGCGCGGCCGGTCTGGGTGCCGAGCACGATGGCGCCGAGGCCGCCCGCGGCAGCGCCGGCACCCATCTTGTTTTTCTCGACCAGCTCTTTCGCCGAGTTCATCAGCTCTTCGGGCGACTTGCCAGTGGTGCGCGTGAGGATGTCGCGGAGCTGGCCCGATGCCCCGGTCGCATCATCGACACGCTGCGCGCCTTCTTTCACGCCGGCTGTGGCTTGGCCGAGGATCTGGCCGAGAACGTCGAGCAGTCCGCCCTGGCCGCCTGACTGCGAACCGGTGAGATTGCGCAGGAGATCCTCAAGGGGACTGCCGCCGCTGCTTTGACCGGCTCCCGGTGCCGCGTTCGGCGTCGGCGCAGCAGCACGACTGCTCGCGGGCGCGCCGCCGGCACCACCGAACTGGCGGAGCAGGTCCTCAAGGCCGCCGATGCCGGACGGATTGCCTGCACCGCCGCGCGATGGCGCCGACTGTCCACCTGCGCCGCCGAGAAGCTGTCCGAGGAGATCTCCGAGACCGCCGCCGCTCGGGGCTCCGCCTTGGGGCTGGCGCGCATTCGTGCCCGCACCCTGCACCATCATCTCAAGTAGGCTCTTGGCGTCGAACATGTTCGCGTACTCCCGCTACGTACCTCAGAAGTGTGCGTACCGTATGCCTCGCGTCGATCAGGGGCAACGGCAGGTCCCCTCGGGAAAAACACCTATTCTGCGGCGATGGGACGGTGCGGCTGGCCCGCATGAGCGGCCGCAGGCAGATCAAGCGAAGGTTGATGATCCGTCGGCGGTGTGCCTTGCGTCTGGTGCGGCGCCTCTTCGCTCGGGCCGACGAAGCGCCCGAAGATCCACCACATGAACCGCGAGAAATCGTCCATGACGGCGAACACGGCGGGCACGAAAAGCAGGCTCAGCAGTGTCGAGGACAAGAGACCGCCGATGACCGCGACAGCCATCGGCACGCGGAACTCGCCGCCGTCGCCGGCATTGATCGCCGCCGGTATCATGCCGCCGACCATGGCTATGGTGGTCATGACGATCGGCCGCGCGCGCTTGCGGCCGGCATCGACGATGGCCTCGGCGCGCTTCACGCCCTTGGCCATTTCCTCGACCGCAAAGTCGACGAGCAGGATGGCGTTCTTGGTCACGATGCCCATGAGCATCAGGATGCCGATGACGACCGGCAGGCTGACGGCATTGTTGGTGATGTAGAGCGCGAAGATGGCGCCGCCGATCGAGAGCGGCAGCGAGAAGAGGATCGTGACAGGCTGGAGGAACGAGCCGAAGAGCAGCACGAGCACCGCGTACATCATCATGATGCCCGCGCCCATCGCGTATGCGAAGCTCTCGAACACCTCGGCCATCACCTCGGCGTCACCGAACTGGCGGACCGTCACGCCGGCCGGCAGGTTCTGTGCCGAAGGCTGCGCGAGTACGGCCTGCAGCGCATCGCCGAGCGCGGTTTCGCCGGCAAGATCGGCGCCGATCACAACCTGTCTCAGGCGATCGTAGCGGCTGATGGCCGTCGGCCCCTGGCTCATGTTGAAGTCGGCGACGACACTGAGAGGCACCGAGCCGCCGGATGCGGTCGGCACCTTCAGGCTCTCGAGCGTGCCGCGCTCTCCGCGCGCGTCCTCGGTGAGTTGGACGCGGATCGGAATCTGCCGGTCGTCGATGTTCATCTTCGCGAGCGCGGCGGGAATGTCGCCGATGGTCGCGATGCGCACGGCTTCCGAGAGCGCCTCGGTGGATACCCCGAGGTCGGCGGCGAGCTCGCTGCGGGGCACGACCAGCAGCTCGGGGCGATCGAGTTCCGCCGTCGAGACGACGTTGAGCAGCATGGCATTGCCGTGCTTGTCGACGACGCGTTTGGCTTCGGACGTAAGGCCGGCTGCCGCATGATCGACCTCGGCGCCGTCGCGACCGGTGACGACGACCGTGAACGCACGCTGGCCGTTGTCGCGCAGGAACCAGTAGCGGATGTCCGGAACCGGAGCGAGCTCGGTGCCTAGAGATTCGGTGATCTCGAGCTGCGTCTGCTTGCGCTCCGATTTCGGGACGAGGTTGATCGTCAGCGTCGCCTTGCGGACCTCGGCGCCCGATCCGAGCACCTGACCGCCCGTCACGAAGACGCTGACGACCTCGGGGCGGCGCTTGATGCGATCGGAAAGCTCGTTCGTGAGGCGGCGCGTATCCTCGAGGCGCGAGCCGGGCGGCAGCTCGACGGCGAGCAGGATGCGGCCGGTGTCGTCGGTCGGCAGGAAAGCCGACGGCAGCAGAAAGAAGCTGCCGATCGATGCTGCGAAGATGCCGAGGCCGGCGAGCACGGTGAGGAATCGGTGGCGCACGGACCAGCGCGCAAGGCGCGTATAGGCACGCAGCCAGCGCGGCTCATGATCGCTGTGCGGGCGCGGACGGAGGAAGTAGGCGGCGAGCAGCGGCGTCAGCATGCGGGCAACGATGAGCGAGAAGAAAACCGCGATCGCGACGGTGAGGCCGAACTGTTTGAAGTATTGCCCGGCGATGCCGCCCATGAAGCTCACAGGCGTGAACACCGCGATGATCGTCATGGTGATCGCGATGACGGCGAGGCCGATCTGATCGGCGGCGTCGAGCGAGGCGCGATAGGGCGGCTTGCCCATGGCCATGTGCCGCTCGATGTTCTCGATCTCGACGATCGCATCGTCGACGAGAATGCCGGTCGCGATTGTAATGGCGAGCAGGCTGACGAGATTGAGCGAGAAGCCGAGCGCGTGCAGGACGAAGAATGCCGGAATGATCGACAGCGGCAGCGCGACGGCTGTGATGATGGTCGCGCGCCAATTGCGCAGGAACAGGAAGACGACCGCGATGGCGAGGAGCGCGCCCTCGATCAGCGTCTGCATGGTCGAGGTGTAGGCGCCGCGCACGGCGGTCGTGGTGGTGTCGATGAGGGAGATCTGAACGTCGGGATAGCGCTTGGTGAGCTCGCCGATCGCGTTGTGGACGTCGGTCGAGACGGTCGTGTCGCTCGCGCCCTTGGCACGCGTGATCGAGAAGGCGACGACGGGGTCCTTGTCGACGGTCGCGAATGCGCGGGGCTCCTCGAAGGAGTCCGATACCGTGCCGAGCTCATCGAGCCGGACCTTGCGGCCGCCGGGTAGGGCGATCATGGTCGCGGCGAGGTTCGCGACCGTCGTCTGGCCGGCGAGCGTGCGAATGGCCTGCTCGCGGCCGCCGATCTCGCCGCGCCCGCCGGCAAGATCGACGTTGGTGGCGCGGAGCTGGCGGTTGACATCGCCGGCCGTGATGCCGAGCGACAGCAGGCGGGCCGGATCGAGCGCGACGCGTATCTCGCGGCTGACGCCACCGACGCGGAGCACCTCGCCGACACCCTTCACGCCTTGCAGCGTGCGGATAACGACGTCATCGACGAACCAGGAGATTTCCTGCGGCGTCATGGCCGGCGCGCGCGCCGCGTACGTGACGATGGGCAGGCCCTCGACGTCGAGCCGTGCGACGACGGGCTCTTCGATCGTCCTCGGCAACTCGGAGCGGATGCGGGCGATCGCATCCTTCACGTCGTTGACGGCGCGGTCGGCGTTCGTCTCGAGACGAAACTCGATGATGGTGAGCGAGATGCCCTCGGTGACAGTCGACGTGATGTGCTTGACGCCGTTGACGCTCGCGATGGCATCTTCGACTCGCTTCGTCACCTGGGACTCGAGCTCGGCCGGTGCCGAGCCGGTCTGGTAGATGTGGACGCGTACGATCGGCACGTCGATGTTCGGAAAGCGCGTGATCGGCAGCGCTCTGAACGCAAGCACGCCGAGCACCATCAGCACCAGAAAGAGCGTGAGCGGTGGAACGGGATTACGGATCGACCACGCCGAGATGTTGAAGTTCATGGCTCAGCGTCCGCCTGCAACAGTACGAGGAAGCACCACGGGCCGAACGCGATCGCCGTTGCGCAGGAACGTGCCGGCCTTCGCGACGACCAGCGTGCCTTCGCCGACGCCGCTGCGCAGCTCGATCGTATCCGCCTCGGTGAGGCCGAGCGTCACCGGCCGGGTTTGGACCGTATCGTTTTCGACGACCTGGACGCTCGGGCCCGACTTGCCGAAGAGCACGGCGGAACGCGGTACGGCGAGACCCATGCCGCGTGCGACGACGACTTCGCCGCGGGCAAATGTGCCGATGCGCAGGTTCGGATCCTTGCCGAGCAGGATGCGCACGCGGCCGAGGCGGGTGGCTGGATCGACCGACGGGGAGATCAGCCGCACGCTGCCGTCGACCTCGCCATTGCCGGGAATGGCGATACGCGCCTTCTGATCGATGGCGAGACGGGCGAGATGCGCCTGCGGAACCTCGGCGTCGAGCTCGATCTCGCCGTTCTCGATCATGCGGAACATCGGCTCCTGGGAAACGAGCACGGGCGTCGCGCCGACGCGTGCGCGCCGCTGGCTGATGATGCCGTCCGACGGGGCGGTGACGTCCGTCTTGGAGCGCCGCCAGAGCAATTCGCGTCGTTGCGCCTCGATGCTCGCGCGGTCGGCCTCGGATGCTTTCAAGCCGTCGCGGGAAGCGACGAGCTGCGCCTCGGCGAGCCTGAAGGCCGACTCGCGCTGATCGAAGATGGCCTCGGAAACATGGCCGCCTTCCTTGAGCGTGCGGGCGCGTTCGATCGCATTCTTCGCTTCCGTGAGACGCGCTTCCGCCTCGGTGATGGCGCTGCGGGCCTGTGCGGTGGCTGCCGCATTGCGGGCGAGGGCAGCTTCGTTCTGTGCGAGCTGCGCATCGAGCGTGGCAGTGACGAGACGGGCGAGGACCTGACCGCGCTTGACCTCGGCCCCCTCATCGACGAGCACGTCGAGCACCCGCAAGCCTTCGATCTCCGGGCCGATCAGGATCTCCTCGCGCGGGACCAGCGACCCGCTGAGGGCGAGCGTCTCGACGAAGGCATGGGGCGCGACTCGGGCAACGCTCACGCTGGTCTGGATGTTCGGGGCCGTAACGGGCGCGGCCGCCTTCTTCTCCGCGGCGGCCTTCGGCAGGAAGCCGCTCGCGTAGGCGACGGCGCCGAGGCCGGCGATCAGCACGGGGAGTGCCCAGAGGACGAGCTTCTTGTTCATGGCTTGGTCTCGGGGGATACGGGACGCAGGAGTGCGGCGACGGCGTGCAGCAGTGGCGGCAGAACGACCTTGCTGCTGAAGTTCTCATCGACGGCACGGCGCCAGAGCATGCCGTCGGCAATCGTCAGAAAGGCATCGACGACCGTGTCGATGTCGAAAACGGGTGCGATGCGGCCTTCCGCCTGGAGCTTCGTGAACAGCTCATGGAAGGAATTGCGGATGAAGACTTCGACGGACTTCTGGATCTCGCCGACTTTCGGATTGCGGGTTGCTTCGAGGCCGACCTCGATACAGAGAAGCCGGCGGTGTTGGGGATCCTCGAGGAACTGCCGCCCGAGTTCGGCCAGCGCCCCCATGAAGTCCTCGCCGAGCGGCATGTTGGCAAAGCGCGCCGTGAATTCGGCGCGTTCACGCTCGCAGATGCCGGCGATGAGGGCTTCCTTGCTGTTGAAATAGATGTAGAGCGCACCCGGGCTGACCTCCGCCTCGCGGCAGATGTCCTGCATAGTCGTGCGATGAAAGCCGGACCGCGCAAAGCAGCGCTCGGCGGCATCGAGAATGTGGTCGCTGCGCTCGCGCAGGGTCTCAGGACTGAGCTTGGCCATGTGGCGACAGCCTCGGCTGGGCGTATTGCGTCGCAGCAAAAACGAATGATCGTTCTTTTTCATGGCTGGAACATGGAAGTCAAGCGGCATCTTCGAGGCTGACGGGGATTGAGGGGGAAGAACGGACCGACAGGGCTGGGAGGGATCGACGGGGCCGAGAAGGAATGTGTCAGGGATGCTGCCGGTTCAGACTGTCAGGGATGTTCCCGGCCTGTCAGGCAGGCGTGGTCCGGACGACTTTCAGGTGGGCAAGGCGAGTGGGCGGAATTGACGTGCCCGGCGGAGGTTGCCAGATGGAGGCGGCTCGGGTCTTGCAGCGTATTTGCTTGAGCGCACTGGGACCTATTGAGGAAGCATCCTATGGCCGCATCTCTGCTGACGATTGTGCTGGCAGCCGGACAGGGCACGCGGATGCGCTCCGCCGTGCCCAAGGTGCTGCACAAGATCGCCGGACGTTCGATGCTCGGCCACGTGCTGGAGCTGGTGAGAGGTCTTACACCGGAGCGATTGGCGTTGGTCGTCGGCCCGGGGATGGAGGACGTCGCCGCTGAGGGGCGGGTGGCAGCGCCGGCCGTCGAGACGTTCATCCAGGCCGAACGGCGCGGGACGGCGGATGCGGTGCTCGCCGCAGCGCCGGCACTCGAGGGGCACATGGGCGATGTGCTCGTGCTCTATGGGGACACGCCGCTGCTGACGGCGGCGACGCTTGGGCGGATGCGGGAAACGCTGGAGCAGGGCGCAGGCGTCGCCGTGCTGGGTTTCGAGGCGGCCGATCCAACGGGCTATGGCCGGCTGCTGACCGATGCGGGCGGAGCGCTCGTTGCTATTCGAGAGCAGGCGGACGCAAGCGAGGAAGAGCGGCAGCTGCGCCTGTGCAATGCCGGCGTGATGGCCTTCCGGGTGCGGGATCTCGCAGGCCTGCTGCGGCGGATCGGCAGCGCCAATGTGAGCGGCGAGCTCTATCTGACGGATGCCATCGAGTTGGCGCGAGGCGATGGCTATGACGCGCGCGTCGTCGTGTGTGCCGAGGAAGAGGTGCTGGGGGTCAACGATCGCTCGCAACTGGCGGCGGCCGAGGCGATCTGGCAGCGCCGGCGGCGGCAGGAGGTCATGCGCGGCGGCGCTACCCTCGTCGCGCCGGAGACCGTTTGGCTGAGCCATGACACCGTGATCGGCCGCGATGTGGTGATCGAGCCGAACGTGGTGATCGGGCCAGGCGTAGTGATCGAGGATCGCGTGACGATCCGCGCCAATTGCCACATCGTCGGGTTTCAAGGGAAGGATCGCGGCGGGCTGCGCATCCGCGAGGGTGCGATCGTGGGGCCGTTCGCGCGACTGCGACCCGGCGCCGACATCGGTCGCGACGTTCACATCGGCAACTTCGTCGAAGTGAAGAACGTGGTGATGGAGGCCGGTGCCAAGGCCAACCATCTCGCGTATGTCGGCGACGGCCGCGTCGGCGAGGGCGCGAACATTGGCGCGGGCACGATCTTCTGCAACTACGATGGCTTCGAAAAGCACCAGACGGAAATCGGTGCCGGTGCTTTCATCGGCTCGAATTCGGCGCTGGTGGCGCCGGTGAAGATCGGTGATGGCGCTTACGTCGGTTCTGGCAGCGTCATCACCAAGGATGTGCCGGCCGATGCGCTGGCCGTGGCGCGCGCGCCGCAGGAGACGCGCGAGGGCTGGGCTGCGAAGTATCGCGCGCGACGCCAGCGGCGCAGATGATCGTGCGGCGCGTTAACGCGACCGCGTTTGCAGCAGTGCGGTAGCGCGAGCGCGGCCGAAGAGCGCCATGAGCGTGCCGATAAGGCCGCCGACCGCCTGGATGACAAGCACGACGTTCTGGCCGATCTCCTCGGCGAGCTCGGGCGTGATGCTGATGCCGAGCGCGACGCCGACGAGCGGCAGCACGGTCGTCATGGCGGTGAGCAACGTTCCCCAGATCGTCATCGATTGCCACCAGCCTTTGCTGTCGATCGCGGCATCGGGCTTGGTGGTCGGGGCGTCGGTCGGGCCGGTCATGTAGGGGTTCTCCTCGGTTGGAGCGGGGTTGCTGGTGGGTGGGACGAGACGGATGGCAGCGGCGAGCGTGGCGTCGACGCGACGAAGCCAGCCGCGGCCAAATCGCCAGAAGTGCGGAAGTGCGCGATATCGTTGGCGGCGGATGGCGGCGTAGCGCGCGAGCGCCTGGCGGGGCTCGGCGATGCCGGCGGCGCGAAGCGTGATCGGGCCGATTACGCCGTCGATCTCGACGCCGAGTGCTTCCTGGAGAAAGCGCGCGGCAGTGCCGACGCCGTGATTGACGCCGGCGTCGAAGTGCATCAGTGCGAGTGAGGGTCTGAGCGCCGGGCAACGTGCGGGCTGCCAGTAGCGCGTCTCGTAGATGCTGCGGACGAGCGCGTCGGGGATGGCGCGGAGGTCTGATTTGAGCTCGGCGAGATTGGCGGACGTGATCTCGATAGCGCGCTCGCGGGCATAGACGGCGAGCGTGATGCCCTTGTTCGTCGGGCCGCCGGGATCGTGCGGATCGTTCGTCCAGCCGCCTTCCATGGCGAGCACGTGATCGAGCGCGAGATCGAACTTGTTATTGCCGGGTTGGGTGGTTGGCTGTGCCTCGGGAATGCGGAAGCCGAGCACGAGATCGCGGTCGAAGGTAGCGACTGTAACGGCGTTTGATTGATTGCCGCCAAGGACGATGATCGCAGCGTCGGTCGTGCCGATCAGAAAGCCGACGTGACCGAGGGCGGGATCGCTGCCGCGGCGGAGCACGACGATTGCGCCGGCTTGGGGATTGTCGGCGGCAACGCCCCACTCGAGATAGGAGCGGGCGCGGAGAGAGCGTGTGCTGGATATGCCGGCGCGTTCGAGGCAGGCGCCGACGAAGGCCGCGCACCAAGCTGTCTCGTCACTCTGATCGGGATGGCCGAGCTCGTCGAACATGGCGACGATGCGCGGATTGTCGGCGCTTCCGGGAAGCTCGGACTGGCCGAGCTCGCGCCAGGCCTCGGCCATCCAGGATGGCTGCTGCATGTGATTTTTCCTTGCGGCGGGGCTAGAGGATGGCGGTGGCGGCGCTGCCGCGGCCATGGCTCTCGCTGAGCAGGCAGATGCGGATCGTGATCGCGTCCGGCGGCGCACCGAAATCGGTGGTCTGGTCGGCGAGGGCGTAGAGCGCGGACGGCGTGGAGGCTGTGAGGGTGCGCACGACGACGTCGCCGTCGAGTACATCGATCTCGTAGCGTTCGCTCGTCTCGCCGAGCGGCACCTCGGCGCCGTCCCAACTGTCGCCGCCGATGCGCGTGCGCCGGATCCAACTGAGGTGAAGACCGTCTTCGTCGTGACGGCCGCGGACGTGGACGGGCGCGAAAGGGCGGTGCCCGGTTCCGGCGAAGGCGTGGATGACCGTGTCGTACGATGGCGCGCCGATATCGCGGTTCGATGGACCGAAGCGCCAGTTGAGCGGCAGGCCGATCTCAGCCGGCGCGAGATCGAGTCGCGTGAGCGCGGAATCGAGCAGCACGAAGCGCGCGCCGGCGGGCAGCGGCATGGCGCTCAAAGCCTCCGTGCCTTGCTGGCCACGGATGAGTGTGGCGAGTGCATAGGTCGATGGTGCGACAAGCGTGGCCTCGCGGAACTGGATGACCTCCCAGCGGCCGGGCGCGTGCTCGATGGCGGCGGCGTTGGCGCCGGAGAAGAGCGAAAGATCGCTCGTCGACGAGAGGGTGCCGAAATCGAGCTGGACGCGAAGAGCTGCGGACTTGCAGAGGCGGCTCGGCGGTCCGGGCGGCAAGTCGTTGAGCGTCGCGCCCATGGTGGCGGGTTCGGATGCAAGAGCGCGCAATGCGAAGCCCGAGGTATCCGGTGAGCTGTAAAGCGCGACAGCGCCGGGCCAGGGCTGCATCAGGGCGGCGAAATAGCCGGCGTCGGGTGGTTCGTTGCCGAGCAAGAGCGGCAGATCGAGGAAGACCGCAGACGGCTGGCCGGAGACGGTGACCAATGGCGGGTCCGCAGCGCGCGGGGTCGCCGCAATCGGAACATAGACCTCGGGCTCGATGCGGATGGCCTCGATCTCGCGGGCGCCGTGATCGCCGATCTCCGTGATGCGGAAAAGGCGGTCATCGCCCGGTCCTTCGAGCATGACGACATCGCCGGGTTCGAGCGCGATGCAACTCGGCGGCAGCGCGAACTGGGCGCGCTCGCGGGCAGCCCACGTTTCGAAGAGCCAGCTCTCGGCAATCTGCTCGGCCTGATCGGCCTCCATGACGATGGCCAGCTCAGCGAGCGAGACGCGGCCGCTCGCACCGACGACGCGGCGCGCCTCGGCGACGGCACGGCGATAGTCGCGCTCCGACGACGCGTAGGCGATCCGCGCGGAGGCGGGGAGGTCCGTCTCCTGGGCGCGCGCGAGCGCGATGAGCTCCGCGCCGGGCCTGAGCTCGGCGGTCGTGTCGGGGCTTAGCGTGAGCGCGGGCGGGTCGATGCCGCGATGGCGGAAGGCAATGCGGCCGCCGCTCTCGATCGAGTCGAAGAAATAGGCGAGCTCGAGCGGTTGCAGGGCATCGCGCGCCGACATGATCTGGTCGATCATGTAGCCGGGGACGACGCCGACGAGCGCGTCGGTGTCAATGCGATCGAAGCCGTGTGCGTGCAGAATGTCGGCGACGACGGCATCGAGCGGCTGACTGGCGATGCGTCCGTTGAGCCAATGACCATGCCGCCAGTTCTCGCCGTCGCCCCAGGCGAGCCGGTTGTTGGGGAAGGCGGGATAGGGCCGCGCGTCCCAGGTATAGACGTAGATGTTGTCGAGGTCGACCATCGGTGCGCCGTAGAGCGCGGATGTCGGATTCGCATCCTCGATATAGCCGTGGTGCGCGGGATCGAGGCCTTCGATCAAGGCGCGCAGATAGAGGCGCTGGATGAGGTCGTCACGCGTGCCGGTCGAATAGTAGGGGCGCGCGCTCTCATTGCTCTTCGGATCGACGAATACGTTCGGCTGGTTCGCGCCTTTGTCGATGGCGGGGCAACCGATCTCGGTGAACCAGAAAGGCTTGGATTGCGGGATCCAGGCGGTCGGCGTGCTGCTCTCGATACCGCCCGGGCGGTCGAAGTGCGCGCTGTCCCACCACGAGTGGATGTCCTTGAAGCGGAAGATCCAGGGCTTGTCGGCGTGTCCATCGGTGATGGGCGTGCGGACCTGGAGATCGCGATCGGTATCGCTGGCGTAGTACCAGTCATAGCCCTCGCCGCCGCGGACGTTGGACTTGAGGTAGCGCAGATCGTGCAGCAGGCGCCGGCCTGTGTGCCAGTCGGCGTGGTCGCGGCCGTCGCGCCAGTCGGCGAGCGGCCAGTAGGCGTCAATGCCGATGGCATCGATGTCGGATGATGTCCAGAGCGGATCGAGATGGAAGAAGACGTCGCCGCTGCCGTCACTAGGATGATGGCCGAAGTATTCGGACCAGTCGGCGCCGTAGGTGATCTTCGTGTCGGAGCCGAGGATCGCGCGGACATCGGCGGCGAGCGCGACGAGTGCTGTGACGAACGGATAGCTGGCAGCGCCGTCGCGCGATTGCGTGAGGCCGCGCAGCTCCGAGCAGAGGATGAACCCGTCGACGCCGCCGGCTGCCGCGCAAAGGTGCGCATAGTGCAGGATCATGCGGCGGAAGGACCACTCGGCGGGGCCGGCGTAGTTGATCTGCTGGCCGCTGACCGAGAAGTCTTCTGGTTCCGCCGTGCCGACGAATGAGGCGATCTGGCTTGCGGCCGCGCCGGTCTTGTCGGGGGAGCCGTCGACGAGTGGCGCGGGATGAACCGTGATGCGGCCGCGCCAGGGATAGGCGGGTTGCGCGCTTTCAGGATCGTAGGGATCTGGGCGCGCATTGTCCGCCGGAACATCCATGAGGATGAATGGATTGAGCGTGACTTTGTGTCCGCGGGCCTTGAGATCCTGGATGGCGGCGATGACGGTCTGATCGGAAGGCGTGCCGCCGTAAGCGGGACGGCCGTCATGGTGGCTGATGAGCGGTGCGTTGCTGCGCGTGAGGCCGGCGACGCGCCACGAAAGCGGGCTCGTGCTCTTGTCGTCGTTGTCGACGGCGGGGCGGATCTCGCAGTGCTCTGCGCGCAGGTCCGTGCCGAACCAGCTCACGACGAGCGAGACGGCGCCGACGTTCGGAAGTGTGGCCGCGAGCTGGTCGAGCGATACGTTCCAGTCGGAGTTGCCTTGGACGGTATGGGCGTTTTCCGTCGCTGTCTGGCCGGGGCCGACGCGGCGCGTGACGGGCGTCGTCGCGTAGACGAATTCGCCGGAGCCGGGGATCATGACGACGGCGCGGACGCTCTGCTCGAAGGGATCGACGGCGCGAAAGACTTCGAAAGAGAGCTGCGGGAGGCGATTGCCGTAGGGTTCGAGCGGGAGGCGCTCGAAGACGATGTAGGCAGTGCCGCGATAGGCAGGTGCATTGGCGGCGCCGAGGTGCGCGACGATGAGATCGTCGGGCGCCTGGACCTCGGTGCCGGTGTGCAGTCGCCATGTGATCTGGGTGAGGTCGAGCTCCTTGTTGTCCGCCCAGACGCGGCCGATGGATGTGATCGTGCCTTCGCAGAGGGCGACGGCGAAGTTGGCGTAGTAGCGATAGCTGCGCGTGCTGGAGCTGCCGCCGGTGCCGCCTTTGCCGCCGCCGCTGTTGTTCTTGACGACTTCCTCTTCGAGCGCGGAAGCCCAGATGACTTGTGTGCCGAGACGCGCGCGGCCGATGACGCGGGGAACGGCGGCGCCTTCGGTGGAAGCGGTGACGCGGAGATCGTCGAGGCGGGGGCCGCCGCGCGCGCGGGACTGGCCCGAGCCGCCGAGAAGGGCCTGGTCGACGTAGCTACCGGCGAGGGCGCCGACTTGGCCGCCGATCATGGCGCCGGTGAAGGTTGCGCCGAGCACGGTGATGCCGGCCGGCAGCAAGGCCGAGCCGACGGCTGCGCCGGCAACTGCGAGAGCGAGCGTGGCCATCAGGATGCGATCCCGGGAAAGGAGAAGGCGGCGACGAGGTGGCGGCGCCACCATTGGCCGAACGGCACTTCGACGACGGCGCGGCCTTCCATGGCGTGGATCATGGTCGCGGGGCCGGAGAGGATGCCGGCGTGCTTGGCGACGGCGTGTACGCGATAGCGGAAGATGAGGATGTCGCCGGGCGCGATCGCGGTGCGGTCACGCTCGATGAGATGACGACGGGCAGCGGCAAGCATGGTTTCGGTGCCCGAGGCTTCGGCCCAGTCGCGGGAGTAAGGGGGAACGGTTTCGGCTTCGGCGCCGTGCAGCACACGCCAGACGCCGCGCACGAGGCCGAGGCAGTCGGTGCCGATGCCATGGACGCTCGCCTGATGATGATAGGGCGTGCCGAGCCAGCGCCGCGCTTCGGCGACGACATCATCGCGCGAATAGGCCACGGGATCAGCCTCCGAATTCTGTGCTGCCGGCAGGGCGCGGCGTGTTGCCGGGCTGAGCGACCGCGGCGACGAAATCGTTGCCCGGCATGTGCGGGAAGCCGCGATAGTTGATCGCGTTGGCGAAGCGCGCGGTGCAGGTGTCGAGGCGCTTGTCGCAGCCAGCCGTTGCGGTGAATGCATCGCTGACCGCAATGGGCTCGCCCATGGGCTGCCAGAGCTCGATCTCGACGAGGCCGCCGCGATGCGTGTGGCTCTTGATCTCCATGGCGCGGCCGGTGTTGGCGCCGGAAGTGAAGGCGAGGATGCCGCGGTTGAACCAACCGGATGCGTAGTCGTCGAGGCCGTGTGCGACGAGGCGGCGTGTGCCGATGATGGCGAGGACGGTGGCGATGGTGCGGTAGGACGACGATGTCAGGTCGACGCCGCAGCGCGTATCGCCGAGATCGGCATCGCAGGTGTATTGAAAGAGGCGGCCTTTGGGTTGCTGGAGATAGTGTGCGAGACCGCGAACTTCGGCGCTGAAGGCTGTGCCGGCCCGGCGCACTTCGCCGAGCGAGCCCGAGCGCATGAGCACGCGCTGTGTCGTGTCCTGCCAGTTGACGCGGAAGATTTCTATGGCGGCATCGTCGAAGTCGCCGGAGGCCAGCGCGATCTCGGAGAGGCGATCGGAGATGAGAGCGCCAGTGACCTCGAGATTATCGACGCTCAGGCCGACCTGGTCGCGGATCTCACTGGCGGTGAAACCGCTCGCGGCCTCGAAGGTCGTGTCGTCGAAGGCGAGATCGCGGTCGTGATCGGTGAAGCCGAGCGTGGTGCCGTCGCGGCGGGTGAGGCGCCAGCACCAGCAGAGCGTCGTGGCGCCTGACTGAAGGTGCGCGGCGAGTGCGTCGTCGAGTTGTTTCATAGGCGGACCTCAACGATCGGGATCGATGGAATGGCGCCATGGGTGAAGCCTTGAAGGCTCACCTCGAGCTTGTCGGTGTCGAAGCGGACAGGAACGTCGAACTCGAAACCGGCGGACACGACGGCGCCTTCGGCGGGAATGTGTCCGAGTGCGAAGGTGAGGAGGCCGGTGGTGGGATCGGCCGTGACGGCGGTGCCGACATCGACAGGAGTGCCATCGACGGCGACGAGGACGCTGCCGGCGACCGGTTTGGTGATGCGGCGCGACCACGGCGCGTGCGCGGAGCCGTAGCGTTTGATGAGCGGGAAGATGGTGGTCTCGCCGTCGCCGACGCCGAGGGGCTGGTCGAATGGGCTCGGCGTTGCGGACGGTGGACCGGAGCGGAAATCGGCGTGATCTTTCCATCGGAAGCCGTAGAGGCGGCCGCGCCGCTCCTCGAAGAAGGCGATTGCCGCGTGGAGATCGTCGAGCGTCTTGATGCCGTAGCCGGCATTGTAGCTGCGTCGCGAGTCGGCCCAGCGGCTGTTGCGTTCCTCGTGGCCCGAGCCGAGCACGACGACGTCGGTGCGCCGCTCTGGGCCGCCGGTCGCGCCACGCGAGATGGCAGTCGGGAAGCGGATCTCGTGGAAGCTCATGGAGAGCGCCTGAAGTTAGAGGTTGCGTTCGGCGCGGCCGAGCGCGCGGGCGACGAGGGCGGCGATCTGCGTCTCGGAGCGGGCAAAGCTCTCGACGTCGGGCGTGGCGATGTTGATCGTGATGCTCGGCGTGGAGGTGCCGGTGCTGGCGACGCCCAGCCGGCCGTCAGCCGTGCGCGTGAGCGGCATGATGGCTTCGGGGCCGCGTTCGCCGGCAAGACCGGTGCGTCCGCCGGAGAGTGGGAAGGTGACAGGCGAGGCGATGACGCCGCCCTTGGCGAAGGGGATCGGCGTACCCTGCTGCAGGACGCCGCCCTTGGCAAAGCCGAGCCCCATGCCGCCGGCAAAAATATTGCCGAGGAGATTGCTGAAGGCCTTGTCGAGCGGCTTCATGGCGGCGCTGAGCACCATGCGCGAAAGACTGAGGCCGAGATTGCGCACGACATCGCCGAGCGAGCGGCCCTGTACGGCGATGCCTTCGAAGGCGGAGATCATCGAGCGGCTGAACTGGCGGCCGATGACAGACGTGCGCTGCAGCTCGTTGCGGAGACTGCTCGTGTCCGCGGCGACGTTGATCTGCCAGTCGGCAATGCTGTCGGGCATGTGGCTTCCTCAGGTGTCGGGATAGCGGGCCATCAGGTTGGCGAGCGATGTGCGGTCGAGCAGGTCGTGGCCTGGCGACGGGCCGAGAGCGCCTTCGAGGGCGGCGGAGAACTCGCGCGGCGTCATCGACCAGAGGACGGCCGGCGGGAGACGCAGGACGCCGAGGCCGATGCGCATCACGTCGCGCCAGGGAAAGGGCCGCCGGCACTCCCGGCATCGGCGGGCGATGCCTCGGGCGTTTCGACGGCCTTGGCCATGGGCGCATCCTCGGCTGCACCGAAGGTGGCGCTGAGAAGACGCGAGACGATATCGACGAAGCCAGCGGCACCGCCCTCGGCGCGCATGCGGGCGACGGCGTCGTCGGTGCACTGGTGACCGGCGCCGCGAAGGCCTGCGCCGATGATGCGCACGGCGTCGCGGGCGCTGAGCCGGCCGCGGCCGAAGCGTTCGGCAAGCGCGAGCATGTCCTCGTCGCCGAAGGTGGCCTCGAGCTCGGCGAGCGCGCCGAGGGTGAGGCAGAGGCGAAGCGACTGTCCGTCGAGGACGGCGTCGATCTCGCCGCGGTGGAGGTTGGCCATGGAGGGTTCCTCTTACGGTGCGGTGAAGGTGAGCATCCCGGCCGAATCGAGCGCGATCTCGAAGGCGACCTCGGCGTCGTGGCGGCCGGTGAGCTCGAACGAGGTGATCTGGAAGAGACCTTCGATCGTGCCGAAGTCCGGGATCACGACTTGCCACTCGCGGATCGTGCCGTCGAAGACATAGGCGCGGATGGTGGCGTCGGATGTCGCATCCTTGAAGATGCCGCCGCCGGTAATGCGGGCGCTCTTGACGCCGGCGCCGGCGAGGAGCTCGCGCCATTCGCCGGCGGACTCGGCGTGCGTGACGTCGACGGTCTCGGCATTGAAGGAGATGGAGCGGGAGCGCAGGCCGGCAACGGTCGAGAAGGAGCCGGTGCCGGTCGTGTCGACCTTGAGGAGAAGGTCCTTGCCTTTTTGAGCGGCCATCGCGTGGGATCCTTGGATAGTGGGGCGGGACGTTAGGCGGCAGGTTCGAGCACAGCGCGGAAGCGAGCGGCGATGCGATAGGTGTCGCGGTCGCGCTGCCGCTGTGTTTCCGAGGACTCGTGGCGGAGGTTCACGAGGTGATGATCGACGAGCGCGAGTGACGCATCGTGGAGTGCGGCGCGGACGGCGTCGGCGAGGTGATGCGCTTCCTTGTGGCCGGCGGCGCGCGACCAGATGTTGATCGTGAAGATGATCTCGGTGCCGGGCTCGGTGCCGGTGGCCCAGTCGCGGACGGTGAAGGCAGCGAGCGCGAGATAGGGAAAGGCGGCGCGCTGCGGAACGTGATCGTAGACGCGGGCGGCGCCGAGCAGGGCGAGCACGGCGCTGTCGGCGGCGAGCGTCTGGTGGACGGCCTGCTGCAGATCCCAGGTGGCGCTGGACATGAGCTAGCTCCTGCGATCCGAGGGCTGTTGTTGTGCCGATGGCGGCGGTGCGTCCTGCTCGGGGGGCGGCTGCGAATTGGCGAGACGAGCGCGGACAAGCTGCTCGGCGCGCTCGGCGAGGTGGCGCTCATCATGGCCGGTGATGGAGATGGTGAGCTTCACAGGTCGCGTTCCATGCAGAGGCATTTGAGCCAGCGACGGCGTTCGTCGATGTCGATGACGGCCATGATCTCGAAGCGGTGGTCGCCGGAGACGAGGCGCATGGCGGGTGTCACGCCGGCGCGATGGCGGAGTGTGATCTCGTGTGTGATGCGACCGCCGAGACCGTCGGCGTCGGCGATCTCGGTGCCGCCGGTCGGTGTGATGCGCCCCCAGAGTTGGGCGACGGTGGTCCAGGTCTCGACGGCGCCGCCGCCGTCATCGGATGTGCGGGTCGCTGACTCGAGCGTGAGGCGATGGCGCAAGCGGCCTATGGCTGTGCGCATCAGAGGCGTCTCCGGCGATAGGGCGAGAGAAGGTCGGAGACGGGACTTGGGATGACCGTGGCGGCGGCGCCGATCTCGACGGGCTCGCGGTTCTCGTACCAGTGCGCGGTGAGCAGGAGGAGCGCCTGGCAGATGGGCTGCGGCACGTCGGCGGGCGCATCGCCGTAGCCCGCAACGAAGTCGATCTCGATGCCGTTGGCGGCGCGGCCGGGAAGCGGAAGGCTCGCTCTGCCGCTCAGGATGAGGCGCGCGGGACTTGCGGTGCCGTCGAGAATGAAGGCGGCCGTGGTCAGCGCTTCGCTTTCGTCGTCGGCATCGAAGACCTTTACGGCCGTGAGACTTTGGACGGGGCGCAAAGGCAGATTCAAGGAGCGGGCGCGCGGCCAGCGATCGAGTTGAAAGCGCCAGGTCTGCGTGATGAGTGCGAGGTCGAGCGCGGCCTCGATGTGCAGGCGCGAGGCCATGATGAGGCTCTGGATGAGCGCGTCCTCGGCGCTCGAGTCGACGCGCAGATGGGCTTTGGCATCGGCGAGCGTGATCGGCTCGACGATCGGGCCGACGAGGAGCGTAGTGGCCATGGGATCTCACGCGTGTCGTTGATGGGATGGGAATTTGCGCGGGCGACACCGGCTGCGGGGAAGGGCCAGTGCCGCCCGCGCGCGTCTCGGATGGCCGACGGCCGAAATGCGTGCGGCGCGGGGAGGAGCGCGTGCCGACGCAAACCGAGAGGCGACGACCAGCCGGGGGCGTGCGAGATCGCCGGCTGTCGCTGAGTGCCTGATCGGATTCGACCGTCATGTGCAGCCGGCGCCGCGGAGGGAGCACGGAGCGGCTGCATGGATCAACCGAGACGGAGCGGAAAGGCGATCAGTCGCCGAACTGCAGGAGCTTGATCGCGTCGAAGTCCTGGACGCCGCCGCCGACGCGCTTGGTCGTGTAGAAGAGCACGTACGGCTTCGAGGAGTACGGATCGCGCAGGACGCGAATGCCGACACGGTCGACGATCAGGTAGCCGCGGCGGAAGTCGCCGAAGGCGATCGCGTAGGCATCGGCGGCGACGTCCGGCATGTCTTCGGATTCAGTGACCGGGAAGCCCATGAGCGACGGCGACTCGCCGGGGCTGATGGCCGGATGCCAGAGGTAGTGGCCGTCACCGTCCTTGAGCTTGCGGACGATGGCCTGGGTCGCGCGGTTCATGACGAAGCGGGCGTTGGCACGATAGCCGGCCTTGAGCGTGTAGACGTAGTCGATCAGCTTGTCGCCGGGATTGCTGGACGGGAATGCCGCGTCTGTGCCGGTCTTGATGGCGCCGATCTTGCCCCACTCCCAGCTCGCCTCGGCGACCTTGTCGTAGTGCATGAAGCCGGTCGGCTTGCTGCTGCCGTCGCCGGTGACGAACGCCGTGCCTTCCTGCTCGGCGAAGGCGGAGCGAACTTCCTCGGCAATCCACTGGTCGATGTCGACGGCGGAGTCGTCGAGGAGTGCCGGCGTGGCGGCCGGCATCGCGTAAAGCTCCATGGTCGGGAAGGAGAGCTCGGCGAGTGTCGGCGAGGTGGTCGTCGAGCGGGTGCCCGTCTCGGCGACCCAGCCGGCGCCGGCGCCCGCGATGGAGAACGGCTTCTTGAAGACGGAGCCGGAAACCTGGCGGACGCTGGCGATGGCGCGGATCGGCGAGATCTCCTTGAGCGCCGTGTTGACGGTCGTCTCGGTCTGGGAGGGGACGAGATAGCCGCCGTCCGGACCCGAGCCGACGGAGAGCGCCTTGCTCTCGATGTCGAGGAGGCCGCCGGTCTCACCCTTGCGGACGTAGCCGTCGAAGGCGGCGCGATGCTCGCGGACGAGATGCGTGGACGGGCCGCCGGTCGAAAGCTGAGGACGAGCGGACTTCAGCGAGATCTCGTCGATGCGGCGCTTGTGATCGTCGAGCGCGCGGTCGAGGCGGTCGAGCTTGTCGGTCGTCAGCGGATCGGCTGAGCCGCGCGTCTCGATATCGGCGAGGCGGCGATCGTTCTCGTCCTTGTAGGTCTCGAAGGCGCGGAGGAGATCGTCGAGGGCGTGATTGAGGTCGGGGCTGCTCTTGGTTTCGAGGCCCGGGGTGGAAGCGGTCATGTGGAGTGTGTCCTTCAGAGGGGAGGTGTCGAGCGAAGGTAGGCGGCAACGGCGGCGCAGCGGCTCGCGAGCCGGGCTGCGTCGGAGGGCGTGGCAGCGGCATCCCGCAACGCCGCCAATCCCTTGAAGCCCGAGCGGAGGACTGCGCGGGCCTCGGTGCGCGTGAGCCCAGCGTCCTGCGTGAGCCAGCGTTCGAATTCACGTTCCGAGGGAGATGCGTTCGCGAATGGCCGCGCCTTGGTGGTGGCGATGCGGGCCTCGGGCAGCAGCGGGAACGTGACGATGGAGATTTCCCAGAGATCGACTTTTTCGATGCGGCGAACGCCGCGGGCGCGATCGCGATGGGCCTTGATGGTGCGGAAGCCGATGGAGAGTCCGTCGATCGCGCCGGCGCGCATGAGCGAGAGAACTTCGCGGGCACGGGCGACGGTCGGCATGAGACGGCCGCGGGCGAAGAGGCCCTTGGCGTCCTCGGCGAGTGTTTCCCAGACGCCGATCGGCTCGGCCGGATTGTGCTGGAAGAGCATGCGTACGCCGCCCGGCCCGCGCGCGGCGAGCGTGTCATGGAAGGCGCCCGGCATGACGACGTCGCGGCCGAGATCCTGGCGGCCGAAGATCGAGGCATAGCCTTCGAAGGCACCGTCGTCGGCAACGCTCTTCATGTCGAGAGCCGTGAATTTCGCTTCGTGCGGAAGCGCGTGCAGAGGGGTCGCGGATCGGGATTCGATCACGATGGAACGCTCCGGTTTCGTTTGTGGTTTCGGGCGGCGGATTGCAGATCGCTGGCGGTAGGGGTTTCCCCCGCATCCATCAGGCGTTTCCCGCAGAGAGGCGATTAGAGAGCGTCGTTGCTGGTGAGCGGACTGTAGCCGGCGGCGGCGCGCTTCTCGTTGAGCGTGAGGAAGGAAGCCTTGTCGAGACGGGCCCAGAGAGCTTCTCGCTCGGGCGAGAGCGCTTCGACGGCGTCGAGATCAGGGCGCAGCTCGAGGTCCGGATCCCAGGCCGGTGCAAGCCAGTGCGAGAGCGCCTTGGACGTGCGGCCGACGAGCGGGACGACGGTCTGGCGCCAGAAGCCGCGCGTGGCCTCGGCCATGTTGGCGTAGGTGTTGTCGCCGGGAATGCCGAGCAGCATCGGCGGCACGCCGAGCGCGAGCGCGATCTCGCGGGCGGCGGCATTCCTGGCTTCGAGGAAGTCCATATCCTTCGGTGAGAGCGACATGGATTTCCAGTCGAGGCCGCCCTCGAGAAGGAGTGGGCGACCGGCATTGGCGGTGCCTTGAAAGCCTTGCTCGAGCTCGGCCTTCAGGCGCTCGTACTGCTCGGTGGTGAGGTTGCCGTCGCGCGCGGTGTAGACGAGAGCGCCGGACGGGCGGGCGGAGTTGTCGAGAAGCGCCTTGTTCCAGCGCGTCGCGGTGTTGTGGAGGTCGATCGCCGTCGCGGCGGCTTCGAGCGGGCTCATGCCGTAGTGATCGTGCGCGGCGTGGAAGAGCTTCATGTGCAGGATGCTGCGAATGCCCGGCACGCAATCGCCGGCGAGGCGCATGGAGCGGCCGCCGACGGTGTACTCGTAGGCTTCCGGCCAGCCGTCCGATCCTGGCACGACCTTCATGCGATCGGGACGGAGCACGTGCAGCTCGCGGATCTCGTCGTCGATGGCGACGGCCTCGATGTAGCTGTTGCCGGCGACGAGCAGATGGCCGACGAGCGTCTCGATGAACTCCGGGCCGACCTGCGCCTGGTTGGGACGACGGATGATCTCGGAAAGCCCGTGCGCTTCGATCTCTTCCTCACCGCGGTAGAGGAGCAGCGGCACGGAAGCGGCAGTCTCCGCGATCATGCGCACGCAGCGATAGACGATTGCGTTGCCCATGAAGCCTTCGCGAGCGAATGCCGCATAGTCGCGCGGTGTCCAGGCAGGTTGGCGGAGCGTGTCGAGTGCAATCAGCGGGCCGACGGCGCTGGCCTTGGTTTCGGCGTGCGGCATGGTCCGCCGTCCCCACCCGCCGATGAGGGCGCGGAGGGAGGTCGCAATGGATGTCGGGGTCATTCAGAGCGTCCTGATTGTTGGGCTGCGCGGGCTGGTCAGCATGAGATCGGTGAGCGCCCAGACGAGCGCATCGAGGCGGTCGGGACTTTTGCCCTGGGCGAGACCGTCGGCACCGAAGGCGCACATTTGGCTTTCGAGATCGGGCCATTCGCCGACGTGGATCACGCGACCTTCGGCGTAGAGCGCGGAGACGGGTTCGGCGCGTACCCACTTGCCGCGCGTCGCGCGGACGGCGCGGATGGGCACCGAAGCATCGACCTGGCGCATGACGCCGACGACGAGGTCGCCACCCTGGTTGACCTCGGCGACGATGCGATCGGCGGCGAAGTCGCGGTAGGCGGCGATGGCGGCGCGGGCCCAGACGGTGGGCTCGCGGCCGCGGATGGTGCGATCGGCGAGGACATAGGCGCGACCGTCTTCTCCGAGGCCGGCGACGATGATGCCGCAAGCGTCGGAGTTCGTGTTCGAGGTCACTGGCGGATCGACGGCAACGACGATGCGGGCAAGCTCAGGCGGCGCGGCAACGCGGTGCTGGTCGAGCCAGCTCTTGCGCCAGAGTCCGCCGCCGCGATCCTCGACGATCTCGCCGTCGATCTCCTGGCGGCCGAGCGCGGTGCCGCCGTAGCGTTTGAGGACGCTCGAGAGGAACGACGGCGCGAGGTTGGCGGCGTTGTCGGTCGTCTTGGCGCGGGACGTGACCGTGGCTTCGTCGGCCATGAGCTTCTTGAGCAGCGCGATCGGGCGCGGGGTCGTGGTGACGACGGCTTGCGGATGGCAGCCGAGACGCAGCGCAAACTGGAGCATGTCCCAGGCGTGCTGCGCGCGGCGCCACTTCGCGAGCTCGTCGCACCAGGCGGCGTCGAACTGTGGGCCGCGCAGGTTGTCGGGATCGTCGGCGGCGTACATCTGGGCGATGGCTCCGTTCGGCCATTGGATCTGGTTGCGCGAGACGTCGTAGTGCGGACGCTCGTGCGGTGCGTGGACGGCGAGGAGGCCCGAGACGCCTTCGATCATGACGCTGCGGACCTGCGCGATGGTGAGGCCGACGAGCGCGATGCGGCGTGCCGGTTCGGCGTGCGCAGCATCGAGGCCGAGGGCACGGGCGCGGACCCATTCGGCGCCGGCGCGAGTCTTGCCCGATCCGCGCCCACCGAGAATGAGCCACGTTTGCCAGGGCCGTTCGCCTGCGGCGGTGACGGGTGCGAGTTGATCGTCGCGTGCCCAGACATGCCAGTCATGGGCGAGGCGGATGATCTCAGGCGCCGAAAGCTGGGCGAGAACGGCCTCGCGTTCGGCGTCACTCCGGGCGGACAAGCCGAGCAAGACGCTCCGCAACATCTCGGCGGAAGCGCTCCGCCTCGTCGGCGAGCTGGCGTTCGGCGTGCTGGGCGGCTTGCTGATCGGTGGGGCCGGTGGTTCCGGGGTGGCGTTCGAGGTCAGCTTCGATCTCCGTTACACGGCTGAGGTTGGCGATGAGGGCGCCGATCGCGCGGGTGTCGCGCTCGTGGTCCGCGGCGGAGGTGTCGGAGGTGCTTTCATTGGTGGCCATGTCGTGTGCCATGCGCCTTTCCATCTGCTTGAGCTTGGTGTCGATGGCCTTGTAGAGGCGGCGGACGAGCGCCCGGCGGGCTTTCAAGGTCGTTGCCGCTGCTGCGGTGTGGCCCTGCTTCAGGGTGGGCTTTGCCGTCGCAGAGGCCGGCGGCGCGCGGACGCTATCGCGGCCCTTTTTCGAGAACGGACCTTCGCGAGCTCCAGGCTTGGGGCGCCCGCGAGGAGGCCAGCCCTCGTTTCGGGCACGACGGGAAATGCGCTGGACGGACACCCCGTACTGTTCGGCGATGGCGGTGAGCGATTTCGCGCCAGCGACGTACAGACGGCGGATCCGTGGCCAGTCGGGTTGAGCCGAGCCGGTCATGCAGAACACCAGGATATGTGTGATGGGGCAGCGTGGCTGAGCGCGCGGGCGGGCTCAGCTCGTCCGAAGCATCATCAGATGCTTTTCTTGCTATACTCGTTTTGTATCAAACTAGCGTTGCGATGTCAATAATTGATTCAGGAAATTCTTCGGCGGCGAAAAGATAAATTTGGCGAGCCACAAGTATAGATTTGAATCATAACTTGCCAGCTTCTCATGCCTCGGGAGGAGCGGGGATAAAATATTGCAGAAGGCGCCCGGCGCGATCGAGCAGGGATGGATTGCTTTGCGGGCAATTCGCTAACCATTCGGCAATGACCGCTGTCTGATTAAGCGATGATTCAACATTCTCGTATTTGATTGGCACGATCTTCCAGGCGTGAACGGGTGAGGCGTACGCCAATGCCGCCATTCTCCGACTCATCTTCGGACGGCCGCTGGTCGCTGCCGCGGCGCTGGCGTCGCGATGCGTCGGGTACGACCGCTATCGAGTTCGCTTTCGTGGCCGGCCCGTTCCTCATGCTGCTTTTCGGCATCATGGGCGTCGGTCTCTTTTTCTTCACGACCTTCTCGCTGGAGAACGCCGTCGAGCGCACCGGGCGCCTGATCAGGACAGGTCAGGTTCAGCAGGGCGGAATGACCGAGCAGCAGTTCAAGGAGAAGGTCTGCGAGCTGACGCCGGGTTTCGTCGACTGCGTGAACAAGCTGCGCGTGAATGTCCTGAACTTTCCGGACTCGGAAGCCATAGGGCCGAGCACGATGGCGCAGTGCCTCGGCGGCGACGGCAATCTCAGCGACTTGACGAGGTTCGAGCCCGGTGATGCCGACCAGGTCGTGCTGATCTGGGTCTGCTACGAATGGAGCCTCGCCTCGAAAATTCCCTATCTCAACCTCGGCAATATGGGCAACGGCTCGCGCCTCATCCAGGCGGCGACCACGTTCCGTACCGAACCTTACAACTGATGAGTGCCCGAACGATGAGGAACCTCGTCACGCGACTTTCGGCACGGCGTCACGGCCGCCGTCGCGGCATTCTTGCCCGCCTGCGGCGCGATACGGGCGGCATGGCCGCGATCGAGTTCGGCATGATCGTGCCGATCATGTTCTTCCTGTTCGTCGGCACCATCGAGTTCAGCCAGGCACTCACGGTCGATCGGCGCCTCACGCTGGCGGCAAGCTCGACCGCCGACCTCATCGCGCGCGCGCCGAACTCGGGCCTCACGCCCGAGCAGGTGGACCGCGACCTCAGGATCATCGAGCAGCTCATCCTGCCGTACGATATCCAGCGGCTCTATGTGAAAGTCCTGAGCGTCATTGCGGCGGGGACACCGGGCAACCCGAGCGTGCTGACCTACACGATCGACTGGTCGCGCGACAGCAATGCGGGCACGCCGCATGAGCGCGGCGATGAATTCCACGACATCCCGGAAGGCCTGCTCGTCGCCGGCGAGAGCGTGATCGTATCCGAGGCGAGGTACGAGTATACACCGCTGATCTTCAACTACTTCATCGAGTCCGCCTTCAACATGACGGAGCGCTTCTTCCTGAAGCCGCGTAACTCGAGCTGCGTGCACTTGCGCCCGGTAAATTGCGTGACCGGCGGCAGCATGTCCTGACGAAGCGGGCTGCGGAAAGAAATACGGCCCGCCGAGGTGATCGGCGGGCCGTTTTGATTTGCAGCTCGTGCGTGGATCAGCGCTTCGAGAACTGGAAGCTGCGGCGAGCCTTCGCCTTGCCGTACTTCTTGCGCTCGACGATGCGGCTGTCGCGCGTGAGGAAGCCGCCCTTCTTGAGGATCGAGCGCAGCTCCGGCTCGTAGTAGGTGAGCGCCTTCGAGAGGCCGTGACGGACGGCACCGGCCTGACCGGAGAGACCGCCGCCGGTAACGGTGGCGCGGATGTCGTACTGGTCCATGCGCTCGGCCGCGACGAGCGGCTGCTTCAGGATCATCTGCAGGACCGGACGGGCGAAGTAGGTCGTCACGTCCCGGTCGTTGATCGTGATCTTGCCGACGCCCCGCGAAACCCACACGCGCGCAATGGCATTCTTGCGCTTGCCGGTGGCATAGGCGCGGCCCTGAGCGTCGAGCTTCTGCACGTGCAGCGGTGCGGCCGCTTCCGCGGCCTGGCCGGTGAGGCTCCCAAGGTCCTCGAGCGACTTTGCATCTGCGGTCATGGCGTTAGTCTCTCTTGTTCTTGCGATTGAGCGCGGCGATGTCGAGCTTGGTCGGCTGCTGCGCTTCATGCGGATGGGCGGGACCGGCATAGACCTTGAGGTTGGTCATCAGGCGGCGCTGGAGAGGTCCGCGGGCGAGCATGCGCTCGACGGCCTTGAAGACGACGCGCTCGGGAAACTTGCCCTCGATGATCTGGCGCGGCGAGCGGGTCTTGAGACCGCCAGGATAGCCCGTGTGCCACTCGTACTTCTTGTCTTCGTACTTGTTGCCGGTGAAGACGACTTTCTCGGCGTTGACGACGATGACGTTGTCACCCATGTCGACATGCGGCGTGTAGGTCGGCTTGTGCTTGCCCTTGAGGCGGGTGGCGATGAGAGCGGCGAGCCGGCCGACGACGAGACCCTCGGCGTCGATGAGCACCCACTTCTTCTCCACCTCGCCGGGCTTGGCGCTGTACGTTTTCATGTGCTTGGCCCTTCGAGTTCGGCGCCCGGTGCGGTCGCCGGAATTCTTTTCGCTCAGTTGTCCGTTTCGGATTGCGTGTGCTGGGAGCGGCCTTGTGCTGTCGAGCCCAGGCGGTCCTGCGCGTCGCAAACGAAGAGCGGCGCGATCCCGGTTCGGGGATCGAGCGCCGCGCGCATTCTTCTAGTCTGCCGAATGAGCGCGGTCAATGGATTTCGCGGGGAGGCGATCTGAATTATCTGAATAGATTCAGCGGGATAGATTTGCGGTATTACGATACCCCAGTCAAGGTATCATTTTACCTCCGATTTTGAGCCCGCCGAAGGGATCGCATAAGTGCCTGTAGCATGGGCGATCATCTCGGTGCCGCCGTCGGAATAGAGGGCGACCTCCGCATAGGCGAGGCGGCGCCCGACGCGCACGAGCCGGGTTTCCGCGATGACGTCGCGCGCGGGCGGGCGCATGAGGAACGTGATGTTGAGATTGCTGGTCACCGAGGGAATTGCCGGGGAACCAAGGCGGCCGATCAGCGCTACGTAAATCGAGAAGTCCGCGAGCGTGAACATGGCCGGCCCGGATATCGTGCCGCCGTGCCGCGTGTTGCGCTCGGTGAGATGCATGCGGACGCGGGCGGTGTCGGGGCCGACGGATTCGATTTCCATCACCCGTCCTGATGCATGGATCTGCGGAAACGATGCATCGATCAGCTCGGTGACGGCTGTGACGGAAAGGTGACTAGGCTGTGGGTTCTCAGTTGACATCCTTAATGGCGTCCCACTCACGTGATCTGCTATATGCACGCCGGCTTCGCGATCATCCCACTAGGCGATCCGATTAGGCAAACGACACAGGCTCGGGATTCGAACGAGGAGAAGATCCCCATGTTCAGCAGGTTTGGAACTCTTGCCGCGCTTGTTTCGGCCGTGGCAATAGGCCTGATGTCGCTCATCGGCGCGCCGGCGGCGAGCGCACAAGAGGCCTTCAATCAGCTTCAGCTCACCGAAAAGCATATCCAGGGCTTCATTGCAGCGCAGCCTGACATCACGCAGTTCATCGAGCGCAACCCCGCACAGGAAGGCACCGCGCCGACGGACAAGCAGCAGGCCGAGCTCGATTCAATCGCGCGCAAGCACGGCTTCAAGGACTATACCGAGTATGACGATGTTGCCTACAACATATCGGTGATCCTGAGCGGCATCGATCCCGATACGGGCAAGTACACCGACCCGATCGAGCTCATCAAGAAGGAGATCGCCGAGATCAACGCCGATACGCAGATCAGTGCGACCGAGAAGAAGCAGATGCTCGACGAGCTGAACGACGCGCTCAAGAACACGCCGCCCGTGAAGTTCCCGACCAACATCACGCTGGTCTCGAAGCACCGCGAGGCGCTGGAGAAGGCGCTCGGACAGCAATAATTGGAGGCGGCGCCGGACCGGCGTCGCCGCACGCGCTCAGGAATGCCGCTATGCAGGACGGCGGATCACCAAAGGATACGGGAAGGGATGGCGCGCCGTTCCTGAGCGAGGCGCGCCACGATGCCGTCGCCGTCCTGACCCTGACGCGCCCGGAAGCGCGCAACAGCCTGAGCCTCGACATGCTGCTCGCGCTGCAGTCGGCGATCGACCGGCTGTCGGGCGCGCGCGACGTGAGCGCCGTTGTTCTCGCGGCGACGGGCCCCGCGTTCTGCGCCGGGCATGATCTCAAGGAGCTGACGGCGCATCGTCGCGACGAGGATCGGGGGCGCGCCTTTTATGCGCTCACGATGATGCGCTGCGCGAGCGTGATGACGTCGATCATGCGCAGTTCCAAGCCGTTCATCGCGGCGGTCGAGGGCGTCGCGACGGCGGCGGGGTGCCAGCTCGTCGCGACGTGCGATCTGGCGGTCGCAGGCGAGGCGGCGAAATTCGCGACGCCCGGCGTGGACATCGGGCTCTTCTGCTCGACGCCGATGGTCGCGCTCTCGCGCAACGTGCCGCGCAAGCGGGCCATGGAGATGCTGCTGCTCGGCGAGATGCTGGGTGCGAAGGAGGCGGCGGACTATGGGCTCGTCAATCGCGTCGTCCCGGCGGGCGAGGCGCTCGATGCCGCGATTGCGCTCGGGCGTGTGATCGCGAGCAAGTCGCCGGCTACGGTGCGGATCGGCAAGGAAGCGTTCTACGCGCAGATCGAGAAGCCGGTCGCTGATGCATATGCCTATGCGAGCGATGTCATGGTGCGCAACATGATGCATCGGGATGCCGAGGAAGGCATCGGCGCTTTCATCGACAAACGCCCGCCGGCCTGGAAGGGCGATTGATGTGATCCCGCAGAAGCTATTGCCTCCGAAAGAACCATGAACCACGACCGCTATGATGACGCCTATGTCGCCGCGATCCTGAACGAGAGCAAGGTCATCGCGATGGTCGGCGCCTCGGCGAACATCAATCGCCCGAGCTATTTCGCGATGAAGTATCTGCTCGGCAAGGGTTTCCGCGTGATCGCGGTCAATCCGACGCTCGCGGGGCAGGAGATCCTCGGGCAGAAGGTCGTGGCGAGCCTGGGCGAGATCGACGAGCGCGTGGATATGGTCGACATCTTCCGAAACTCCGATGCTGCGCTCGGCGTCGTGCGCGAGGCGATCGCGCTCAAGGACAAGCTCGGGCTCAAGGTCATCTGGATGCAGCTTGCAGTCCGCAATGACGTCGCGGCGGAAGAGGCGGAGGCCGCGGGGCTGAAGGTTGTCATGAACCGCTGTCCGAAGATCGAGTATGGACGGCTCTCGGGCGAGATCGGCTGGGCGGGCGTCAATGCGGGCATGGTGAGCTCGAAGCGGCCGCAGCTCGGTGCCGCGGGCGTGCAGAACCACGTGATCCGTCCGCGCTCGACGTAGCGGCCACGAGCCCGCCTCAGCCGCCGTTCTGGTTCTTCCGATACCAGCGGCCCATAAGCTCGATGGCGACCATGGCCAGGATGGCGCTGACGAGCAGGATCGTCACGCCGACCGTGCTCCCCCAGGTGTCGAGAATGAAGGCGTAGACCGTCGGTGCGAGCGCGCTGACGACGAGGATGGGCGTTGCGATGAGGCCGAGCACGCGGCCATAGCCCTCGGCGCCGAACAGCGCGAGCGGGACGGCACCGCGCACGATCGTGATCACGCCCTGCGAGGCGCCCATCAGCAGCGTGAAGGCGAGGATCGGCGCAAAGGCACCGCCGCTGAAGAGCAGCAGGATCAGGGAGAACGGCAGCGCGCCGATCGCGAAGCGGGCGACGGTGAAGGGATGCAGGTTGCGGCCGAAGACGATCTCGACAATGCGGCCGCCGAACTGAGCGAAGCCCTTCAGCGAGGCGATCCAGACGGCAGTCGCCGTGGCCATGCCGGCCGTCTCGAACAGCGGCACGAGCTGGACCGAGACGACGCCGAAGACAAAGCCGTTGAGCGACATGATGAGGGCGAAGAGGATCATGCCGATCGTGCGGGCGCGCCCTTTGAGCGGTTCGCCGTCGATGGGACGGGCCGCCATCGTCACGGCTGGCCCGTTCTCGGGTTTCGGTTCGCGGATCGAGAGGCCCCACCAGTTGAGCGGCAGGCAGACCACGAGGTTGATGAGGGCGAAGATGAGCAGCGTGTTGCGCCAGCCCACGGCCACGTCGAGCTGGTGCCCCACGACCCAGAAGACCGAGGAGGCGAAAGCGCCGTAGAGCGTGAGATAGGAGATCGCCTTGCGGCCGCGGCTCGGCGCCACCTGCACGGCGGAGGCGAAGGCCGCATCGTAAAGCGACATGCGCATGGCCACGCCGAGGAAGGCCCAGACCGCCAGATAGGCGAGCCAATGCGAGACCATGGCGAGCGCCGCGAGACCGATGGCAATGAGGACGACGCCGACGCTCATGACCTGGCGTCCGCCCCACTGGTCGATCAGCCGTCCGATGTGCGTCGAGACCAGGCCCTGCATGAGCATGGCGACGGTGAAGCCGAGAAACACGAAGCTGCGGCTGAAGCCGAGCTCATCGGCGATCGGGTGGGCCAGCACGCCGAGGCAGTAGAAGGCCGTGCCCCATGCCGTCACCTGCGTGATGCCGACCGCGTGGACGACGCGGTACATCGGATCCCGCCACCAGGGGAGGCGGGCGGGCGCGGGCTCGGAGGGCTTCTGCATGGATCTGCGACTTGGTCGGTGGCGCGGGCAGCGGGCGAGCGGTCGCGACACGATTGTGAAGGCTCATGTATCTTACAGGACTGAGGAATTTCAAACTAAAACAGTTCGCGTGTGCTATGTCCGGACGTGCCGGCGAGCCCCATGAAAAAGCTCGCGGATAGGGCGCCGAAGCGCGCCTTGACAAAGCCGCCGCATAGGTGCTCGACGCTGAGCGCATGAACTACCGCCACGCCTACCATGCCGGGAACTTCGCCGATGTGCTGAAGCACGCGGTGCTGTCGCTCGTGCTCACGTACATGGCGAGGAAGGATGCGCCGTTCCGCGTGATCGATACGCACGCCGGCATCGGCATGTACGACCTCGCAAGCGAGGCCGCCGAGAAGACCGGGGAATGGAAGGGTGGCATCGGCAGGCTGCTCGGGGCGTCGGAGGGAGGGACGTCGCCGCTGCCCGATGCGGCGGCCGCGCTGCTGGCGCCCTATTTCGATGCGGTCCGCGCCTGCAATCCGGACGGCAAGCTCCGGCGCTATCCCGGCTCGCCCTGCCTGGCTCTCGCGCTCATGCGGGCCGAGGACCGGCTCGTCGCCAACGAACTGCATCCCGAGGACGCGACCTTGCTCGGCGAGGCGCTGGCCGCCGACAAGCGCGCCAAGGTGCTCGGTCTCGACGGCTGGCTCGCGCTCAAGGCGCAGCTGCCGCCGAAGGAGCGCCGCGGGGTCGTTCTCGTCGACCCGCCCTTCGAGCAGGCGGGCGAGCTCGAGCGGCTGGCGCAGGGACTGCAGAACGCGCTGCGTCGGTTTGCCGGCGGCGTGTATCTGCTCTGGTATCCGATCAAGGACCCGCGGCTCATCGCGCGCTTCCATGAAGCGATCGGGAAGATCGCACCAAAGGAGAGTTTGGCCGTCGAGCTGCTTCTGCGCGAGCCGGCGGACACGGAGCGGCTCAATGGATCGGGCCTCGTTGTCATCAACCCGCCATACACGCTCGAGGCGGATCTCGCCATGCTGCTGCCGGTGCTCGTCGAGTGGCTGGGCGATGGCGAAGGCGCACGCGCCCAAGTGCGCCGGCTGGGCTGATCAGACCTCCAAAAGCACCGGTTTGCCTGTATTTTCGGCACGCTGCCTCATTGCCATGGCTTCACGCAATTGTGCTTTGCCCGCATGATTTGACGGTCGGATATTTTTTGACGCGGGCTGGTGTGCCTGCGCCGACATGCAACGGAGCGCAGTCCTGCTCAAAGGCATGGTAAGCGCGCGGGCATGGTTATGCGAGGGGCGCTACTCGTCTCCCGAGCGGAAGGCACGGGCTGCTCACCACCCTCGTGGAGAAGGATTGCAGGCATGCGGCAGACGGGCATAGTCAAGTTTTTCAATCAGACAAAAGGTTATGGTTTCATTAAGCCGGACGAAGGCGGTGCGGATGTTTTCGTGCACGTTTCGGCGGTCGAGCGCTCGGGCGTGGGCTCGCTGACGGAAGGCCAGCGCATTTCGTACGAGACCGAGCCCGACAAGCGCGGCAAAGGTCCCAAGGCCATCAACCTCGAGATCTCGGCCTGAGCGCGCACGCTTCGGGCTCGCGCCAATGCGGCAGCGATGCGTTTCGACGCGACAAGCTCTTCTTGTCCGCGCGCATGTTCTGCGCGCGCAACATAAGGCGTGTCTCTCACGTCGCTGTTACCGGAACAGTAACCATATGCTCCTAGCTTCAGGCCGTTGGTCACGGTCCTGGGTGAGGCGCTATGGGTATTTTGAATGGCGTTGCAGTAGACGAGATCAGTGCGCGAGGGAGCATTCGTGATAGTGACGTTGCGGCGATGCGCCGTGCGTTCAACGAGGACGGCACGATCTCGACCTCGGAAGCGGAAGCGCTTCTTTCGCTCAACAGCGCGTGCCGCGTGACCGACGCCACATGGGCGCCCTTCTTCATCGAGGCGCTGACCGACTATGTCGTCCATCAATCCGAGCCCGACGGCTATATCGTCGTCGACAAGGCCGACTGGTTTATCGCCCGCATCAGCCGCGACGGCCGCATCGCGACGAACACCGAGCTCGAGCTGCTGCTCAACGTGATCGACAAGGCGCGCTGGTCGCCGCCGAGCCTCGCGGCGTTCGCGCTCGCTCAAGTCCGCGATGCGGTGATCTCGGGAATCGGCGTGACGCGCGCAGGCCAGATGCTGCAGGCAGGCATGATCGGCCAGAGCGAGATCGATCTGATCCGCCGCATTCTCTATGCCTTCGCCGGCGACGGCGGCATCGCCGTCACGCGCGCCGAGGCCGAGGTCCTGATCGCGATCAACAAGGCACTGGGGCGCGGCAAGAGCTCGCCGGCGTGGACGGAGCTGTTCGTCAAGGCCGTGGGCGCCTCGGTGCTCGCAAGCCTCGGCCATCACATTCCGCCGCGCGAGGAAGCGCTTCGGATCGAAGTCTGGGCCAAGGATGCCGATGCACGCGGCGCCGGCGTCCTGCTGGCGGATACGATCGGCAGCGGCGAGGAGGGCACGAGTGCCCGCGAGCGCATCGGCAAGTTTCTCGGTCGCATGGTGGCGGGCGGCGCCGGCAGCGTGTGGAGCACGTTCCGGATGCAGTCGAGCGAGGAGCGCGCGCTGGCCCGCCTCGAGCGCCAGCGGCTCGAGATCGTCACGAACGAGCGCATCGATGACGCCGAGTGCCAGTGGCTGATCGAGAACCTCGGCAAGGAGGGTAAGCTCGACGCCAACGAGATCGAGCTGCTGTCCTTCCTCCAGCGCGAGAGCCCGCTCCCGCATCCCGAGCTCGCGGCGTTCGCTGCCCGCCATGGCATAGCGGCGTAGCGGCGCGGGCCTCAGAAGCGACCTTCGGAAACGAGGTCGTTCATCATCGAAACGGCCGTGACCGCGCGGGTCACCTCCGCACGTGATCGCTCGCTCAGCTTCTCCGGTGCAACGCGGGACGAGAGGGCAATGCCCTGCTCGCCGTCCATGAGCTGTTGCTGCAGCATCGCCGTCAGAATGCTGCGATGGGCGTCGATCAGGGTCGCTCCTTCGCCCGCGTCGACGAGATGCAGGTCGATGAGGCCCAGCAGACGCTCGGATGTGGCGCGGGCGCGGATGCCGTGCTTGATCGCGAGGACGCGGGCGCCGGCGACGAGCGGGAAGAGGCCGTGCATCTTGAGATCGACGCGCCCGTTGGCGTCGGTCTTGAGCTTGCGGAAGATCGTCAGCGGCGCGCGGGCACCCCGAGCGCTCTCGGAGAGCAGCTTGATGAAGGAGTGCGTGCGGCGTCCGACGTCGTAGGCGTGGGCGAGAATGTCCTCCGCCAGATCGACGTCCCCGTGGACGGGTACGGCATCGAAGAAAATATCGATGTTGAGCAGGTCCTCGGGGCGCTGGCGCTGGACCCAGCGGTCGATCGTCTCGATCCATCGCGCGCGGCTCATGCGCCAGGCCGCGTTCTTGCTCATGACGCCGCCCTTGCAGAACGGCACCCCGACGGTATCGAGAATGTTGGAGACCTCCTCGCCGAGTGCCGCGAACCACTTGTCCTGCGGCCCATCGGGATCACCTTCGGCATAGACGATGGCATGATCCTGATCGGCGGCGAGCAGGCTCTCGCCGCGCCCGGCTGAACCGAGCACCATCAGCGCGTAGGGGACGGGCGGCCCGCCGTGCCCGGCGGCCGCGAGCTGCTCTTCCGCCATGCGCGCGGCGCGGCCGGCGAGTGCGCAGATCTCCGAGCTGATGACGGACGAGACGAGGCGCGCGTCGACATCCTCCTCGAGCAACATCCGCGCCATCTGCGGGAGCTGTCCCCAGGCCTGCGCGAGTGTCGGGACGTCAGGCGCGCTGTCGATCTGATCGCCGAGCATCATCGCGGTGGCGGCGCGATGGCGCAGCAGGTTGCGTGTGGTCAGCGCGCCGACGAGGGCGCCGTCGCGCCCCACGACGCCGAGATGGCGGATGGAAAGCCGGTCCATGCGACCGATGGCGCGGTAGACGAAGGCGTCCTGCTCGACCGTGTGCAGCGGCCGCGAGGCGATGCCGTCGATCGGCTGGGACATGGCGTTCGCGCCGCCGCTCGCCACGGCGCGCAGCACGTCGCGCTCGGTCACGATTCCGGCGCCGCGCTCGGCTGACGGAATGAAGAGCGAGCTCACATGCTTCTCGAGCAGCAGCGTCATGGCGTCGTGCAGGCTTGTCGTGCCCGGCGCCGTGACGGGCGGCGCGCTCATGACATCCTGTACGCGATGGCGGTAGGGAAAGCTGTCGACCTTGACGAGGACGCGCGTGCGGTCGGCCGCGGGTGGCAGCTCGGGCACGAGGAGGCCGCCTGCCGTCCGTGCGTCCTGCTCGGCGCGGACGCGTGCGGCAGCCTCCACCTCGGCGAGGGTACGTATGCCGCGCGCCCGCAGGTGCGGGATGAGTGCGACGAAGGCGTGCGCTGCCGCGAGCGCATCGCCGATGGCGCTGTGGCGGCCCTCGATCCCGACGCCGAGAGCGCTGCAGATGCTGTCGAGGTCGTCGTGCGGGCCGGCCTCGGCGGTGAGGCGGGCGAGCAGGCGGACATCGAGCGCACGCGGCGCCGTCCAGGGCCGGCCGGCAATCTCGTACTCGCGCTTCAGGATCGCGATGTCGTAGCTGATTGTGTGCCCGATCAGGATCGTGCCGCCGAGAAAGGCCTCCATGTCCGGCGCGAAGGTCGCAAAATCATGGGCGCCGGCCACGTCGCGCGCGGTTATGCCGTGCACCTTGCTGGCTTGCGCCGGAATTTCGACGCCGGGGTCGACCAGCCGCGTCATCTGTTCGCTCGGATGCACGGCGCTGGCACGGATGCGGACGGCGCCGAACTGGATGAGCCGCGCCGTCCTGACGTCGAGGCCGGTCGTCTCCGTGTCGACGGCGACGGCGTCGAGTGCGACGAGGGGCGTCGACGGTGCGGGTGAGGGCATGGCTGGCTCCCTGGCGCCGGGCAAGCCGGCGCATCTGCAAGCCTAGTAGGCCTCGCGCGGGAGTGGAAGCCGCGCAACTGTTGCCCGCGATCATGGTGAGTCGAGGCCATATATCGCGCGCAATTCGCATGCGGGGTTGCGTTCGCGCGGATGTCGGTGGTCCGTGCCGCGAGCTGTGATAGGGAAGTCATGGAGACTCAATCTCGGGCGGCCATGTAGGCAGCCCGGCAGGGAGGCGTCGGCATGACCTTGCGGCTCGCCCGGCACTTTGTCCGCAAGCTTGGCGTGGCAGCCGGCGCGGCAGTGCTCACGCTGCTGGCCGCCTGCAAACCCGATGTCCCGAACCTGCCGGCGGTTCGTGCCCAGCTCGACGGCACGACGGTATCGGGCGTCTCGTCCGGTGCCTACATGGCGGGACAGGTTCATCTGGCGCACAACTCGATCGTCACCGGCGCCGCGCTCGTTGCCGGCGGACCTTATGGCTGCGCGCAGAGCGTCTATACGCGCGGCATCGTCGGGCCGGGTTCCGCGCTGATCAATGCCTCGCGCGCCATCAACGGCTGCATGGGCAACGAACTCGCGAGCTGGGGCGTGCCGAACCCGCAGCAGCTCGCCGAGCAGGCGCGGGGGCTCGCGCACGAGGGACGCATCGATCCGATCGAGGCGACCGCGGGCGACCGCGTTTATCTGTTCTCCGGCACCAAGGATGAGACGGTGCTTCCCGAGATCGGGCTCGCGGCGCTGCATTTCTACGAGCGCATCGGCGTGCCGGTCGATCGCATCAAGCGGGTCGCGGATGTGCCGGCCGGCCACGGCTTCATCGCGAAGGGTAAGGGCGGGGCGTGCAGCGGCTCGGCCACGCCCTACATCAATGATTGCGCCTACGATCAGGCCGGCGATCTGCTCGCCTATCTGCTCGGGCCGCTGGCCGCGCCGGATGGCGCGACGACCGTCGAGCGGCTCGTCTTCGATCAGCATGCTTTCACGGGTGATCTCATCGATCATGGGCTCGCGCGCGAGGGTGTCGTGCTCATGCCGGAGCGCTGTCGCAAGGAAGCGGGATGCCGCGTGCATGTCGTATTCCACGGCTGCCGGCAGTCGCGTGCGGAAGTCGGCGACGCTTTCATCGAGGACAGTGGCTACGCGCGTTGGGCCGCGCCTAACCGGCTGATCGTCCTCATGCCGCAGGCTCAATCGAGCACGGGCAATCCCTATGGCTGCTGGGATTGGTGGGGTTACTCCGGCTCGGAGTATCTGACGCGCAAGGGGCCGCAGATCATTGCCGTGCGCCGCATGCTCGACCGGCTGGCGGCGGCCGAGTAGGCGGCTTCCGGGATCGGATTGCACGTCGCGGCGTGGCGGATATAGTGCACGCCCTTGCGGCCGAGGCGCCGGCCAGAAATCGCGAAATGCGCGCACCTGGAGGGACTGTCCGATGAGACGCGTCGTGCTTTGGATGCTGGCCGTGCTGCTGCTCGCGCCCCTGCCTGCCGCCGCGCAGTACGGCACCGGCCCCGGCGGGCGGGCACCCTACGAGCGGCGCGATCAGGAGCGCAATGTTCCGGGTCGCTTCGATTATTACGCGCTCGTTCTCTCCTGGAGCCCGACCTACTGCGCTGGCCTGCCGCGCAACAGCTACGATCCGCAATGCCATCGCCGCGATGGCCGGCGCTATGCGTTCGTCCTGCACGGGCTCTGGCCGCAGCACGAGCGCGGCTGGCCGGAGAACTGCCGAACGCGCCAGAGGCCCTTCGTTCCGCAGCCGCTCATCGACAGCATGCTCGACATCATGCCGAGCTCGCGCCTCGTCATTCACGAGTATCGCAAGCACGGCACCTGCTCGGGCCTGACGCCCGAGGGCTACTACGGCCTTTCGCGGCGGCTCTACAATTCGGTGACCATCCCGCAGCGCTTCGTGATGCCGAACAACGACTTCACGATCTCGCCGGATGCGGTCGTCAGCGCCTTCGTCGATGCCAATCCGGCGCTGAAGCCGGACATGATGGCCGTTTCCTGCGGCGGGCCTGGGAACCGGCTGCGTGAGGTGCGCATCTGCTTCAGCCGCGACGGCAAGCCGACACGATGCGGGCAGAACGAGGACCAGAGACGCCTGTGCCGCGCGTCGAACATGTACGTGCCGCCGGTGCGCGGCGGATCCGCCCCGGTCGGCCGCGGCCGCGGTATCTGAGAACGAGGCCGCCGCGCATCGCAGCGCGCTTGTGGATAACTGACCCGTCGATTATCCGTCGACAGGCAGCCATCTTGTCGACACAATTGAACGAGGCCAACATCGTCATTCCAATAGAGTGGCCGTTTCGGGAGCGGGCGCGTGCCATCAGGCGCTCACATGAGGATGAACGGACCGTCGTCCGCCGCTCAGGCCGGGCAGCGTGGCCGGCGCTCGGCCGATGGTGCGCCGCCGCGGCTCGATGATCTCGTGCGCGAGGTCTCCGGCTCTGGCATCTTCGCGGGGCGGGCCGCATTGCTGGCCTGGGGGTTCGGCGGCTTCCTGATCGGTGCGATCTTCTGGCAGGCCGTGGGCGTCTGGGGCGTGCTCGGCGAGGCCATTCTCAAGCGTCCGGAGCCGAAGGTCAGCGTCGTCGCGCGGCTGGCGCTTCCTGCGCGTCTTCCAAAGTGCACGACACTGGCGCTCGATCGCGCCACCGGACGGACGGTGTCCATTCCCTGCGTCGAGCAGTTGCCGTTGCTCGAGGAAGCGCGGCTCATGGGGCGGTCGGATCTCGCGCTCGCCGCCACCGATCCGCAGCCTGCACGCCAGGACAACTGAGCCGTTCTGCTCGCGCGACGTCTATTGCGACGCTGAGTCGAGACGTGAGTGGCAGTCGCTCGAACGCCGCCGATTCGACCGCTTGCTGTCGCAATTGAGGGGCTTGATGAAGGCTCTTCAGGACGCGGCAAACCACTCCCTTCCGGGATCGTGCGGAGACCGGAATCGAGCAAGATGCCCACTTGAGGAAGAGCGGCGGTTCCGGTGCTGCATTCATAGTCTCGCGTTGCAGCAGATCGGGCCGTCGCCAACGAATTCGGTTCTCAGTCGGCACCCTACCGGGGGGACCGGCGGAGCAGGCCGATACAGTCCCCTTCCCGCTCATGGGGACGGCGTATCGGCCGGTGGCCCAAACGTGTGCGCGTACTGAGCCTGCAGAGCGTGCGCGGATCGTCGATGGGCCGCTACCGGAAGGAACTGTCCGGCGCCGCATCGCCACACACCTCCCTCCCCACTGCGGCGTCGGACGGTTTCTTCAGGTTTCCCGAAACCGCCCGAAATCCATCAGACAGCAGGGCCGGGCCGTGTCGCCATGAAGAGGTGCCACGCCGCGATACTCGTCACGACTGCGGCGACGCCCTGATGGGCGAGGCCGAGGCTCAACGGCACGTGCGCGAGCAGCGTCCAGATACCGAGCGCGGCCTGCGCGAGGATGCCGCCTGCGAGCGCGAAAGCCGATGGCGCAAGGCGCCCGTCGTCCGCCTGCACGACCGATATCACCTGCCACAGCGCGAGCGCGACGATGGCATAGGCGACCATGCGGTGGTTGAACTGGATGGTCGTGGCGTTCTCGAAGATGTTCATGTGCCAAGGCGTCATCACCCAGAGCCCGTCGGGAATGAACTGCCCGTCCATGAGCGGCCACGTGTTGTGCGTGAGGCCGGCCTTGAAGCCGGCGACGAGCGCGCCGAGAACGACCTGCAGGAAAATGAGCGCGAGCAGGACGCCGGCGATGCGCCGATGGCGCGGCAACGCCGGTCGCCCGCGATAGAGTGCGGCACGCGGCAGCAGCGACCACGCGGACCACAGCAGAAGCGTGAGGATCAGGAAGGCGACCGTGAGATGCAGCGCGAGCCGGTAGTGGCTGACGTCGACGCGCTCGACGAGGCCGGAGCTCACCATGTACCAGCCGATCGCGCCCTGCAGGCCGCCGAGCGCGAAGAGACCGGCGAGCTTCCATGACATGCCCGCCGGCAGCCGCCGCCGGATCGCGAAATAGACGAAGGGAATGGCGAAGGCGAAGCCGACCATGCGCGCGAGGAAGCGGTGCGCCCATTCCCACCAGAAGATGAACTGGAAGGCCTCGAGGCTCATACCCTTGTTGACGAGCTTGTACTCGGGGATCTCGCGGTACTTCGCGAGCGCGTCCAGCCAGTCGGCGTGCGTGAGGGGCGGTATGATGCCGACGATCGGGCGCCACTCGGTGATCGAGAGGCCGGAGTCCGTGAGCCGCGTCGCGCCGCCGACGACGATGAGCGCAAAGACGAGCGCGGCGACGCCGTAGAGCCACCAGCGCACGGCGCGTAGGGTGTCATCGGCGAGCGGTCGTCCTGATCCGTCCGGCACGGGGCGCGCTCCTGAATTACGGCTGGGGCGGGTCCGCTCTCCATACACAATTCAGCGCGCGCGTTCGATGCTTCCGGGCGCGGCGAAGCGTCGTGCGGCGGATCGTCCGGCGGCGGGCGGGATCGGTCAGAGAACGGCGAACAGGACGCCGGCGACGACGAGTGCGAGCGCGAGGCCGCCGAGGAAGGCCGGGATGACGCTCGGCGGTGCGGCAACAGCAGGTCCGATGCGACGGCCGGACCGCTCCGCACGTGCCCGCTGAATGATGATAGGCGACTGCTGGGGAAGCTCCGCCTCGGACGGCTCCTCGCGATGCGGTCGCGCGCTCGACATGGGGGGGCGCGGCGGCGGCAGCGCGGCGATCTCGAACGGTGGAAGCGGCGGCGGCGCTTCCTGCGCGATCTTTGCGGGTGCGGGTGTGGGCTGCGGCGCGGGCGGCGGTGCCAACTGCTCGACGAGCGACCGCGCCGGAGCCGGTTCTGGTTCCGTCGCTTCAGGCGCGGCGGGCTCGTGCGTCTTGTTGAGCGCCTCGTAGGAGGGCGGGAAGTTGTTCAACTGGTCGAGCAGGGACTGCTGGCGGCGGATCAGATCGACGAGACGGATGTCCGGTGCCGACTCCGACTGATCGGCCAGCATGAGCGGCGGATCGGCGGCAAGCGGGGCATCGTCGTCGCCAGCGTTTTCATCCGGAGCGCCCTCCTCGGCAGAGGGCGCCGGCTGAATGTCGACGCTCGCTTCCAGAACTTCGAGCTCGAGGTTCTCGGGCTCGTCGATCGCGTCGTCGCTCAGGATCGCGAGCGGCGAGATCGGCGCGGCCTCATCGTCGTTGGCGACCGGGAGGAATGGGGCCGTCGTGACGACGGCAACCGGAAC
>JAEWIJ010000018.1 GCA_023387235.1 Pseudomonadota bacterium
GCCGTCGCCGAGTTCACGGAGCTCGCCGCCGGCGTCGACGAACGCCACCACGTCGCGGCCGGCTACGAGGCCGACATCCTGCTCCGCTGGGGCGATCCGCTCTTTCCGGGTATGGCACCGTTCGATCCGCACAATCTCACGGGCGAGGAGCAGGCGCGCCGCTTCGGCTACAACAACGACTACGTCGCCTTCTTTCCGCTCGATGAGTCCGGCGATCGCGGCCTGCTCTGCGTCAACCACGAGTACGCGAGCCCGGAGGTCATGTTTCCCGGCATCAACCGCGTGAGCCGGAGCGACTTCTCGCGGATTGCCGAGGCGCACGTCGGCGTCGAGATGGCGGCGCATGGCGTGAGCGTCATCGAGATCGCGCGCGACGGCCGGCGCTGGTATCCCATGCTCGACAGTTCGCGCAACCGCCGCATCACGGCATCGACGCCGATGACGCTCGATGGTCCCGCCGCCGGCCACGCGCGCCTCAAGACCGCCGCCGACCCGAGCGGCACCCGCGTGCTCGGCACGTTCAACAACTGCGCCGGCGGACACACGCCGTGGGGCACGTACCTCACGACGGAAGAGAATTTCCACGGCTACTTCTGGACGGACGCGAAGGGCGCCGACGGTCGGCCGAACCTGCGCGGCCACGGCGACGCGGAAGCGAAGAGCTATGCGCGCTATCGTATTCCGAGCAACTGGTACAGCTGGGGCCGATACGATCCGCGCTTCAACATCGACAAGGAGCAGAACGAGGCGAACCGTTTCGGCTGGATCGTCGAGATCGATCCGAGCGATCCGAACTCGACGCCGGTCAAGCACACCGCACTCGGCCGCTTCAGTCACGAAGGCGCATCGTGCATCGTCAATGGCGATGGGCGCATCGTCCTCTACTCGGGCGATGATGCGGCTTTCGAGTTCGTCTACCGCTTTGTCAGCCGCGAGCGCTATCGCCCCGACGATCGCGCGCACAACATGCGCCTCCTCTCCGAGGGCACGCTCTCGGTCGCCCGCTTCAACGACGACGGCACCCTCGATTGGCTGCCGCTCGTATTCGGCGAAGGCCCGCTCACGCCGGAGAACGGCTTTCATTCTCAAGCCGACGTGATGATCGACGCACGCATTGCCGGCGACCTCCTCAAGGCAACGCCCATGGATCGGCCGGAGGATATCGACCCAGGCCCGATGACCGGACCGAGCGCGGGCAAGGTCTACGCGATGCTGACCAACAATACGCGGCGCAAGGCAGGCGACGTGAACGCCGCCAACCCGCGCGCCGAGAGTGCCTTCGGCCACATCATCGAGATAACGGCGCCGGACAAGGACCATGCGGCCACGCGCTTCACCTGGGACCTGCTCGTCAAATGCGGAGATCCGAGCATCGCCGAGGTCGGTGCCATGTGGAATCCGTCGACAAGCTCGGACGGGTGGTTCAGCTCACCCGACAACTGCGCCTTCGACAGCGAGGGCCGGCTGTGGGTGACGACCGACCAGGGCTCGTCGTGGCCGAAGACCGGCAAGGCCGATGGCCTCTATGCCGTGGGCACTGAAGGGGCGGCACGCGGTCAGTCGCGCTTGTTCTTCCGTGCGCCTGTCGGGGCCGAGGTGTGCGGTCCGTACTTCACGCCCGATGGCGAGACACTCTTTATCGCCGTGCAGCATCCGGCGACGGATGGCGTGCGCGAGTGGAAGCCGTTCGGCCGCGCCTCGACGTTCGAGGATCCGGCGACGCGCTGGCCGGACTTCGATCCCAACATGCCGCCGCGCCCGTCCGTGCTCGCCATCCGCCGAAAAGGTGGTGGGCGCATCGGAGGGTGAAAGCAGCTCACTGAGCGCCACTGGCCCTTTTCCGGCGCTCGCAGGGAGGGGCCATGCCGAAGGCGTACTCTCGGCGCGGAGCGGCAAGCGAACTCTAAAGCTCCGCGTGCCGCAGGCGCAGCGCATTCGTGATCACGCTCGCCGACGAAAGCGCCATCGCCGCCGCCGCGATGATCGGCGAGAGCAGCACCCCGAGCACGGGATAGAGCACGCCCGCCGCCACCGGCACGCCCGCCGCATTGTAGATGAAGGCGAAGAACAGGTTCTGGCGGATGTTGCTCATGGTCGCGGCCGAGAGATGCCGCGCGCGCACGATGCCGCCGAGATCGCCTTTCAACAGCGTCACGCCGGCGCTTTCCATCGCGACGTCCGTACCCGTTCCCATGGCAATGCCGACATCGGCCGCGGCCAGCGCCGGCGCGTCGTTGATGCCATCGCCCGCCATGGCGACAATGCGGCCTTCCTTGCGCAGACGCGCCACGACTTTGCTCTTCTCTTCCGGCAGGACCTCCGCCTCCACCTCCGAAATGCCGAGCTTGCGCGCGACGGCTTCGGCGGTCGTCCTGTTGTCGCCTGTCAGCATGACGACGCGCAGTCCGGCTTCCTTGAGCGCCGCGATCGCCGCCGGCGTACTCGCCTTGACGGGATCGGCAATGGCAACGAGCCCTGCCGCCTTGCCGTCGACAGCCACGTAGATCGCCGTCGCGCCGTCGTTGCGCATGTCATCCGCACGGCTGTCGAGCTGCGCCGTATCGATGCCCGCATCCGCCATGATGCGGCGATTGCCGATCACCAGCGCATGGCCCTCGACCGTACCGACGACGCCCTTTCCGACAGGTGAGTCGAAATTCTCCGCATTGGCGAGCGCAAGATTCTGCTCGTTCGCCGCCCGCACGATGGCATCGGCGAGCGGATGCTCGCTCTGCCGCTCGAGGCTGGCGGCGAGACGCAGCACCTCGTTCTTTTCCATACCGGGAGTGGCCTCGAAGGCCACCACGCTTGGCCGACCCTCGGTGAGGGTGCCCGTTTTGTCGATAACCAGCGTGTCAACCTTCTCCATGCGCTCGAGTGCCTCGGCGTTCTTGATCAGCACGCCCGACTGCGCGCCTCGCCCCACTCCGACCATGATCGACATCGGCGTCGCGAGGCCCAGCGCGCATGGGCACGCGATGATGAGCACCGACACGGCGGCGATGAGACCGAACGTCAGCCGCGGTTCCGGCCCCCAGATCGACCATGCGATGAACGCCAGCGCCGCCACGGCAATGACCGTCGGCACGAACCACGCCGAGACCTGATCCGCGAGCCGCTGAATAGGCGCGCGACTACGCTGCGCCTCCGCCACCATCTGCACGATGCGCGAGAGCACCGTATCGCGACCGACCTTGTCGGCGCGCATGACGAAGCCGCCCGACTGGTTCATCGTGCCGCCGACGACCTTGTCGCCCGACGACTTGGTCACCGGCATGGACTCGCCCGTCACCATGGACTCGTCGATGGCGCTGCGACCCTCGACGATCTCACCGTCGACAGGTACCCGCTCACCGGGGCGCACGCGCAGGCGGTCGCCGCTTGCGACATCCTCCAGGCTCACATCCTCATCCGTGCCGTCGGCGCGCACACGCCGCGCCATCTTCGGCGAGAGATCGAGGAGCGCGCGGATGGCGCCGCTCGTCTGCTCGCGCGCGCGAAGCTCCAGCACCTGGCCCAGCAGGACCAGCACCGTGATCACCGCGGCCGCCTCGAAGTAGACGGCCACCGCGCCGTCATGTCCGCGCATCATCGCGGGAAACAGCCCAGGCGCGAGCGTGCCGACAATGCTGTAGAGCCAGGCAACGCCCGTACCGATCGCGATCAGCGTGAACATGTTGAGATTGCCGGAGCGGATCGACGCCCAGCCGCGCTCGAAGAACGGCCAGCCCGCCCACAGCACCACGGGCGTCGCCAGCACGAGCTGGATCCAGTTCGACGTCTGCTGACCCATCCACTGATGCAGGTCGATCATGTGCCCGCCCATTTCGAGCAGGAACACTGGGAGCGCGAGCGCGAGCCCGATCCAGAAGCGCCGCGTCATGTCGACGAGCTCTGGATTGGGGCCTGTGTCGGCCGTCACGAGCTCCGGCTCGAGCGCCATGCCGCAGATCGGACAGCTCCCCGGCCCTTCCTGGCGGATCTCGGGGTGCATGGGGCAGGTGTATATCGTGCCCGGCGGCACCGGCGCGGGCGGGGCTTTCTCCGCCGCCAGGTACTTCATCGGATCGGCCGCGAACTTCTCGCGGCAGCGGCCCGAGCAGAAATAATAGGTGTGGCCCTCGTGATCGTGGCGATGCTTGGCCGTATGCGGGTCGACGCTCATGCCGCAGACCGGATCTTTGACCTTGTGCGCGTCGGCCTTCGCGCCACCTTGTCCGCCGCAACAAGACCCGTGGTGGGCCTGCGCGCCACTCGATCCGTGCTTCTCGTGCGATCCGTGCTTGTGCTCGCTCATGACGGCCTTCCGCTTATGATACCCCCGCCGGGTATCCCTTGACACATATACCCCAGTAGGGTATCCGTCAAGGCATGAGCCATGACGCCAAATCGTCCCGACTGAAGCGCCTCAATCGCATCGAGGGGCAGGTGCGCGGCCTCGCCCGCATGGTCGAAGAGGACCGCTACTGCATCGACATCGTCACGCAGATCGCCGCCGTGCGCGCGGCGCTGCGGCGCGTCGAGGAATCCGTGCTGCGCGACCACGTCGACCATTGCGTCCGTCATGCCATCGCGAGCGGCGACAAGGCCGAGCAGGAGCAGAAGGTCGCCGAGCTCATGGACGTCATCGTCCGATCCGATCGCTGAGCTGCGACCCGCGCCGCTCCCGACAATCGTTCAACTCGCCTCCACGCTGAAAGATGCCGCGGATATCCCCGCCGTGCCCGGCAGGCCTATCATCCCCGATGTGGCACCGGTGCAGCATGAGCTTGGAAAGTCGACCCAATCCCGCCCAGCCTTGCTCGCGCCCCGGCGCCGTCACATTCATACTCGGCCGGCGAGGCTCAGCCACGGAGGAGCGGAATGCGGCGCTTTTGGATGGTGCTTGCGACCGGCATCGTGCTCGCAACGTTCGCGCTTACGCCAACATGGTCCCAGCAGTCCGGCGCTGACTTCTCGACTCTCTTCACGCGCTGGCAGCAGACGCAGGACGTCGAGCAGCGCATATCGCTCGGCGAGGCCCTTCTCGCGAAGGCCACCACGCTCTCGCCGTGGCCGCTCGCTGCCGATCGCGCGCAGGCCGTCGCCGAGCTGCGGTTCGGTATAGCGAGCGCGTACGTCAACCGCCCGACCGGCGTGCGCGCCGACAATGTCGAGACCGCCATCGCAAACTTCGAGGCGGCTCTTCCGGCATGGACCTTCGAGACCGATCCGCAGAACTGGGCGACGCTGCGCAACAATCTCGGCATTGCCTACTGGGCGCGCATCCGCGGCGAGCGCGCCGACAACCAGGAACGCGCCATTGCGCATTTCCAGTCCGCACTGCGCGTCTTCACGCGCGAGAACGCACCGCAGGAATGGGCCCGCCTGCAGAACAACCTCGCCGTCGTCTACCAGAGCCGCATTTACGGCACGGCCACCGACAATCTCGAAGCCTCGATCACGCACACCGAAGCGGCGCTCGACATCTTCACCAAAGAGGCCGCTCCGATGTTCTGGGCCATGGCGCAGAACAATCTCGGCGCCAGCTATCGCAATCGCGTGCGCGGCGACCGCGCCGCGAACCATGACAAGGCCATTGCGCACATCACGAATGCTCTCAGCGTCTTCTCCCGCGAGCAGCTTCCGCGCGAATGGGCGTCCGCACACTACAACCTCGCGACGGCGTATCTCGCGCGTGCAGGCGGCGATCCGGCCGAGAACCAGGAGAAGGCCATCACACACCTCGATTCGGCCTTCGAGGTTTTCACGCGCACGGCTTATCCCATGGAATGGGCGCGCGCCCAGAACGCGCTGGCAAATACCTACGCCGACCGTGTTCGCGGTCTCCCCGCCGTCAACCGGGAGGTAGCCATCGCGGCGTACGAGGCTGCGCTGACCGTCTTCACGCGCGACGCCTTCCCGCGCGAGCACATGAGCACCGGCCGCGCCTTGGGCCACACGCTCCTTCAATCTGCCGAATGGATCGAAGCTGGCGCCGCCTATCGTAGCGCGCGCGAAGCCTTCCTGCTTCTCTTTGGTCAGGGCTTCGATGAAACCGAGGCCGGCGCGCTCATTGCCGACGCCGGTCCGCTGTTTGCGGAAGCGGCTTTCGGCGCCATCGAACGCGGAGACGCCGAAACGGCAATCGCGCTCGCCGACGAGAGTCGGGCGCGCCTGCTCGCCGTCTCTCTCAGATTGCAATCGCTCGAGCTATCGGCGGAGAACCGCGCGCGCCTCGATGCGTTGCGTGCTGCCATCCGTGCGGCGCAAGCGGCCGCCGAGGCAGCGTCTGCAGCGGATCGCAACACAGCCATCGAGCACTTGAGCGCGCTTCGCCGCGAGCTTCTGGCGCTCGTCACGGCGAGCGGTGCGAGTGACGATCGCAGCACGGCCGCCCTCGCCGAAGCGCATCGCATTGCGGCTGCCGGCGGTGCCGTGGCGATCCCGATCGTGACATCGCTCGGCGGCAGGCTGATCATCATCGGCGGCACCGATCCCAAGGCAAGCGTCATCGATCTTCCGGAGCTGACGCCGGCGAGGCTGTCGACCCTGCTCGCAGGTCCCGATGGCGTTGTGGGTGGCGGCTGGATCGGCGCTTACTTCGCGAACTACTTCGAAGGCGAGGAAAAGGAGAAGCGCTGGCCGCAGTGGATGTCGGCGATCCAGGATCTCGGCCCCGAGCTCTGGCGCCTGTTTGCCAGTGATCTCGATGCCGCACTCAAAGCTCAAGGCATCAAACCCGGCGCGCAACTCGTCTGGGTGCCGTCAGGCTGGCTCGGCGTACTCCCCGTCGGTCTCGCGCAGGATCCGATCAGTCAACGCCGTCTCGGTGACGACTACGAGATCACAGTGACGCCGAGCCTGGCCGCACTCGCGGCGGTGCGCAATCGCGCGACCGTAACGAACCCCGCAACGCTCACCGCCGTCATCAACCCGACTGGCGACCTGCCGGGATCGGAGCTCGAAGGCGCCTTCATCGCGACGCACTTTCCGGAAGCCTCGCGCGCCCTTCTTGTCGGCGAGGCAGCCAAACTCGATGCCGTGCTAGAAGCCCTCAAGGGGCGGAGCCATTGGCACTTCGCCTCGCACGGCACGTTCACCTGGTCTGATGTGCGCCAGTCGGCGCTCATCATGCACGACTTCGCGCGCCTCAGTGTTGGGCGTCTGCTCGAAGCTGACGGACTCGGCCATCCCCGCCTCGTCGTGCTCTCGGCCTGCGAGACGGGCCTCTCCGAGATCACGCGCAATCCCGACGAGTTCGTCGGTCTTCCCGGCACCTTCATGGCCCTCGGTGCGGCAGGCGTTCTCGGCACGCTCTGGCCGGTCTCGGATATGGCCACATCGCTGCTGATCGCACGCTTCTACGAGTTGCATATCGACAAGGGACTGCGCCCCGCCGCCGCTCTCCATGCGGCCCAGGCGTGGCTGCGTCAGGCGACGAATGCCGATCTCACGGCTTACGTTCAGGCGGCAACCGACGCCGGCCGCATGGCGCGCAGCCACGCCGATGCAGCCCGCGCGGCCATGAGCCCCGAAAGCCTCAAGCGCGGGCGCAACAGCGCCGCCGTGGAATGGCTTGCCCCCGCATCCACCCGCGCCAACGAAACCCCCAAGGAAGCCGCCAAGGAGCCGACGCCGGAAGCGCTCGCCCGTCCCTTCGTGCATCCTTATTTCTGGGCAGGCTTCGTCTACACAGGCCACTGACGGCCCGCCGGAGCCTCCGCCGCGAGCGCAATCGCTGCGCGTCGCGTTCTATCGTGCTTCCGGCACGAGCGGGGCTTTCGTACACACGATCACTTGTTTTCGCCGTCCGCATGGCCGAATCTCTCGACACAGGATCACGGTCCGCAATCGACAGGAGTACTTTGTGCCCGAGCCGACGTACACGCCCCCTCCCGAGGATACAGCCTGGGAGGCCCTCACGCCCGCCGCCGCCGGCCTGGATACGGAAAAGCTCGAAGCGGCCATCGCCTGGGC
>JAEWIJ010000067.1 GCA_023387235.1 Pseudomonadota bacterium
CTTTCCCGTCACCAGCTAACGGCCAGTAGGCGCCCCGCGTTCCGCCAAAGGCGGAACGAAATCATTCGCTTAGCGTTTGCGAGGAATCTGAGGAGGAGTTCAATGGCTGCCCGACGCGCGTACTGGAAAGGTTATCTTAAGCTCTCGCTCGTGACCTGCTCCGTGGCGCTGTACCCGGCGTCCTCGCAGGCCGACAAAATTTCCACCAGATCAACCGAAAGACCGGCAACCGCCTGCGCCAGCAGATGGTCGACGAGGAGACGGGCAAGGTCGTCGACAAGGACGACAAGGGCCGCGGCTACGAGCTGCCGAGCGGCAAGTATGTCGAGATCGAGCCCGAGGAGCTTGAGGCGGTCGAGGTCGAGAGCACGCACACGATCGACATCGACAAGTTCGTCCCCGAGGAAGACATCGACAAGCGCTACTATGAGCGCCCGTACTACATCGTCCCCGAAGGCAAGAGCGGAGAGGAAGCCTTCGCCGTAATCCGCGACGCCATGAAGGACAAGGGCAAGGTCGCGCTCGCCCGCATCGTGTTCGCGAACCGCGAGCATATTCTCGCGGTCGAGGCCTGGGGCAAAGGCATGCTCGGGACGACGCTGCGCTACGACTACGAAGTGCGCGACGAGACTGAGTTCTTCAAGGGTATCCCGAGCCCGCGCGTAAACAAGGAGATGATTGAACTCGCAAGCCATATCCTCGATAGCAAATCAGGCCGGTTCGATGCCTCCAAGTTCAAGGACGAGTACGAGCTTGCCTTGCGCAAGCTGGTGAAGCGCAAAGCATCCGGCAAGACCATCGAGCATCCCGCAGAGAAGGAAGACCGGGGCAATGTCGTCGATTTGATGGAAGCGCTGCGCCAGAGCGTGAAGGGGCGGAAGAGCGCTGCCTTGAAAACAAAGCCTGACAGCAAGAAGACAGCTCCAGCGCGCAAGCGCAAGAAGCGCTCACGTGAGGCCGCCTGAAAGTGGGCTTCGAGACACTCGTCGGCGGGCTCGCCGCGTTCTGCACGACCATCTCTTACATCCCGCAGCTCAAGAAAGTTTGGGAAACGGGCGGGGCCGAAGACCTCTCCTTGAAGATGTTGCTCCTTCTGGGCTCGGGTCTTGCACTCTGGATACTCTACGGCGTGATCCGGGGCGATGTTGTAATCATCGCCGCGAATGCCGTCAGCATCGCTTTAATGCTGCATCACATATTTCAAGCTGCGCGGAAGCAAATAAGGATCTGATGGGGAAGGACCCCATACGACTGAGCCCCCGCGCCGCGCTTCAGTTGCTGCGCAAACGAAGGCGTTGACCTCGTCATTGCCGCCATCGAGGCCGAGACCCACGCGCTGGTGCTTGGAGCGGGACAAATGACAAAGTGATGGTGACAAGCGTCTTCGCTGATAGGTCGCTTACTGTGCGTTGGCGCGAGGCGGGAGCGGAAAGCATTCAATCACCCGTCCAATCAGGTTTTGAGCGAGTTGACCATTGAGCGTCAGCTTGGCGGTTCGGCCGGCTAAGCGGTCTTCTACGCACCGCTCGTCCGCCCGTTTCCACGCCCGAGTGCTTCAGGGCGCCAAGCCGGCGCCATTCCCAGGATTCATCAAACCGCAGCTCGCCACTCTCCGAGAGACGGTGCCGTCCGGGGCGGACTGGCTGCACGAGATCAAGTTCGACGGCTATCGCGTGCAAGGTCACCTCATTGAGGGGAAGCCGGCACTGATAACCCGCAATGGGCACGACTGGACCGGCCGCATGAAATCACTCGCATCGGCGCTTGAACGCCTGCCCGCGAACAATCTCGTGGTCGATGGCGAGGTCATTGTGCCCGATGGGAAGGGCGCCAGCGACTTCGATGCACTCGAGATCGCCATGGGACCGCGCGGGCGATCCGCCGACATGCTGTTCTATCTGTTCGATCTCCTCCACCTCGACGGCTTCGATCTGCGCGCGGCGCCGCTCCTCGATAGCAAGCGGGTTCTCAAGGAACTGCTGAGCGGCGTCGGAGCCCCAATCCTCTTCTCGGACCGCATGGCGGAGGACGGGGCGAAGATGTTCGAGCACGCCTGCGAGATGGGGCTAGAGGGCGTCATCTCGAAGCGAATGGACGCGCCTTATCGATCCGGCCGAAATGAGAGCTGGATCAAGGTGAAGTGCGTCAAGCGGGAGACCTTCGTCATTGTCGGCTACACACCCGACGGCACAGGCCTTGTTGCCGCTCTACATTTGGCGCGCAAGGAAGGTCGCGATCTCAAATACGTGGGCAAGGTCGGCACGGGTTGGAACATGAAGCAGAGCGCCGAGCTCCAGCAGAGGCTCGAGGCGATCGAAGTCGATCGACCGCCAGTGGTCGTGCCCGGCCGTCCGAAGGCGGTATGGGTGCAGCCGCGGCTGAAGGCCGATGTAGAGTATCGAACGATTACGACGGCCGGCCTGCTGCGGCACGCGGTGTGGAAGCGAAATGGATAGACCAGTGCCTCGCATCGCGCTGATCCGTAAGGACGCGCTGTTAAGCTTGAACACTCGGCCGGCGCAAGGGATACTCGGGGTGTCAAATCCTGCATCATCGATTGATCCATTCATGCGGACAGCGATCAGTAAAGTCAGCCATATAGAGAGCTTGCTCCCTCTGTTGCCTGGTCCGTCGCAACCTCTCGTGGTGCGTTACGGGGTCTCCGCATTGCTGAGCGCCTGCAGCCTCGGGATCTTTGCCGCGATGGAGGTGCAAAGTGGCTTTATCGGCCTATATATTCTCCTTCCCGCAATCTTTCTCTCTGGCATGTTGTTCGATCGCGGTAGCGGGTTTTTCGCCACCGGCGTGGCCGTAGCTGGCGTTCTACTGATACTGCGCCCGCAGTGGCCGTCTCCCCTAACCCTTCCGATCATCTTGTTCGTCTTCATAGCGTTTGCTTTCGCTATTCTCGCTGAGGCTCTTCGCAAAGAGATGGAGAGAGCCGTCGCCTCAGAACGCTCTAAGACGCTCTTGCTTCAGGAAGTTGCGCACAGGACCAAGAACAATCTCGCGATGCTGAGCGCGATGGTGCGCCTGCAATCCCGCACACTCGGCCAAGAGGCCTCGGCGGCTCTTGAGACGACGTCTCAACGCATCCAGACGATGGCCGAGGTCTACGATCACCTGATGCTGCGCGATCAAACAAAGATTGTCGATCTCAAAGAGTACATAGGTGATATCGTCCGACGTCTGCTTGCGTTGAGCGGCGACAAACCGGTGGGACTACGCTGCGAACTGGATGAAGTCTACGCTCATAGCGAGATTGCTGTTCCCATCGCAATCATCATCAACGAGTTGGTGACGAACAGCATCAAGTACGGCTTCGTCGATGATCGGGTAGGCCAAATCCTGATAAAGCTTCAGGCAAACGACGACCTGGTTCTCACGGTCACCGATAATGGCATCGGTTTGCCCTCGCCCGAGCAGACAACAAAAGGTGTCGGTTCAAAAGTCGTCGCGCTGCTAGCGCAGCAGTTGAATGGCACAATCTCCTACGAGCCCGCGAACCCGGGCTGCCGCGTAATTCTGAGAATGCCGAAGCCAACGATTTAGGCGCCATCGCTGCCGATGGACTGAAGCAACGCTTTTGACAAGTTGGAGTTGCCTCAAGGCATGGTGTCCTTTTGGCGCTTCGCACCAGCAGCAGGTTGCAGGCACTTGAGCGCATCGGGCGCGAAGAATTACAGTCCGCTCTGCTTCCGCAAGCGTCATGGTGCGGTCGACGCAAAGGCTCACCTGCCAAACGCTACTGGTTCGATCAACATGTCCGCTCGCCTGATCGCCTTGCCTCGAAATCCAGCGAACTCAACTTTGAACGCCTTCGACCTTCAGCGCGCGCTTGAAGCAGCATCGAATGGCTGCTAACTGGCCGGGAACAGGCCGTCAGCCGTTAACGTTTCCCAACATGGCCGTTTCAGCACAAGCCCGCGCCTTCGCCGTGCAAAGACACGGCGCTCAGTATTCCGATGAGCCCTACGTGGTGCATCTCGATGCCGTCGTGCGGCTGTTGAAGGAGCATGGCATCGACGACGAGAGCGTTCTTGCGGCTGCTTTCCTGCACGACACCGTCGAGATACGCCCGTCACTATGCAGGAGATCATCGAGCAGTTCGGCGATGAGGTGGCCGAGCTTGTGTACTGGCTCAGCGATGTCGAAACCCGCAATCGCAAGTCGCGCATGAAAATGGTCACATGGCGCCTCGCTCTGGCGCCCTGGAACGCCAAGCTCATCAAGCTCGCCGAGATCATGGACAACACCAGCAACATTGCCGAGCACGACCCCGACTTCGCACCCGTGTTCATGCGCGAGAAGCGCGCCGTGCTCGCCGCCATGGTGCAGATCGAAGGTGACAAGATCACCAACCATGCCCTCTATCAGCAGGCCGCCGCTCATGGCGTCACCTAGAATCGTCTGATGCCAGTCCGCGTCAGTTCGGCCCGAGCTGCCTCCCTATTGGCCTCGGCTTTGCGTAGCATCGCGTGCGGATGGTGGGTCGGCCAGTCCGAGCCTTTGCGGTTCTCAATCAACTTCTTCAGCATGTCTGCATGGGCCGCCGCTTCATTGAATTTGCGATGAATGGCGCCTAGTCGCGAGTGTTCTCGTACTCCATGTCGCAATCCCGGTCGCAGCGTTGCTACCAGCGACGCCAGCTCGGAAAGCGCGTTCCGGAATAAGGAGGGAATTACGGGCCAACCGGCGGCGGCGCAGGCTTGCTCAAAGGCAGTTTGGGAGGCGCATGAACCCGCGCCGCCGCCTATCTTATGCGGCCGGTACAGCCTTCAGCCAACGCGCCTTGCGCAACGCCGCGAGCGCCGCCCGCTTTTCGGCTTCCGCTTGCTTCAGCTTGCCGAGCAGCTGCGTGCAGTCGAACGCGTGCACTTGTCGTGACTGAATGAGGTGGGCGAGCTCCTCGGCGCGGTCGTACGCCGCGTCGAAACGCTGATGCAAGTGCTCGACCGGGCACAGGATCTCCGCCGTCACGGAGCGAGCTGCTGGTGGTGCTGTTTGATAGTCGCTGATGTCGTGGGACTGAACGCTCGACCGGGCCATTTCTATAACCTCTTGCTTGGGGGATAACCGCCCGATGAACGCGCCTTCATGCAGCCGGTTCCCCTACCGAAGCATGAAATTCACCACGTTGATTTGAGAGCTCTAAGAGCCCGACGGCCGCTCCAGTTTGGCGAGCTCGAGCATCAGCTCGACCCGCCGCTGGCCGATGTCCATGGCGTGGTGCTGGAGCAGCCGGAAGGCGTCGGCGTCTTCCTCGCCCGTTCGTGCCCGCGCAACCAGATTGATGGCCTCCTGTAGCCATTCCCACTCGCGACCTACTTCCTCCTCCCTCGCGCGTATGATCTCTGCACGCTCCATTACGCCCCTCGTCCTGTCGATGTTCTGGGCCGTTCCAACCATGTTGCCGTTCCCATGAACGAATCGAGCCTGAGATATCTCGCGACTAACATTTGTTAAGCTGCTGCATCATCGGTCGATTGTTTCGTCGTGCCTCCGGCCCATTTCACTTGCCGATAAGTCCGACATGAGCAATTGTCGCTGGGCGCCATATTGCGGGGGTGACTAACGTTTCCATTTCAGTTTGATGCCGGGGCGCGCGGGCAAGGTTTCGGCTTGGCCCGCGCGTTCCCTTATCCCCGCCGCCGCGCTGCGGTATGTTCACTATATGTTCCTGCCGCGCTATGCAAGCGGGATGTCCTTCCGAGCCCGCTTCCCATCGCCTTGGTTCTACGAAGAGCACCACAACCGCATCGTGGTGCGCGATGCCTACGGCGAGGCGCTGCTCACCATACATTTCCAGTTCATCGAGCATCCCGGCAAACGCGGCGCCAAGTTCCCAAATGAACTGGGCCTATGCGCGCTCGCTCGCGCTCGGTGCAGATGGGTAATCGTGCCGATGGACTGGTGGCTGGCCTCGGCCATGACGTCGTGGAAACGACCGTAGTGGTGATAGTGAATGCCACCGCCGGTTTGAAAGCATTCGACGATCTTGTCCTCGACGCCGGCGGTGACGCCGAGGAATTGCGCGTTAACAGCGATATTGACTGGCCCGCCGTACGTGAGGAAGGCCGCGTGCTCGGGCGGCAGCGCATAGGCACGCGTCTGCGGCCTGTATTTGACGATGCCGGATGTCGTCATCACCGCGAGCCATTCGCGCACGTATCGAGCCGACAGTCCGGCCGCCGAAGCAAGCTGCTCGACTGTGCACGGCGACATTTTCGAGAGATGTCCGAACAGTCCGGTCCGATGGCCAATCGACGTCATAAGCACAAGTGCGGCATCGTTGAGGGCGCTGAGCATTCTTCCGGCGAATGCCTGGGCCTTGTTCTGGTCGAACTCGGCCTCCGGATGAAAGCTTTTGCTGCTGCGGTCATAGAGGTCATCCTTCTGATGCACTGGATCGGAGGGGGAAATCAACGGTCTCAGCGGTGAAGGCGCGACGAGCGTCCATCCCTGACGGCGGTGATGATGCGGGATCGGCTGATCCCAATGTCGTGAAGAAGGCGGTCTGGTGGTGCAGACAGTTGCCGGATCGCCGTCTGTTCGGCTAGCCTTATGACGTTGCGCCGCGCTGCTGCGCGGAGGCTCAGAGCCTATCCACGCACTATGAATTCCGACGCCTGAGCCGGATTAGATGTCGTCATCATGATCATCTCCTTGATTTTTAATTGTTGGGCGTGGCAATTGCCCGGGCGCGGATATAGGTTCGCCCGATCATGAATGGAATTTCGCCGTCCACGCCGATGATGGATCGGAGGGCGAGATGACCTTCGGCGCCTTGCGCTCGACGCGGCGCTGCCGTGGTGTCTCGGGATCGTTGTCGGTATCGCCGGAGCGATCGGCAGCTTCAGCAGATTGTGCCTCGGCATCGATGGCCGCCAGATATTCGGCCACCGCCCTCTTCTGGCGTTGAGCATCGGTCCAATCGAGTTCAGCCGGCGGCTTGCCGTGGTAGCGGCTGGCGTTGGCTTCCAGAACGCTGGCATCTACCGCGAAGCCTTCCCCCTTCACCATGCCTGCCGCAGCGCTGCGCGCGAGACCTGGGCAGTGGCGATATCCAGTCTGGCATGGACAGCTATTGCATCAACGCGGCTACGATTGACGCCCTCACTGTCGAGCAGATGAAGTCTAGACGTGCCTGACGAAAGCGAGGTCTATCGACCCCGCATGGATACCGGAGGCAGCGATGGATTGGCCCATGTATCGGCGTGTGGAGAATCGAGCGCGCCGTCTGAAGGAAATGATGGAGAGACTGGATGTCGATACCCGCACGCTGGCGCGATTGCGCGGTGGTGATGACTATGCTGAGGCGCGCAGTCGGTGTCTGTTCTGCGGCACAGGCGACAAATGCTTGAGGTGGCTCGAGCAGTGTGACGTAGGAGCGCGGCCTGAGTTTTGTCCCAACCTGCCGCTTTTTGAAAGCTGCCGGCACAAAGATTGACCGGTTCCCGCACGTTGAATATCGGCCATGGCGCTGCCGTGAGACGGGTTGATTCACGTGCTTGAGACGGATCCGGTTGCAGGCCTGGAATTTGCCGTGGCCGTGCGTGGGCGCGGGCCGGCGTTGCGATGGGACATATTCCAAGACGATGCGTCACTGGGGCTCGCTGCCCGCACTCAGCGTCAATTTCACAGGTGGTGTCATATCCAAATAGGCTTGCATGGCCTTAATAGAGCCGTCGTGAACACCGCTGGAGACACCGAAGTCGTATGCGCCTGCCGGCAACTTATGAGCAATGCCCTTGTGGCAGTCGATGCACGTCTTTTCGCCGGTGAACAGGAAGCGCTGATGGGCTTCGGCGGCGCGCGTGCCCTGCTTCACCAGGTCCATCGATTCAGCACTGTGGCAGTTGCGGCATTCCAAGGAGTTGTTGGCCTTGAGTCGCGCCCACTCATGGGAAGCAAGCTCCAGGCGCATATCAAGGAACTTCTCGCGCGTGCTGATCGAGCCGAATATCTTGCCCCACACCTCTTTCGACGCCTGAATCTTGCGTGCAATCTTATCCGTCCAGTTGTGGGGCACGTGGCAGTCGGGACAGGTGGCGCGTACCCCCGAGCGATTGGAATAGTGGATCGTGCTCTTGAGCTCCGCGAAGACGTTGTCGTGCATCTCATGACAGCTCACGCAGAAGCGTTCGGTGTTGGTTGCTTCGAGGGCGGTATTGAACCCGCCCCAGAATAAAATGCCGCCCAGGAAGCCGCCGATGGTAAGAAAACCAAGGCTCAGGGTCCGGCTCGGCGTAATCAGAATCGCCCAGTAGGGCCTCAAAAAATTCAGCAGAGACTGCAGTCGCCGACCGATACCGCCGAACCTGCTCGGCTGCTCCGCCGGGCCGTGTTCATTGACGCTCATTTCGTGCCTCGCGACGAATTGAGCAAAGTATCGACATCAACGAAGCGATTGTCGACGGGTGCTTTCACCGGATGTTGCGGCACGTGGCATTGCAGGCAAAAGTAACGCCGCGGCGACACGCTGGCGAGAAACTGGCCATCGCGGTCCATGAAGTGCGTGATGCTCACCATGGGCGCTTGCGACTCCCCGGTCCTCGAGCGCGCATGGCACGACAGGCACTGGTTTACGTTGGCATCGAGCTGGTAGGCGTCGACCGCGTGCGGTATAACGGGCGGCTGCTCGGGGTAATTGCGCACTTCGCGCAGATCCATGTTCCCTTGAGGCAGCATCCGCGGCGGCGGCCCCACCTCGCTCAAAGGCGTGTTGCCGCGGAGCGCGGAGCGCAGGCCGCCGCTATCGCTTTGACTGAGGCCAACGGCCGAAAGCACAGTGATGCCGACGAGCGTGATCGACGCGAGGATGAGCGGCCGCATGGCTATGCCTTCTCGATGCGCACGGCGCATTTCTTGAAGTCGGTCTGCAGCGAGATCGGGTCCGTCGCGTCGAGCGTGACTTTGTTGATGAGCTGGCTTTCGTCGAACCAGGGGACAAAGATAACGCCGCGCGGCGGGCGATTGCGCCCCTTGGTCTCCACCCGCGTGCGCATGAACCCGCGCCGCGAGACCACCTTGATCTCTTCGCCGCGCCAGAGTTGTAGGTCGCGCGCATCGTCCGGATGCATGTAGCAGAGCGCATTGGGGACGGCCTTATGCAGCTCAGGCACGCGCCGGGTCATTGATCCGGAATGCCAGTGCTCAAGCACACGGCCTGTAGTGAGCCAAAGGGGGTACTCTTTGTCCGGGCTCTCAGGCGCTGGCTCATACGGCAGCGCGAAAATGCGCGCCTTGCCGTCCGGAAAGCCGTAGAACTCGACATCCGATCCCGCTTTCACGTAGGGGTCATACCCCTCGCGAAAGCGCCAGCGCGTTTCCTTGCCGTCAACGACCGGCCAACGAAGGCCACGCACCTGGTGGTAGGTGTCGAAGGGCGCGAGATCATGCCCGTGGCCGCGCCCGAAGAGCGCGTACTCCTCAAACAGACCTTTCTGGACGTAGAAGCCGAAACGCTGCGCTTCGTCGTTGGCGTAGCCCGCCTCGACGTCGCTGGCTGGAAACTTGTCGACCTGGCCATTGCGGAAAAGGACGTCATACATCGTCTTTCCACGATAGCCGGGCTGTTTGGCCAGCAATTCCTCAGTCCAAACCTCTTCGATCTTGAACCGCTTTGAGAACTCGACAAGCTGCCATAAGTCCGAGCGGCTCTCGCCCGGTGCGCTCACCAATTGATGCCAAAAATGCGTGCGCCGTTCGGCATTGCCGTAAGCTCCCTCTTTTTCGACCCACATGGCGGCGGGAAGGACGAGATCAGCCGCCATGGCCGTAACAGTCGGGTAGACGTCGGAGACAACAACAAACGCATCGGGATTGCGATATCCGGGCAACCCTTCTTCGTTCATGTTGGCCGCAGCCTGCATGTTGTTGTTCACTTGCACCCAGTAGGCGAGCAACTTGCCGTCTTTCAGCATGCGGTTCTGCTGTACGGCGTGATAGCCGGGCGTGGGTGAGATCGTGCCTGCTGGCAGCTTCCAGATTTTCTCGGTCTTCGCCCGGTGCTCGGGATTCGTCACCACCATGTCGGCGGGAAGTCGGTGCGAGAAGGTGCCGACCTCGCGCGCCGTGCCGCACGCAGAGGGTTGTCCGGTCAGGGAGAACGGGCTGTTGCCGGGCTGCGATATCTTACCGGTGAGGAGATGCAGATTGTAGACGAGGTTGTTGGCCCACACGCCACGTGTGTGCTGATTGAACCCCATGGTCCAGAGGCTCATCACTTTGGTCTGCGGATTAGCATAGAGTTCTGCGAGCGCCTGCAATCGATTGAGAGGAACCCCGGACTCTTCCGCTGCGCGCTCGAGCGTGTAGCTCGAGACGAACTGGGCAAATTCGTCGAAGCTCATATCCGTGGCGGCGCCTGGCGCATCTTTGCCGCTCGCTTTTTGTTGCAGTGGATGCTCGGGCCTCAGGCCGTACCCGATGTCGGTCTGCCCGCGTTTGAAGACCGTATGCTTCGAGACGAAGTCCTCATTGACGCGGCCGGTGCGAATAATGTGGTTCGCAATGGCGTTGAGGATGATGAGATCCGTTTGCGGCTTAAACAGCATGGGAATGTCGGCGAGTTCGAACGAGCGATGTTCGAAGGTCGACATCACCGCCACTTTCACGTGGGGAAACGAGAGGCGGCGGTCGGTAATACGGGTCCATAGGATGGGATGCATCTCCGCCATGTTCGAGCCCCACAGGACGAACGCATCCGCGGCTTCGATGTCGTCATAGCAACCCATGGGCTCGTCGATCCCAAATGAGCGCATGAAGCCCACCGCTGCCGATGCCATGCAGTGGCGTGCGTTGGGATCTATGTTGTGGGTGCGAAAGCCAGCCTTGAACAACTTCGCGGCGGCGTATCCCTCCCAGATCGTCCACTGTCCCGACCCGAACATCCCGACGGCCGATGGGCCTCCCATGCGGAGGGCGGCCTTGAACTTATCGGCCATCACCGTGAAGGCCTCGTCCCAGGAGACGGGCGTGAATGTGCCGGTCTTGTCGTAGGCGCCGTTCTTCTTGCGCAGTAGTGGACGCGTCAGCCGATCCTGCCCATACATGATCTTGGAGAGAAAGTACCCCTTGACGCAGTTGAGGCCGCGGTTGACCTCCGCCTTCATATCGCCGTGTGTGGCCACCACCCGACCATCCTTCGTCGCAACGAGAACACCGCAGCCGGTCCCGCAAAAGCGACAGGGTGCCTTGTTCCATGTCAGTTCAGTTCGGGAGCGCTCAGTGATGACCTGCGCTGCGGTGGGCGCCGGCAAGCCGGCCGCGAGCGCTGCCGCCGCGGCCGCCTGTGCCTTGAGAAGTTCGCGACGCGTCGGATGTGTCATGGAGGCCTCGTTTAGCTCGCCGCCTGCTCGTCATCACTGGCCTGGAAGACCATGACCGCCGAAAGCACATGCCGGATGTCCGAGATGGCGTTGACGATTGAGCCGACCACACCGACCGTTTCTCCCTCGATCACCACCACCAGCTTTCCCTTGGGGTCGCGGGCATGGATTTCAGTGTTTCCGAGGGCGAGGATAGCGTCGGCCACGCCATCAAGATGGTCCGGCCAGGCCGTCACGACGGCGCTTGCAATTTCAAATTGCTGCGGCGTGCTGGAGGTGCGGCCGCTGAGCACCTCACGACGAGTGGGCGATGTCATTATCCCTCCGCTTCTAGTCGCGCGTGGTTCCTGGTGTTCGAATAGGTTTCGCCGGCACGCCGGGTGGCCCCGCGATCATTTGGTAGACCCAGATACCGAGCCCGTAACCGCCAACTGTTCCCACTGCCAGCACCGGCGCCAGCACGAGCGTCAGAATCAGGAAGACCGTGAGCTCCTGGCGCCTGCGGTGATTGTTCAGCCATGCGCGCATGATGAGCTCGCTGGTTTGGAAAGCGACAAGAAAAATTCTACTCATTGGCTGCCTTGATGCAAGCGTCGGCGTGGGCTTTGAGATGCATCTGAGGGAACGCCGTGCCAACGGCGCGTTCGACAGGTCTACGTGTGTCCAACGCGCCGAGAATCGGACGCTCGATGGCGCGCAAGCGCACGTCATGACCGCTCGGCGCCGTCGGCTCCGCTCGTGCCGTGCAGCCAGAGTCGTCTTTTGCCTCCCTGGCGTCCGGCTATCAGGACACGTTTCCCAGACCGAAGGTGGGCGTTCTGCGCGGAAGTTCCGTGAGTGTCTGATACCACACCTGGCTCGTCGGCTTGCCGCCATGCTGCGGCAGCAACTGGACGAGACCGATATCGATGCCCGGCGCCTGCTGCGCGAGTGCGGGGAGCAGATGCGTCAGCAGAACGGCCGAGATCGCGTCCGGCGCGCCGATGGTGAAGCGCCGCCGTGACCGCGCGGCATCGAACGGCTCGGCGCTGGCAATCACCGCGCCCGCCCGAGCGATGATGTCTGCGACGGGCTCGGCCAGCTCCGTCGCTCGCGCCGACGGCACCACGCCCTTCGCTGTCCTTAGAAACTGGCGTCAGGCTCAGTCGATCGGCTGCGCGCGCGACGTGTCGCTCCTCGTACACAACGTGGAAGAGCACGAGGAGGTTGAGATCGATGCGCGAGAGATGAGAAGATTTCAGCATGGCTCTGAATTCATATCACTGGCGTCATGTCTATTTTGCGGGCCGCCCTGGCCGGCTGCAATCCGGCGAGAAGGACAAGGAGATGGTCATGAGATGGTTTTCTCTCGCCCCGACGCTGGCTGCGATGCCGCTGATCGCTTCGCTCGTGGTCAACAACATTACCGAGCCTGCCCGGGCCGAGGCCGGGATTGCCGACGAGGCGCGCGCGGTCGTCGCGTTCTGGCGCGCGGCCGGTCCGGCTCACTGGTTCGCAAAGGACGACGCCTTCGACAAGCGCTTCCGCGAGCGCTTCCTTGCGGCGCACGAGGCGGCCGCGCGGAGCGAATTCGCCGATTGGGCTACGAATGCCGACGGCGCGTTGGCGCTCGTTATTCTGCTCGATCAGTTTCCGCGCAATGCGTTTCGCGGCGCGGCGCGTATGTATGCGACCGACGGACATGCGCGGCTCGTTGCGGATGCCGCCATCAGGGCCGGGCACGATCGCGCGGTTGAGAACGAGATCGCGAAGTTCTTCTACCTGCCGTTCGCCCATTCCGAGGATCTGCATGCCGCCCGATCTCGCCCGGCTGGCAGCGTGGCGGGACGCCGTGGCACAGCGCGGCGCCGTCCGCACCATCGCGAGACCGCCACAGTTCCACCTCGAGCACTACCCGCGCCACGAAGAGGAAGCGGTAGCTTAGCGAGAGCAGCGTCATCATGATCCATCACGCATCATTCGGCGTCCGTGATCCCAATCGCGTCGCGCGTGCCCTCGCCGAGCTCACGCAGGCGACAGCCGTGCGGGCGCCGACGCCGCCCTTTCCCTGCGGCACCTGGCTTGTCGTTGCCGGGGACGAGCAAGGGTCGTTCCTCGAGATCCTGCCCGCCACTGCGGCGTTCGATCCCGATGCGCCGCTCGGCATTCGCCAGCGGCCCGCAACCTTCGAGCCGGCAAGCGCACACGTGTTGATCGGCGCCGCCGTGAGCGGTGAAGCGATCCATGCCGCGGCAGTGCGCGAGGACTGGCGCGCCGAGGAAGTAGAGACCGGCCTGTTCAGGCTCGTGAAGCTCTGGATCGACGACAACGTTCTCATCGAGCTCCTGGCGAAGGGAGAGGCGGACCGTTACGTCGAGGCCTTCGGCCGTGTCGGCATGGCTACACTCGACCGCAGGCTGCGCGATCTCGAGGCGAAGCTCGCCGTCGCTATCTCACAGAAGTTTCCCCCCGAGGTGCTGGCGGAGGCCCTGGGGTATGCCTGGCAAAAGGGGTTGCCATGAGAGACGCCTACGACCCGCACGGGCGCCGCCTTGCTCGACTGCCATCTCGGGGAGACCTCCGCCATGCTGATCTGCCACCAGGATGGTGCACGCGACGACGTGCCGGCGTCCTTCTGGTTACGCGAAGAACTCGATCCGCTCGAATTGCGCGCGCTCAATCTCTGTCGCGGCCGCGTACTGGATGTCGGCGCCGGTGCCGGCTTGCATGCGCTGGAACTTCAGCGCCGGGGGATCGACGTGACCGCCATCGACATTGCGCCCGAATGCGTCGCCATCATGCGCGAACGTGGGGTTCGCCGGGCGGAAACGGCTGATGTCTTTGCGTATGACGGCGGTCCTTACGATACCATCATCTGTCTGTGCAACGGCCTCGACAAGGTTGGTCGACTTGCCGACCTGCCGCGTTTTCTGGCGCGTATGCGCACGCTGCTCGCGCCGGGCGGACAGCTTATCGCGGATTCATTTGATCTGCGCTTCGGCGCCGACGGCCTGCGCCTGGCGGAGCTCGCACAGAAGGAAGAAGCCGGGCGCTACTTCGGCGAGGCCGATCTGCAGTTCGAGTACAAGGGCTTGCGCGGTGCGCCGTTCTCGGTCCTTCAGGTCGACTACGAAACCTTGGCACGCATCGCCGGCCGTCACGGCTGGCGATTCGCGGCGATTGCCAGCGATGGTGGCCACTATCTCGCCCGCGCCGAAGTTGATGCTTGTGCTGAAGCTATAGCCCCCGCTGTCCATTCAGCCGAGCAAAGCTCCTCATGACGGCAGTGGTTACGCTCGTAACTGTGCCAGCCGCCCCATTGCACTATCCCGCCCAGACGCTGCAGCGTTCGAAGCGCCGGTGTTTTCAGGGAGGCACTCCGTGAGGAGCATGTACGTGCATGTTTTCGCCATCCTTTCTTTCGGCATCGCCCTCGGCGCGGCATCTACTTGGCTGGCAACCGTATCAGCAGGACCGAGGCTGCAGTGTCAGGCTTCGGCGCGCCAGCTGGCGCGGCTCGAGCTGCTATTCGGCACGACGCGCTCTCATCGCGTGCCGGTCACCGAAGAAGAGTGGACCCGATTTCTGGACACCGAAGTAACACCGCGATTTCCTGCCGGCTTCACGGTCCTCCGGGGCCCCGGCCAGTGGCGGGGCAATGACGGGCGCCTTGCCAAGGAGCAGTCCAACATGCTGGTCATCTGGCATGAGCCAACCGCACAAGCCCATCACGATATCGAGGCCATCCGGACTGCCTACAAGAAGCGCTTCGATCAGGAGAGCGTAATGCGTGTGGACGGTATGTCTTGCGTCTCATTCTGAGTGCCCTAGCACTGATGGCACCCTGCGGCTGAAAGTGATTTCCCGTGACTTCCTCAGCCGGAGTATGTCAGCAATCTCTGGTGACAGCCCAGGCCTTGTCGTGATGGACGCCTGGTAGCAACCAAGGTTGTCGCGCCGCGAATTGACGGCTCTAGCTTTTCCAATTCAACATAGACAGGCTGCAACGGACTGTGACGCGTCAAAAGGAGCGCCGGCATGCACATCGGATTGATCGGCGGCATTGGCCCCGCGGCCACGGTGTTCTACTACGATCGCATCGTAAAAGCGTTTGATGCAGCCCAGCAGAAGCTCGAGCTCACCATCGCGCACACCAGTGCCCGAATGCTTTCTGCAAATGTCAACGCTGGCCGCGCCGACGAACAAGCTGCCGAGTATCTCCGGGTCACCCGCCAGCTCGTGGCCGCAGGCGCGCACGCCGTCGCGATCACTTCCATGGGCGGACATTTCTGCGTGCGCGAGTTCGCCGCCATTTCGCCATTGCCGATCATCAATGGGCCCATGGCCGTTGCGGATAGGCTTAAGGCGTTGGGTTTGCACCGGGTCGGCATCCTTGGCACGCGGATCGTTATGCAGACAGCACTGTACGGTTCGCTTCGGGACCTCGCCCCGGTGGTGCCGGCTCGCGCCCAGCTTGAGCAGGTAAACGACGACTACGTCGCCATTGCAATCGCTGGCCAAGCGAATGCTGAGCAACGTCAACGTCTGCTTGATGCCGGCGATCGGCTGATACAGAAAGAAGGGGCCAGCGCCATCTTGCTTGGCGGGACAGACTTGAACCTGGTGTTCGATGAGACCCTCGAACCGGGCTATCCGGTCATCGACAGCGCTGCCGTCCATGCCGATGCGATCGTGGCGGCTGCACTGAAGGAGACTTAGCCTCGAGCTGTCCCTCCGCTGCGCCGTATCGCGCGAGCCGCCGACGAAATTGCGCGTTGCGACTACTTTATTGACCGCCGTAGCGACTTCACGATTTCCTGCGCCGCATCCTGTAGATCGATCAGATGCCTCGCGGCGAAGTCTTCCACCGTGAACGCCGACTTGATCCACCGAAAATTGATCGAGCCATAAACGCGCTCGCTATCGCGTAGCGCTACGCAGTGCTTTTACGAGAAGGTCTCGAAGGCCGACATGGCCGGTGCTCCTTACCTGGCTGCTCGATCCGCCGCGGCCCTTCCTCTCGCGACCCGGCCTCCGCTAGAGGAGAGGCTTCCGCGTCGACGTCTTCGTCAGTTGAGCGGTGATGGCCATCTCGTCGGCTGCGATCGCGTGCGCTGATAAACGAGCCTAATATTAGCCTCGCCTCGAGAGAATGCGCAGGAATGACGTAGCGTTCCGCGGGCTGACACTACGGAGCAATGTATCTGCGGCTGACACCGTTGGGAGTAACATCAAGTCCGCTTTCTCGGCGGAGCGATCGACACCATGCCCGCGTGCTGCAATTGCTCAGCGCCGTTTCGGGTCAACTGCTGAGATCGTGCAACCTCGGCGTCTGCTCTCCTTCGATTTGCTGCCATCGCGCGCCCGACGCGATGGGCCAATTGCGATCGTCCTTGTTCACAACAACACAGGGTCTCGAACGGCTGATCACAGGGATAACCCTGATCCCGCCTATCGGAGAGTGGTGCGATCATCGAGTCCTCAAACGTCCTTGACGCTCAATGGGTGGTGGCAGGATGAGTTTGGACAATACCTCACACTCCGGTCGGCCCGGCCTCGACGAGCTGGTTCCATCGCGCTACGCGGTGCAGGTCGGTGACATCGACGTGCTCGTGGTCAGCGACGGAATACTACCGATAACAGCCCCGACTTTGGCCACCAACGCCGACCCGGCCGTCCGTGCGGCTTGGCTGAAGGACAGGTTCCTACCGCCGGAAATGCTCGACTGGCCGCTGAACGTGGTCGTGGCGCGCAGTGGCAACCGGACCATACTCATCGACGCTGGCCGGCGCGGTCCCGGACTTGAACCTGCCGCGGGCCGGACGGACGGTCGAGCGACTGGAGGCCGCCGGCATCGATCTCGCATCCGTCACCGACGTGGTGCTCACCCACATGCATATGGACCACATTGGCGGGCTGCTCATCGACGGGGTGAGAGACCGGCTGCGTCCGGACCTGCGGATCCACGTGGCGGCCGCCGAGGCTGAGTTCTGGGAGGCGCCCGATTTCTTCCGCGTCTCGATGCCGCCGGGCTTCCCGGACGCGCTTCAGCGGGCGGCCACGCGGTTCCTGAACGAGTACGGCAACCAGCTGCGGCCGTTCGACAAGGAGTTCGAGGTCGCACCGGGGGTCGTCGTCCGTCGCACCGGCGGCCACACCCCCGGACACAGCGTGCCAGCTGGGTTAGCTTGATGATCTGTTCGAGTGTCAGCCGCATATGACGACCTACTTCGCGGAGTGCATTGGATGCATCCTACGTCGACGTCGCGTACGATTACGCGCAGACGTTGATGGCAATGCCTGCCCAGGCATACGAGATACCCCAGGGTAACCCGTCAGAGCGCAAGCGGGCCTGAATAGCCATGGGTCGTAACACTGCCTCGCGGTCAGCGATTGCCCGGAACGAAAGCCACTGCGATAGTTTGGCAGGATCGCGAGGGCGGCCTTAAGCGCAACATCGCACAGAGTACAAGATGGTCCAGCAAGCGCGCTTATTTTCATATGGAGCTGTTAGAAAAGCATGGCTCTCGCCGATCAATTCTGCTCCGACATCCTCGCCTCAATCGAAGCCGGCTTCGACCAACAGGTGAGGTTTACGCAAGAGCTCATGCGATTTCCTTCTGTGCGTGGCGCAGAGCACGGGTGCCAGGATTTTGTTTTTCGTGCGCTGCGCGAGCGTGGCTATGCGACCGATCGCTTTCCTATGGATCGGGAGGCGATCGCGGCTCACTCTGGTGCTGGGGCCTGGACGGAAGAGCACTCAGAGGCCCCGATCGTCGTGGGGATCCATCGACCGCGCGATGAGAAGGGTCGCTCACTTATTCTCCAGGCCCATGTGGACGTGGTCCCTTCGGGGCCTGCCGATATGTGGACGAACAGGCCTTTCGATCCAGTCATTGTGGGCGATTGGCTGTATGGTCGAGGTGGCGCCGACATGAAGGCGGGGCTCGCCGCCAATCTATTCTGCCTGGACGCGTTGCGACGGCTTGGTCTGCAGCCAGCGGCAACGGTTTACATCCAATCTGTCGTGGAAGAGGAGTCGACCGGAAACGGCGCATTGATGACGCACCTGCGCGGCTACAAAGCTGACGCTGTGCTCACCCCGGAGCCGGAAGAGGAGAAGCTGGTACGTGCCAATGTCGGCGTTCTTTGGTTTCAGATCGAGGTTCGTGGCATGCCTGTCCATGTTCGAGAGATGGGGAAGGGCGCCAACGCCATCGACGCAGCCTACCGCGTCATTGCCGACTTGCGCCGACTCGAGGTCGAGTGGAACGGGGACAAGGTGGGGCGTACGCACTTTGCTGACATAGACCATCCTATAAATCTCAACATTGGCAAGATTGAAGGAGGTGACTGGGCATCATCGGTGCCGAGCTGGTGCCGCATCGATTGCCGCATTGGCATCTATCCAGGCGTCGATGCTGCGCAGGCCTCCCGTGTGATTCGAGACAGGGTCGCTCAGTTCGCGCGCTCTGATCGCTATCTTGGCAACAACCCGCCGATCGTGACCTTTAATGGATTTCACGCGGAAGGTTATATTCAGGAGCCAGGCACAGAGGCGGAGGAAGCCCTTGCTCAAGCACATCAAGCGTCAACCGGGCGCGAACTCGAAAGCTTCATGACGCCGGGCTACCTGGATACCCGCGTGTACGCTCTTTACGACAAGATACCCGCGCTCTGCTACGGACCTATCTCTGAGAACATTCACGGCTTTGATGAGCGCGTCAGTCTCGCATCGGTCAAGCGTATTACCGGTACGATGGCTTTATTCGTCGCGAAATGGTGCGGCGTGGAGCCCATCGATTGAGCGGCTCTTGCGGGCTGGAGCGCTGCGAAGGCCCGGTGATCTGAGACCGAGAACTCCTCCAAAAATGGGTAGTGTCCGTCACTCGAGAGGAGACGGACGATGAAGCGTAGCCGGTTCATGGCCTGTTGCTCCTCTGGACAAGTGAACTGGTCCCAAAGGAGCCCGTTGGCGTGATTGACTTCGGCGCCTCGGGCCACACCACGTGAAAAAGTCTCCTCTCGCGATCGACGCGCTCCACAACGAGCGCGGCCCCGTGGGGGAACTAACGCCCCGTGTTTGAAGGCATTGGTCGCCAGCTCATGGAATATCAGGACGAGTTGCTGCGCTGCTTCTCTCTTCACCAGCAGGTCGCAGCCGGTGACTGTCAGTCTTGACGAGAAGGCACCCACACCGGCTTCTATGATCTTCCGGAGATCTGCGCCCTCCCAGATGTTCTTGAGGAGTACTTGCTGGACCTCTGCCATCGCATAAATCCAGCTCAGGAGATGCTTGGCTTCTTCCGGATCCGACTGCCCGTCGAGAGTGCGACGGATGATCGACTGCACGACCGCGAGCATGTTCTGGCTGCGGTGATAAAGCTCGCGCAACAGCATCCGTTCCCGTTCGAGCGCCTTCTGCCGTTCGCCACCACTGTTGCGATGCCCTGCCAGAATGATCGAATGGCCGCGAACGCGCGCATCGAATACACGCAGCACGTCTGCCCGGCGCATCGCATTCACACGATGGACGATCTGAAGAACGTGGCGATGCCGGCAACGAATGAAAAAAGTCAGGCCGGAGAGCGTGCCCGATAGTCGGATGGTTCGGTTCACCCTTCAAACCTACGCCAGCCACGCCTACGCTGCTATGGAAAGGCAGTCCTCGAAGCGCCTGCCGTCCTTCGCGGTAATAATGTATTCGGAACGCTAGCTCTTGGAAAGAACTCGGAGCCTGATGGCGACGCAAGCCCCGAGCCATGGGTCACCGAGCAGCACTAAACTAGCACCGGCGTACAGGATCCCTCCGGGTTTCAAAGGATTCGCACCCCGTGGAACTACTGACGCTTGCCCGCTCATGTCTCAGCCCGCTTCACGATCCAATTCGACCGCTTGATATGCGCCACAATCCGCCGCGCGAGCTGGTAGCGCGGATCATTCTCTGCGCCAAGTCGGCTTACGCTTCTTCAGCCCTGAGGAGCCGATCATCGCGAGGGCGATGGTACCCGTCAGCTCGTCCTCCGCCGAGGCGAGAACATTTCAAGAACTTCGCTATTAACACATTGTCCTCTTCGTGTTGCCGATCCTTGCGTTCCTGGGCTCGCCCGCACTGTCGATGATCATTCCCCCTAGACCGTGTGGCAAGCCGTGGTCTCGATGCCGTGCTCTTTTGCATCTGCGCAGCGATCCTGGCCGTCATCGAATCCTACGCAGCCTGGAGACCCGCCCGTATCGTGCGGAGGATGCCGCGCACGCGATCGTCGAATTCGTTTAGTTTATCTGCTCGCTTGAGTGGAACAATCCGCCCGCGCACGACATTCCCCTCAGACGCCGCACTTCGGCACAACCAAACACGGAGAATGCACCCATGGACTGGGATCGGATCGAAGGCAACTGGAAGCAGATGTCCGGCAAGGTCAAAGAGAAGTGGGGTGACTTCACCGACGATGAAATCGCTCAAATGAATGGTAAGCGCGAACAGCTCGAGGGCGCTCTCCAAAAGCGCTACGGCTACGCTAAGGACAAGGCGCGCGAGGAAGTCGACACCTGGACGCGCGGCCTGAATTAAGCTGCTGCATCCGAGCGTGCGAAAGGCCCGGTCCAATCCCCGGGCCTTTCGTGAGTCTGCGGTCACTTCGGCGCGTTCGGCATTCGCGTTCCCTGATCCTGCGGAGGCTTCTTATCAGTCCCTTGCTTCTTCGATAGGTCGTTCTTCTCTTTCTCGCCCGTCTCCGGCTTTCCGGTCTGCGCATCATGTCCTGGCGCGTGGCTCGACTCTGCTGGTGCAGTCGTCGGCGGCTGCTGCTTTCCGTCGGTCTGCGCGACCGCAACGCTCGATGAAGCGAGCAAGACTGCGGCGAATATCGGATGAAGTTTCATCGGATCCTCCAATGCTGATCAGCAGAAGAACGCTTCAGCCTTGGCGCTGTTCCGGTTATCCCCACCCCACCGCTTCACGTCGGCTTCACGCATGGCATCATATGCTTATGCGTAACCTGAAGGCGGAGGCCCAGTGTGTTTCTGTAAGAGGAACCCGTCGGGCCTTCACAGGCACTACGCATCACATCAGCCGCTCCTAACCGGGCGGCTTTTGTCTTGCACCTTCCTGGATGAGATTTCGTCGCGCGAGTTTACTCAGAAGGATCAGGAGTGAGATGGATCATACGATGACAGTTCGAGCATAGGACTACGAAGTCTGTCGCCGCGCTGTAGCTCACTGGGGCACCTTCTTCGAGCCAACCTAAGGGGATGAGGTTCCTAGGTCACCAAGGGCGTCACCCGCCTCTGGCCTGCCCCGCGAAGCGGTGCCCGGTTCTAAGTTAGAATCCGGCCGTCGCTGGCCAGCGTCTGATCTGGCCGCAGCGGAGCGCAGGGCAGAGCAGATGCTGGCGGCAATATCGTTTCGGGCGCCGGCGGTCGATAGTCGAGCGATGAGGGCGGTCTGACGGCTTTGTAGTGGCGTCGCCCGGCTTCGATGAGCACTTGGGCCTCCCGGAGCGTCGTGAAAATCTCGCCGTTGAGCAGCTCGTCCCGAGCGTCGAATTCAGGCTCTCGGAATAGCCGTTCTCCCACCGGCAGATCAAGCTGGCATGCGGCCGGGGTGCATCATTTTCTCCGTAAATGGGTACGCCGTCCGCAATAGCAACGATTTCATCGCACATTTTTGGCGGATCCGTCGTGGGTGATAAACTCCAGATCCAGATACTCAAACCCAAGGGTTCGCGAACATTTGCGCTTAAGGTCACAGACCAAGTCTCCGATCCACCAGCGATCACGGTGGCGCGAGAAGTAAATGGTCTCGGTGGCCTGACTGTCAGCACCATTGGACCGCAATCGCCTCTTTATGGCCAGATGCGCGGGGTGGTCGTCAAAGGCTTCGATCCCGGCGGTCCGGCATATGCGTTCGGTTTGCGCACCGATGATGTCATTCAGTCGATCAACGACCTCTCCATCAACGAAGCCAGTCAGATCGTAGAGTTCGCGCAGTATGCACTGCCAGTCGAAAGGGCACGCATTACACGTGCAGATCACCCTTACATCGTCGAGTTTTCTCGCTGAGGAGTAGCAAAAATGCTGGAAATTGCACTGATCGTAGGCAGTACTCGTCCGAACCTCTTTGCCGATGTTCCCGCCCGCTGGATTGCAGCGGAGCGGCTGGATCTTAAGCTTAGCGTTCTGGATCTTCGCGAAGAGCGACTTCCGTTTTCCAATGAGTCCGCGGCACCGATATACACTCAAGGTGGATACTCAGAACCAGCGGCCGAGGCTTGGCGTCTCAAGATCGGACACTACGATGCATTCATTGCGCTGGCAGCCGAGGGAATAGAATGCCCATTGCCTTCGTTGGCTACGGTGGCGTAGGTGGCGCCCGAGCGATTGAGCAGTTGCGTGGAATTGCGATCGAACTCCAGATGGCACCGGTAAAGCACGAGGTAAATATCGCGATGGAGCCATTCCTTAGCGTGCTGCGCCAGGGAAAGTCTCTCGATGACTATGATTACCTCACGCAGGCGCGCTCTGTGATGCTCGACAATCTGGTTTGGTGGGGCAGAGCGCTTAAGTGCGCTAGGCAGAGCTAGTCTGAGCGATGCCCCGCCTCTTAGGAGCCATGTCAACCGCGACCATGCCTAATCAATAGCTGCAACGACGCAATGATGGTGGTGCCATCATCCGCGTCGTCGTGGCATCCAATAAATTGACGACAGTATATTGTACGCAAGAGACTTCGCTCCTGCTCTATCGTGCGCTCGAGCCGTCGTGTCCCCATCCCATTAAACTTTGCCAGATTGTGCATACGGACTCGCGAGCAGCAGAATTTTGAGTGAACACTTGCCGATGGCTTTGGCCATCGATCATGCCGAATGGATAATACGATGCCTACCGTAGGGCCTCGCGTGACTCGTTGTGCTCGAAGCAGCGCTTCGCTCGTGGATTGTTCCCCGCATCGTTCTCGAAGGCTTGCGTGGCGAGGAGACCATCGCCGAGCTCCGGGCCAAGTAAGGCATCGCCCAGAACCTCTACCATCGTCGGTCCAAGGAGTTCCTCGAAGCCGGCAAGAAACGGCTCGCCGGCGACACCGCGCGAGAGGCAACCACCGATGAGGTCAAGACGCTCCGCGCCGAAGCGCGTGAGTTGAAGGGAGCCCTCGCCGAGGTACCCTCGAGAAGCGCCTGCTCAAAAGAAGCGCCTGCTCAAAAGAGATCAAGCAACGCCTGCACGAAGCACACTAGCGTGCTATCGCAATCGCCGTGCTTTTGACGCTTCATGTCGAATCCAGACGCGTCGATCTCAAGCGGCGCAGATTGCGGCGACGGCAGGAGCTCGGCAGCGAGGCATCGAAGTTGCCTTATTGTTGTCGTCAAGCTCGCCTATGGCCAAAACTGGATCTAATCCGTTGTCAAATGATCCGAGCGAGCATTTTCCCCCGTGCTTACGCGAATCCAATCTCGAGCAGACGGGAACAGATGCGAATGTATAGCGCACGCTACTATGTTGGTCCCCCATGGCGGCCTAGTTTGAACTCATACAGCTACATGCTCGGACTGCATCGGCGCGATTGGTCTTGGGAAGGCCTGCGCCGCAATCCGCGCTATCAGGATGAAGCCCGGGCGCACTTGATGGACCTACAGGCCGCCTCACGGCTGGAGAGCGGCGCGCTTTTCACGCGGATGCCCAAGGCCTCGCCTCGTGCGGAAGCATGGGCACTCCGCTCCTTTCGTTGATCCGTCACTGACGGCCTCAGAGGCACACCACTTTTGGGTGTTGCCCGATAGTCAGAAGGTCTTAGCGGTCGTTGCCGAACGAGCAACCCCGATTGACAGGGATGCTGTCTTTATTCCGCAGCTTCGTGGCGTCGAACATATCCTCATCGATGGTTCTGAACATCAGCACGTTCTTCTTCGCGCCAATGGGCGCGTTGTGCAGCTTGAGATCGTTGGTGCCAACATCCTTAGCGAGCATGTGAGACTCACTATCTCGCCGCGCAACTTTGACTGGCTCGGACGCGCAGCATTGGAGATGACCGATCTGCACCGCGTTCTGTCGGGCGCCTCCGTGCCTGCCCAGCGGCCGACGGCGCGCGCTCTCAATCGTCGCGACGGATTCATTGTGTTCGACTGCCTCATGGCGGGCGGCACAGAGCGCGAAGCGGGCACCTTCATCCACGGCGCGGCCGCCGTCGCGCAAGACTGGCGCCAGGGCAGTCTCCGACAGCGGATACGTCGCGACAGGCAACGCGCGGAGCAGTTTGTAGCCGAAGGTTATCGCGACCTCTTGCGATGAGTTGCGGTTCGATTCTTGAGAGGACGCATTTCGTATCTCCCCCCGACGACTGAAATGCGGAACATTGCAGGCTCTCAACAAGGAGACTCCTATGTCCAACGACGCGGAGAGCAACTTCCTCATTGCTGCCGAAGCGGCAGCAGTTTTGCGCATGGCCAAACGCACGCTCGACACTCATCGCTGCAAGGGAACGGGTCCGAAGTTTCGACGGCACGGCGGCCGCATTGTCTATCGGCTGTGCGACGTCCTCGAATGGTCGGAGAACCGGGCTGCCCGAAATCCCGCGTAGAGGCTCGCGTGCAACAGTTTGTGGGCTCTGTCCCACGGTCGCATTGGCACTTCTGGCATCGACGAAAATCGCCTCTCCAGTGCTCCTGTGGAATGCAAGCCCTAGCGTCCCACTCGGCCTCTACTTGACAATGAATCAATTGCCGGCAAAGGGACATTTGGCGGTTATCCGCCTGTCGGATGCCACTGGTGCATTGGCGAGCGCCCGCGGCTATCTGCCTGCGGGTGCGCTCCTGATCAAACCTGTCGCGGCCGCTTCTGGCGATGTCGTTTGTCGGTTTGGTCCGTTGATAAAGATCAACGCCCGGCTGCGCGCGCTGGCCCATGGAATGGATAGGCGACATCGCCTTCTGCCGCGCTGGCGCGGGTGCCGCTACCTGACGACTTCCGAGCTCTTCGTCCTTTCGCACGCAGCAGGATCCTTTGATGGTCGCTATTTCGGGCCAATCGAACGGGGGACTGTATTGGGCACAGCCGTGCCCATCTGGACCCGCTAGCCGCGTTGCAGGTTTGCCAGCGCGGCGTCGACCTTGGCCAAGGCTTCGGCAAGTTGCTCTCGCAACGAGCTGAGATCGCCGATGGGGTCTTCTTCAATTGCCAGATGATGCGGGTCAATGCACGCCTCGATCAGTGTCAAAAGCGTCTGCGCGCGCATCGGCCCAGCCTCGACGGCCGCATCGAGCGTGTCGTTGTCGATGCCTTCCCCATCGAGGACCAGCTTGCCACTACCAGCCGACAGCCATACGGACAACCGCGCGCCCGTCAGCACGGTTCTGTCGACGATTTCAGCGGGCAAGACCAATCTGACCGTGAGCGACACATCATCTGGCGACTTGAGGCCGGCGACGTAATGCTCCCCTGACGCGGATGCCGTCCCATCGTCCTCACGCTCAAAGAAGGGCCGTGGTTCTGTTTCGGTCATCGCACTCTATTCCTCGCAGTCGGCATCAGATCAACGAATATCCCGAACTGGGATAATCCGAAATCAGGATTAAGCGGTGAAGCCGTCAATCTCGCTCCCGGCTTCTCCTCATGCGCGACACGCTGCGCTCGCCGCGCCAAATCCAGCTCCGCAAGCTGCTACGAGACCTTCGCGAGAAAGGCGGTCTCACGCAGGCGGACGTCGCAGCCCGCCTCGGAAAGCCTCAATCGTTCGTCGCCAAATACGAAGGCGGAGAACGCCGCTTGAGTGTGATCGAATTCATTGACGTTGCACGAGCACTCGATCTCGAACCGATCTCCATCCTGCGACAATTCCTGAGGCCCCTCGATCGCGATCGCTCATAGCCGGCCTTCTAACATATCCGATCTCTCACTAGAGTCGTATTGGCGCCGCACTCCCTTAAATTGCCTCCTCTATTCCCCAAGATAAATGCCCGTCGCTGTGGCGCGCCGTGAAGAGGAGTTACGACGTTCGCACATTCTGACGGTCACTTATGTTCGGCTATTGGCTTCAGTCTCGTTCGAACACGTCCGGGCGTCCGCAGGCGCCGACGTCGACATGACCAGACTCCTGATGCAATTTTGCCATGCCTAAAGTCGTTTCACTTATCCGCAAGAAGGTCTGGGCGGGTCCGCCCTCGATCGTGGATCTCGGTCGGTCGGGCTCTATCTCGCGGCTCTGAGAGCCGCTCGACCGAGCCGCCGATGTAGACGGCGTCTCGGCGCCTTCGCGTGACGATCCCTCCCGCGATCGCCGCGGTGCTCGCTCTCTGCGACGACCGTTGATCGTGCGGATCGACCTTGTTGCGAGGGTCGCTTCCGGGCCTTCATCATCGTCGCGCGGCGTGGCGCCGGCGATCGCCTCAAGCGTCGTCGTGATCGACCCGGCAGGAGCTCGTGCCACGTCGCCACCTTCGCTCATCCTGCCCGGTGCGGTACCGGACGCCAAGCCGCCGCTCTCTGGCCGCGGTGGAGTAGCCTATTCCCGCAGAGCTATGTTCACGATGTGGCAGGCGTCGCCTCGGTAGCAACCCGCGCGTGCCGCGCGGGTCCTCCACTGCGTTCCGGCCCGTCTCCGCGGAGCGAAGCTCCGCTCGCCGGGTGCCACCAGCTCCAGCCTACCACGATCGGCACGTCGCCGGCGGGGAATAGGTCTCCGCCGGGACAATGTGAGGACCGACACCATGGCTACCATCGGCTACGTCACCAAGCGCGAGGACGGCCGCTACGAAGGCGAGCTCAAGACCCTCTCCGTCCGCGCGTCGATCGCCATCCTTCCGGTCGGCGACAAGCACTCCGACAACCAGCCGGACTTCCGCGTGATGTCGCAAGGTGTCGAGATCGGCGCCGGCTGGCAGCGCATCGGCCAAACTTCGGGCAAGGAATACATCTCGCTGTCGATCTCGGCACCTGAGTTCGGCAAGACGCTGTATGCCAACCTTGGCCGAGCTGCCGGGCAGCCCGATCCGAACACCTACGCTCTGATCTGGACGCCGCAGGACTGAGCCTTCGGCTCAGGCCCTCGCGCCGACACCGGCGCGAGGGCATCTTCGCGTTCCGCGAAGTTGCCCACCCGCCCACCCAGACATACGATCGAAGGCGAGACCCATCGCGAAACTGCGGCATCGCTCGAGGCACCGATGCTACAGCCCACAAAGACCGCGAGGTACAGGCCAGAACCTGCACCTCGCACTCTTTGCCGGCGCCTACGAACTACGTTCCTTGCCGACGCACCCGATACGTCGCAAGCGATAGACCATCGCGATCTGTTTGCATTCGTCATGCGAGATTTTGGAGCGGATGTGCAGTCTGAGACGGCTGGGGAGGACATCAAGATAAAAGGATGGAGTCGTTGGCGCTCAGAAGTGCCATCGTTACTGAGCTTCACGCGACTCCGTTTTCACGGCCGTAGAGTCAGCTTACGAAATACGCCTTGTAAGCC
>JAEWIJ010000075.1 GCA_023387235.1 Pseudomonadota bacterium
CGTTCAGCGTTCGCCGATGAGGTCGGCGAGGCGACCGGTGATCGTTTTCGGCGTCCCCGGCTCATAGCCGCCGCGCTTCGATGTCTTGTGGCCGAGCGTGACGAGCATCTCGCCGAGTTTCACCGCAGCGCCGACCCCATCGATGACGGGACAGCCGTACTGCGCTGAAAGATCGCGCGCGAGCTTGGCCATGCCGGCACAGCCGAGCACGATGGCTTCGGCCCGATCCTCTTCGAGAGCCCGGGCAATCTCCGCATCGATGCGCGCCCGCGCATCGGATTTCTCATCTTCGAGCGCGAGGACCGGCACGTCGGCAGCGCGAACGCTCGCACGCCGCTCGAAGCCGTATTTCATGAGATTGTGCTCGAGCGCCGGGATCGAGCGCGACAGCGTGGTGACGACCGTGAAGCGGTGCGCGACCAGCGTTGCCGCATGAAAGGCCGCCTCGCCAATGCCGATCACAGGCGCCGCCGCGATCTGGCGCGCGGCATCGAGCCCGGTATCGTCGAAGCAGGCAACGACGTGCGCATCTGCTCCCGCAGCATCGCCCTTGCGGATTTCCATCAGCAGGCCTGGTAGCGACATCGCCTCGTCGAAGTAGCCTTCGATCGAGACCGGGCCGGTCGGCGATGTGGCGGCTTCGATGATCGTGCCGGCTGCCGCGGCTTCCTCCGCGGCGCGTTGGATGGTCGCCGTCATGGCGGCAGTGGTGTTCGGATTGATGACCCGGATGCGCATGCGAGACTCAGCTTGTCACAGCGGGCGCCAACGCGGCAACCTTGTGCACGGTATCGGCTGTCCTGAGGCAGCGCACGAGATGCCCGCCGCCGAGATCAACCGCGTCCGGCACGGTCGTGCGGCAGGCCTCGGCGACGAGGCCGCAGCGCGGCGCGAACGCACAGCCCGGCGGCAGGTTCGCAAGATCGGGCGGACTACCCGGGATCGCCGGCAACCGATGCCCCTCCAGCCGCCCGCCATGGGCGCGCGTCGACAGCAACCCGATCGTGTAGGGGTGGCGCGGCGACCGGATGACATCGCGCACCGTGCCCGTCTCGACGATGCGGCCCGCATACATCACGGCAATGCGGTCGGCGACCTCGACCGCGACCGAAATGTCGTGCGTAACGAAAATCATCGACAGGCCGAGCTCGCGCTGCAGCTCGCGCAGCAGCAGCAGAACCTGCACCTGTACCGTGGCATCGAGCGCCGTCGTCGGCTCGTCGGCGAGCAGAATGCGCGGCTTGCTCGAAAGCGCGAGTGCGATCATGGCGCGCTGGCGCATGCCGCCCGACATCTCGTGCGGATAAGCCTGCAGGCGCCGCTCGGGGCTCGGAATGCGCACGAGCGTCAGCATTTCGAGGGCGCGTGCGCGGGCGTCGGCCACGGAGATCCGCTCGTGATTGCGCACGGCCTCGATGATCTGCTGGCCGACGGTGTAGACGGGATCCATGGCCAGCATGGGCTCCTGGAAGACCATCGACACGGTCTTGCCGCGGAAGTTCTCGAGCGCGCGCCCTTCGAGCGTCGTGACGTCCACGCCCTCGACCTTGATGCTGCCTTCGATGCGCGCGCGCTTCGGCGGATGCAGCCGCAGGATCGAGCGCAGTGTCACGCTCTTCCCCGAGCCGGACTCGCCGAGCAGCGCGACCACCTCGCCGCGCCCGAGCGCCAGATCGACGCCGTCGAGCGCGCGCACCGGCTTCGGCCCGCCGCCGAAGGTGACAGTGAGGTCGCGGATGTCGAGGACCGGGTCGCTCGTCGTGCTCATTGAGCTTCCTCCGCGCGCATCAGGCCGCAGCCTTGCTGTGGCCGGATGCCGGATCGACCATGTGGCAGGCCGCGAGATGTCCCGCGCCGCTCACGGTAAGCGCCGGCGTCTCGGCCGAGCAGACCGGTTCGGCAAAGGCGCAGCGCGTGTGGAAGCGGCAGCCCGGCGGCGGATCGATCGGGTTCGGCGGATCGCCGGCGAGCGGCGCCTCCATGGTGCGCTCGTCCGGGTTCATCGACAGCATCGAGCCGAGCAGCGCCGTCGTGTAGGGGTGGCGGCCGCCCGTATAGAGCGCATCCGTCGGCCCGATCTCGGCGACGCGTCCGAGATACATGACCATCACGCGGTTGGCGATGAAGCGCACCACCTCGAGATCGTGACTGATGAAGATGTACGTGAGGCCGATCTCTTCCTTCAGGTCGAGCAGGAGATTGAGCACCTGCGCCTCGACGGACTTGTCCAGTGCCGAGACGGCCTCGTCGAGAATGATGACCTTGGGCTCGAGCGCGAGCGCGCGCGCGATATTGACGCGCTGGCGCTGTCCGCCCGAAAGCTCGTGCGGATAGCGGCCGGCAAAGCGGCGCGGATCGAGGCCGACGCGATCGAGCAGCCGGCGCGCGCGGCGGACGGCATCCGTCCCCGAGACGCCGTGCACGGTCGGCCCGTAGGCAATGGAGTCCTCGACGGTCAGGCGCGGATTGAGCGAGGCGTAGCTGTCCTGGAAGACCATCTGCACCTGCGCGCGGAAATCCTTGAGCGACAGCTCGGGCGTGCCGGGTGCGCGGCCGTTGAGCAGCACATTGCCGCTGTCCGGCTTGATCAGGTTCATGAGCACGCGCGCGGTCGTGGACTTGCCGCATCCGGATTCGCCGACAATGCCGAGCGTCTCGCCGCGATAGAGCGAGAACGTCACGCCGTCGACAGCGCGCACGACCGCATTCGCGCGCCCGAGCAGTCCCGACTTGATCGGAAAGTGCTTCACGAGTTCCGCGGCTTCGAGCAGCGGCCGCGCGGGTTCGCCGGTCGTCTGGGTTGCTGTCGGAGCTGTCATCGTTGCCGTATCGCTCGCCATGCTCAAGCCTTGATATCCATGGCCGACCTGAGGCCGTCCGTCAGCAGGTTGAACGAGATCGACGTGATGAAGATCATGACGCCGGGCAGCGCGCACAGCATCGGCTGCGTGTAGAGCGCGGTGCGCAGCGTGTTGAGCATGAGCCCCCACTCCGGTTCCGGCGGCCGCACGCCGAGGCCGAGGAACGACAGGCCCGATGCCAGGATCATCGAGACCGCGATGAGGCTCATGGCATAGACGAAGATGGGCCCGAGCACGTTGCCGAGCACATGCTTGCGCACGATCGACAGCGCGCCGGCCCCGCTTGCGCGCGCCGCCTCCACGTAGTCGAGCCCTCTGACGCTTGTCGTCACGCTTTCCGCAATGCGCGCGATCGGCGGGATGAAGACGACGGTCAACGATATGAGGCCGTTGGTGATGCCGGCACCCATGGCGCCCGAGAGCGCGATCGCGAGCAGCACCGAGGGGAAGGCGAAGATGATGTCGATCGTGCGCATCAGCACGCTGTTGACCCACCCGCCGACATACCCCGCCGTGATGCCGATCGCGGAGCCGACGAAGAGCGCGAGAAATACCGGTGTCACGCCCATGAAGAGCGAGAGCCGTGCGCCGTAGATGAGGCGCGAGAGCATGTCGCGGCCGAGCTCGTCCGTGCCGAGCAGATAGCCGGGCGTACCGGGCGGTCTCAGGCGCCGCAGCGTCGCGCCGCGATAAGGATCGTGCGGCACGATGTAGGGCGCGAGGATCGCGACGAGGATCAGCAGCAGGATCACGCCGAGCGCGATCATCGCCACCGGATCGCGGCGGAAGCGGCGCCACACTGTCGACCAGTAACCGGGCGAGCGCTCGATGGCGGTATCGTCGAGGGCCAGCGGGGCGACGGCTTGCACCATGTCGTCAGCTCCGTGCGATCCGGGGGTCGATCGCGGTCTGCACCACGTCGACGAGCAGGTTCAGGACGACGAAGAAGCAGGCGAGCACCAGGATCGTCCCCTGCAGCAGCGGCAGATCGCGCTGGAAGATCGCGTCATTGAGGAGGAGGCCCGTGCCCGGCCAGGAAAAGACGGTCTCGATGAGGATCGAGCCGCCGAGCAGATAACCGAGCTGAATGCCCATGACGGCGAGTGCCGTCGGCGCCGAGTTCTTCACGATATGGCGGAAGATGCCGAAGGCCGAGGTGCCCTTGGCCTTGAGCCCGGCGATGAATTCCTGCGAGAGGATCTCCGCGACGAGTGCGCGCACCGTGCGCGCGATGATGCCCATCGGGATCACCGACATCGTCACGGCCGGCAGAATGAGATGGCGGATGTGCGCCCAGTCCCATTGCCAGTTGTCGGAGCCGCCGGGGCCGGCGCCGGTCGGCGGCAGCCAGCCGAGCTGCGCCGAGAAGATGATCACGAGCACCATGCCGAGCCAGTAGTGCGGGATCGAGACGCCCGTCACCGAGATCGCGGACGCCACCTTGTCGATCCAGGTGTCGCGGAAGCTGCCGGCGACGAAGCCGAAGAGGCTGCCGAGCACGAAGCCGATGACGGTCGCGAGCGCGGCGAGCATGAGCGTATTGGAAACCGCCTTGCCGACTTCGTCGACGACGGGACGGTTGGTACGGATCGATGTGCCGAGATCGCCGCCGATGGCGCGGCTGAGCCACTTGAGGAACTGCTCGGCATAGGGCCGGTCGAAACCGTAGAGCACCATCATCTGCTGGCGCAGTTGCTCCGAGGCGTCCGGCGGCAGGACCGAAACGAGCGGATCGCCCGGTGCCAGATGAACGAGCAGGAAGCACACGATCGACACGCCGAGCATGATCGGCAGCGTGTAGATGATCCGCTTGATCGTGTAGGTGAGCATCGGGCCCTCTGTGAGGCGGACCGCAATGCGATCCGCCTCACGCTAAGGATTGTCGAGGCCGCGCCGATCGCGCGCGGCCGGCGGACGTCAGTCGATGCTGACCGTAGCGAGGTCGATGAACCAGCTCTTCGGCTGAACGACACCCTTCAGCTTCGGGCTGATCGCGCGCGGGCCGACGTCGTGGGCAACCCACAGGAACGGGGCTTCCTCGACAATGCGCGCGTGCAGGTTGGCGAGCGCCGCGTCACGATCCTTGTCGGCGAACGAGGTGCGCGCCTTGGCGATCAGATCGTCGAACTCGGGATTGACGAAATAGCCCCAGTTGTTCGAGACGGGCGGCACGGTCTTCGACGATGTGAAGCGCACCATGGCGAAGAACGGGTCCATGGCGGCGAACGTCACGTTCGTCGCGTGGGCGCCGCGCGAGCCCGGGTCCTTCGCACCCTGGCGCCAGTTCGTGAAGAGCGCGTTCCACTCGATCACCTCGAGCTCGACGTCGAAGAAGCACTCCTTCAGCGCCTGCTGGAGAAACTCGTTCATCGGCACCGGCTGCATCTGGCCCGAGCCCGATGCCGAGGTGATGGTCTTGACCTTGAGCGGCTTCGACGCGCTGTAGCCCGCTTCCGTCATCAGCTTCTTCGCCGCGGCGAGGTCGTACTTGATGTCGAACTTCGGGTTGCCCCACCAGGGATGGCCGGGTGGCACCGTCCCCTTCGGCACTTCCATCAGGCCGTTGAGGGCTTCCTTCAGCTCATCGCGGTTCACGCAGAGGTTGGCCGCATGGCGCACGCGCTTGTCGAGCCAGGGCGAGCCCTCGGCGAACGAGAACTGCCAGGGCCAGACATGCGGCTGCGCATTGGCCTTGATGACAAAGCCTTTGCCCTTGATGGCATCGAGCGCATCGGGCGCCGGATTCTCGATCCAGTCGACCTGACCCGAGAGGATGGCCGCCGTGCGCGCGTTCGCTTCCGGCATCGGCAGGAGGACGACGCGGTCGACCTTCGGCACGCGCTTTGGATCCCAGTAGGCCTTGTTGGCCGCGTACTCGACGCGCTCACGCGCCGAGAAGCTCGCCATCTTGAACGGGCCCGAGCCGGAAGCGTCCGTGGCGAAGGCCGCCCAGGCCTGCTTCGCGCGCTCGGCGGGATCGGAGACGTTCGCCAGCGCGTCGTACTTTTTCTGCCAGTGTGCCGGCGAGGCAATGAAGAGGTTCGTGAGGTTGATCGGGATGAAGCTGTCCGGCTCTTTCGTCGTGAGTTCGACCGTGTAGTCGTCGATCACCTTTGCCGAGACGAGGTTCGGCATGCGGGAGACGGTGACACCGATCTGGTCGGGGGCGAAATGCGGCGCCGACTTGTCGAGCACCTTCTGCACGTTCCACACGATCGCGTCGGCCTTGAGGTCGCTGCCGTCATGGAACTTCACACCCTGGCGCAGCTTGAAGATCCACTTCGTCTTGTCGCTCTCGGAGACGGCCCACTCCGTCGCGAGGCCGGGCACGAGAACGCTCGGCTTGTCTTCCGACGAGAGATCCCAATGCGTCAGCGCATCGAAGAGCGGGATGCCGGTGAAGCGGTTGCCTTCGAAGCCCTGATCGGGCTGGCCGTTCGTCTTGGGGATGTCCGCCGCCGTCATGGCAATGCGCAGCGTCTTCTGCGCCATGGCGGGCAAAGCGGGCATCGCGAGCAGCAGTGCCGTGCCGGCAACGAGGCCAGCACGAAGCCAACGCAATTGGAATGTGGGTTTATTCACTAGCGCCTCCATCAACGCACTCTGTGGTTTCTCTTTGATCGCGCGGCCGCCACCGCGGTCGTTCGGCAGGGAATATAAGGTCCGGCAGAAATCGGGCGGGCATGGTCCGGATCGGGCGCACCATGGATGCTCTGCCTCTCCCCTTGCTTTCGTTTGCGCTCGTCGCAGCGCTACTATCGCCTGGATGACCGCGATTGTATACAGGGCAGCCGTCCTATCAAGCACAGGGAATAGGCACGCACTGCACAATAACCCGCCACGGCGCTGTGGACGCTTTCGGCTCCGTGTGAGTTCTTGTATACAGGACCGAATGAGTAGACCGCGCAAAATCGCCGACGCCAACGGCCGCGTCAGCACGGAGACGATCGTCGAGCGCATCACAACGGCTGTGCTGGAGCAGCGTTTGCCGCTCGGTGCCAAGCTCGGCGAGGAGAAGCTGTGCGCGGTTTTCGGCGTCTCGCGCACCAAGGTCCGCCAGGCGCTCAACCGGCTGGCGCGCAGCAAGCTCGTCGTTCTGAAGCTGCGCCGCGGCGCCTTTCTCGCCGAGCCGACGCCCGAGGAGGCACGCCAGGTCTTCGAGGCACGCCGCGTCATCGAGAGCGAGATCTTCGCGCAGTTCACCCGCAAGGCAAGCGAGGCCGATCTCGCCGCGCTCGAACGTCACGTCCAGGCAGAGCGCCGCGCCATCCGCACGGGCGACGTGCCCCTGCGCAATCGCCTGCTCGGGACTTTCCACGTGCTCATCGCCGAGATGGTCGGCAATAAAGTCCTGACGGACATCATCGCCGATCTCGTCACGCGCTCGTCGCTGATCACGCTGCTCCTTCAGTCGACCCAGGCCGCGTCCTGTTCCTCCGACGAGCACCGTGCGTTGATTGCAGCGATCCGCGCGCGCAAGCTGCCGCTCGTGCAGAAATTGCTGCGCGAACACATCGATCACGTCGAGCGTGATCTCGCCGACATCGACGGCCGCGAGAGCGCGTTCGATCTCGCCGATGCCCTCGGGCACGGCACGTCCGAGCCGCGGAGCCGGGCCGCGCCGCGCCGCGCCCGTACGGCCGGTGGAAATGCTCGAGGAAGAGTGTCGGGGCAACCATGAGCAGCGCATCATCCGACTATCCGCGGGATCTCAGGGGCTACGGCCGCGAGCCGCCGCACGCGCGCTGGCCCGACAATGCCCGCATCGCGGTGCAGTTCGTCGTCAACTACGAGGAAGGCGGCGAGAACTGCATTCTGCACGGCGATGCCGCGTCGGAGGCCTTTCTTTCCGAAGTGGTGGGCGCCGTTCCCTGGCCGGGCCAGCGGCACATGAACATGGAGTCCATGTACGAATACGGCGCGCGCGCCGGCTTCTGGCGCCTGTGGCGCGCTTTCGCGTCGCGCAAGATGCCGGTGACAGCCTTTGCCGTGGCGCACGCCATGATGCGTGGGCCCGAGCAGGTCGCCGCGATGCGCGAAGCCGGCTGGGAGCTTGCGAGCCACGGTCTCAAGTGGATCGAGTACAAGGACTTCGCCGAGGCCGACGAGCGCGCGCACATTCGCGAGGCGGTGCGCATTCACACCGAGGTCGCCGGCGAGCGGCCGCTCGGCTTCTACCAGGGCCGCTGCTCGGAGCGCACGCTCGCGCTCACCATGGAGGAAGGCGGCTTCCTCTATTCCGCCGACAGCTACGCCGACGACCTGCCCTACTGGGTGCCCGGTCCGCGCGGCCCTTTCCTGATCGTGCCCTACAGTCTCGATGCCAATGACATGCGGTTTGCGACCGCCCAGGGCTTCAACTCCGGCGAGCAGTTCTTCACGTACCTCAAGGACACGTTCGATGTCCTCTACCGCGAGGGCGAGATCGCGCCGCGCATGATGTCGGTCGGTTTGCACTGCCGTCTCGCCGGTCGTCCGGGCCGGACGGCGGCGCTCGAGCGGTTCCTCGATTATATCGCCGGCCACGAGCGCGTCTGGATTACGCGCCGCATCGACATCGCGCGCCACTGGCAGGCCATGCATCCGCCCGAAGGCGCAAGCGGATGAGCGATCTGGCGCTCGGGCGGCGGTTGATGGATCGCCTGGAGGCGCTCGCGCGCTTCTCGGACGATGTCGACGGCTTGACGCGCCTCTATCTCTCGCCATCGCACAAGCGCGCGGCCGATACCATCGCCGGCTGGATGCGCGAAGTCGGCCTCGCGGTGCGGCTCGATGCTCTGGGCACGCTGATCGGGCACTACGAGGGTCAAACCGCCGGCGCGCCCGCTCTTCTCGTTGGCTCGCATATCGACACAGTCCGTCATGCCGGCAAGTACGACGGCGCCCTCGGCGTGTTGGCAGCTCTGACGGCCGTTGAAGCGCTCTCGCAAGCGGGCGAGCATCTACCCTTTGCGATCGAGGTCATTGCCTTTGGCGACGAGGAGGGCGTGCGTTTTCCTTCCACGCTGCGTGGCTCGCGCGCACTCGCCGGCACGCTCGATCCTGCCACGCTCGACGAGCGCGATGCCGACGGCACTTCCGTGCGAGATGCGCTCCGTGAATTCGGCGCCGATCCCGAGCATCGCGCCGAGGCTGCGATATCGCGCAGCGCCGCGCTCGGCTTCATCGAGGTGCACATCGAGCAGGGCCCTGTTCTGGAGCGCATGGGTCAGCCGCTCGGCGTCGTCACCGCGATCAACGGTGCGCGTCGTCTCGGCGTGCGTGTGCAGGGCACGGCCGGACATGCCGGCACGACGCCCATGAATATGCGGCGCGACAGCCTCGCCGCCGCCGCCGAGATGGTGATCGCCGTCGAACGGTGCGCCGCCGAGATGCGCGACGTCGTGGCGACTGTCGGCATGATCGAGGCGCGCCCCGGTGCTGCCAATGTCATTCCCGGCGAGACGCGCTTCACGATCGACGCGCGTGCGCCGGATGATGCCGCGCGGGATCACGTGATCTCGCGGATCGAGCGCGCCATTGAAGGTATTGCCGCCCGCCGCGGTATCGCCGTCGAGTTGCGCGAGATGCACAACGCATCCGCGACGGCGTGCGATCCCAAGTTGATGGCCGGCCTCGATGATGCCGCGCGCGCCGCCGGCTTCGCGCCCGTGCATCTTCCCTCGGGCGCCGGGCACGATGCCATGTCCATGGCGGCGCTCTGTCCGGTGGCCATGCTCTTCGTGCGCTGTGCCGGCGGCATCAGCCACCATCCGGCCGAGGCGATCTCACTCGAGGACGCGGACGCTGCCGTGTGCGTTCTTCTGAATTTTCTGCGCGCATATAAACCCTGAGAAGCACGGGAATGCGGTCATGAGCCAAGCTGTCGAGCACAACGTGCGCGCCTTCCTCGAAACAGAGCGAGAGGCGCAAGTCCGTTTCCTCGCCGAGATCGTGACGATCCCGACCGACAATCCGCCGGGTGATTGCGGGCCTGCGGCCGAGCAGGCGGCAAAGCTGATCGAGGCCTTCGGCTGGACCGTCGAGCGCCATCCTGTGCCACCCGATGTCGTCACGGCTGCCGGCATGATCTCGTGCACGAACCTGATCGTGCGCCGCTCATTCGGCCCGGGGCCGACGATCGCGCTCAATGCGCACGGCGATGTCGTGCCGCCCGGCACCGGCTGGACGTCGGATCCTTATGGCGCGGAGATCAAGGACGGCTGGATGTACGGGCGTGGCGCGGCCGTTTCCAAGTCCGATTTCGCGACCTATGTGTGGGCGCTGCGCGCGCTCGAAGCGAGCGGTGCGCGTCTCGGCGGCACGGTCGAGCTGCATCTCACGTACGACGAGGAGACGGGCGGGGAGATCGGCCCCGGCTATCTGCTCGCGCAAGGATTGAGCAAGCCCGATCTCGCGATCGGTGCGGGCTTTTCCTATGCCGTCGTCACTGAGCACAACGGCTGCCTGCATCTCGAGGTCGAAGTCACGGGACGCTCGGCGCACGCGGCCAAGCCGTGGACCGGCATCGACGCGCTGCAAGCGGCAACGGGCATTCTCTCCGCGCTCTATGCGTGGCGTCCGACGCTTGCGTCACGCACATCGAAGACGCCCGGCATCGGCGCGCCGCAGCTCACCATCGGCCTCATCAACGGCGGCATCAATACGAACGTCGTGCCGGACCGCGTCGTCTTCCGTCTCGACCGGCGCATCGTGCCGGAGGAGAACGTCGAAGCCGCCGAGAGCGAGCTGCGCGAGATCATCGGCAAGGCGGTCCGCTCGGTCGACGGCGCGCGCGTCGATGTGCGGCGCATTCTGTTCGCGGCGCCGCTGCAGCGTCTCCCGGCCGGTGACCGCATGGTCGAAGCGCTCTGCCGTCGCGCGAGCGAGGTCATGGGCGAGCCGATCGCGCCGAGCGGCGTGCCGCTCTACACGGACGCGCGCCACTATACGGCGCATGGTGTGCCGATCGTGCTCTATGGTGCGGGACCGCGCACCATCGAGGAGGCCAACGCCCACCGCGCCGATGAGCGCCTGCCGCTCTCGGATCTCCACAAGGCGACCGAGGTCATCGCGCTCACGCTCGCCGATCTGCTCGCGAGCTAAGCTGGCGGGCGGTCAGATACGGACGGGGCTATCGGCGAGCGGCGGCGGTGCCGGCGCGTGGCTGGGCAGCGTCGCGCCGCGCAGGTGAAGGCGACGGAAGTATCCGAGAATGCCGGCGACGAGCGCCGCGGGCAGCAGCGTGATGAGGCTGCCTGCCAGCGCCAGCACGATCGCGATCGCCCAGGAGATCGCGAGCGCGTGCTCGATGAGCGCGATCAGCTTCGACTGCGAATGACGACGCAGCATGCCGCGGCGATTACCCGGCATGGGATGCCAGAAATTGAGGAGCGCCGTCGACGTGGCGCCGGCCGCCGCAAAGAGAACTGTCAGAAGGGCAACCTGCCACGAGATGAGCGCGAGGCCTGCGAGCGGCAACCCGACGATCGCCAGCACGGGAAGCGCGACGGCGCCGAGCTTGATGCGATCGACCTCTGCGGCGCTCACGGGTGCCGTTGCCATGAGCTCGGGCGCATCCTCGCCGGAGACCATGATCCACGAGAGCGAGGCGGAAACCTGTGCCGCGATGACGACGATTGTCGGCGCGAGGGCGAGCGCGCTCGGCAATGCCTCGCTGCGCAGCAACACGACGGCGATCGGAATGGTGTACACGATCTGCAGGCCAAGTTGCGCGAAGAGGCTCGGATCGCGCGCGAGCAGGCGCCATTCCTTTCGGCGGAGATTGCGGCCGAGGCCGGCGCGGAACGTCGCGCGACCGTCGGCATGGTGCGCCCGCGCGCCCGCGGAGGGTGCGCCGGTTGCGGCGAGTGTCGCTGCAGCAAAGCGCGTGGCGAGCACATTCACGGCGAGCCCAAACAGCAGCACCGCGAGGGCGGCGAGCAATGTGATCGCACGCGGGTGGCCTTGCATGGCGTGCACCGGGAGAAGGGCAATGTCGCGCAGGCTGGAGGCGGTGCCCGTCCCCTCGAACGTACGCGCAAGATGCTCGCGCGCTGCATCGGGCAGCACGGCAATGGCCTGCGCGCCGAGCACGAATCCGCCCGCGATCAGCGCGCCGGTCATCTGCGTGAACATGCGCGCGCGGCGCGGCCCGACGAGAAAGAACAGCCCGATGGAGAGGCCGAGGCCGAGCGCCGTCGCGATCAGGGCGAGCGCGATGAGCGTCGGATAAGCCGCGAGCCAGACCGGTTGGCCGAGCAGAGTGCCTGCATTGGCGATCGGCAGCACGAGCAGCGCGATCGAGCCGAGCGTGCTCGCGGCAATGGCCATGGCTTTCGCGGCGAGAATGCGCGCGGCCGGCAGCGGTGCGCCGAGCAGGAGATCGAGATCGCCGCGGTCGAAGAGCGTGCGCGTCGTCGCGAAGAGACTTTGTGCGATCATCCAGGTGAAGATCGAGAGCGTCGCGATCGCGAGCGGGAGGATGCTTGCCTCGGCTCCATGCACATGCGGTCCGATCAGCAGCGCGGCCGGCCACGCCACGAGATGCAACACCACGATGCCGCCCGCGAGCAGCCAGCCGAGATGATGCGTGAGCTTGCCCTGAGCACCGCCCATCATATCGACGAAGCGCCGCCAGTTGAGGCGCATGTCGTGCGCAACAAGCCAGAGGAATGTGCCGGGCGCGGGTTTCATGGCACGCTCATGACGCCAGCGCTGCCGCATCCGCGTCGGACTGCATGAGCGAAAGGAAGACATCCTCGAGCGTCGAGCTGCCGCGGCCGGCCACTGCCTTCAGCTCGGTAAGTGTGCCTTCCGCGGCGAGCCGCCCGCGATGCACGATGCCGATGCGGTCGGCGAGACGCTCGGCCACTTCCAGAATATGCGTCGTCAGGATGATCGTCGCGCCGGCGCGGACGCGCGCCGTGAGCAGCTCCTTGACCTGCCGTGCAATGGCCGCGTCGATGCCGGTCAGCGGCTCGTCGAGCATGATCAGCTTCGGGTCGTGGATGAGGGCACCGGCGAGCGCCACCTTCTGCTTCATGCCGCGCGAGAAGCCCTCGCAGCGCTGATGGCGATGAGGTCCGAGGTCGAGCACGTCGATCAGCTCGCGCGCGCGGCGCTCGGCAACGGCGGCATGCACGCCCCACAGGCCCGCGACCAGCTCCAGATATTCGAGCGGCGAGAGCTTGTCGTAGAGCATGGGCTCATCTGGGAGCCACGCCGTGATGCGCTTCGCCGCAATCGGGTCAGCCAGGGCATCGATGCCGAAAATGCGGATGGTGCCGGCATCCGGGCGCAGCAATCCCGCGATCATGCGCAGCGTCGTCGTCTTGCCGGCGCCGTTCGGCCCGAGCAGGGCGTAGAACTCTCCGGGCCGCACTGCGAGATCCATCCGCTCGACCGCGACGGCCGCGCCGAAAGTCCGCCGCACGGCGCCGAGCAGCACGGCATCCGCAGCCGTCGCCGTCGCCATGCGCCAATCCGGCACAACATTTAAGCCCGCCGTCACAGCTCACTCCCCTACGCGCAGAAAGGCCGCGCGGAGCCTAGCCGGACGACCTTGCCGCCGTGTTAATCGACCGCATGGCCGTTGCGCGCCCCCGGGCCTGGACAGCGGGATGCCGATGCCCCTCTATGCTGGTGCAACGCATCAGCACGAGGGAGTGGATGACATGAGCGCGGCGGCGGCAGGCAAAACCGATATCGAGAAGAAAATCTGCGCTTGGCTCGCCGAAAGCCGCCAGGACATGCTGAGCCTGCTCGAAGAGGTCGTGAACATCGACAGCGGCAGCTACGACAAGTCCGGCGTCGATGCCGTGGGCGACCGCTTCGTGCGCCACTTCGAGTCGCGCGGTCTGCTGACGAAAGTCGAGCCGCACGAGACCTACGGCAATGCCATCCACATTCGCCTCGACGACAACCCGACGAACGAGAAGCCGATCGTCCTCATGGGCCATCGCGACACGGTCTTCCCCAAGGGCGAGGCGGGCCGGCGCCGCTTCAAGATCGAGGGGGGCCGTGCCTACGGGCCGGGCGTCGCGGACATGAAAGCGGGCCTCGTGATGAACGCGTTCGTGCTCGAAGCCTTCAAGCGTCACGGCGGGGCGCCGGCGCCGCTCGCAGGCCTCATCACGTCGGACGAGGAGATCGCCTCGCCGTCCTCGCGGCCGGTGATCGAGCGCGTGGCGCGCGAGGCACGATGCGTCTTCAACTCTGAGCCGGGCAGGCCGACGGGCAATGTCGTGAGCGGGCGCAAGGGCGGCGTTTTCATGCGCATGGAGGTTCTCGGCAAGGCGGCCCACTCGGGCGGCAATTTCGAGAAGGGCATTTCCGCGATCGGCGAGATCGCGCACAAGATCGTCGCCCTGCACGCGCTGACGGACCTGCCGCGAGGCCTAACGGTCAACGTGGGCCTCGTCTCGGGCGGGCAGAGCGTGAATACGACGGCGCCGTCGGCCGAAGGGCGGATCGATCTGCGCTACGTCAAGCCGGCGGATCGCCAATACGCGCTGTCGGCCATCCAGAAGATCATCGACGGCGCGACCGTGCCCGGCACATCGGCCACGCTCGAAATTCTCGGCGAGTTTCTGCCGCTCACGCAATCGGCAGAGAGCGGGACTCTGCTCGAGACCTATGCCGCCGCATCCCAGGACCTCGGCATGAGCGTGAAGGGCGAGTTCACGGGCGGATGCGCCGATTCCGGTTTCACTGCCGGCGTCGGCTGCCCGACCCTCTGCGCCACCGGGCCGATCGGCGGCAACGCCCACACGCCCGAGGAATACCTCGAAGTCGACACCGTTGTGCCGCGCGCACAGGCTCTCGCACTTGCGATATTACGGTTGCCGCCGGCCGGATGAGGCATCCGCGCCGATCTCCGTCGTCTGTCGGCCATCGTGCAGCGCAATGCGCGTGTTTTCAGTTGGCTGCGCGCCGACGCTGTTAATATACTGATCCGATTACAATGCATCGTCGGACGAGGATATCGCGCGGCACCCATAAACGTATGGGCCCAGATTTGATGTGCGCGGTGTCCCGGGAGGAGGGGGCCTCGGTCGGGAATGGCACACCATACGCCGCTTATTTCGACGATTGTCGTCGCCCTGTCATTGGCCTTTCTTCTCGGAACCCTCGCTCAGCGGCTGCGCTTGTCTCCGTTGGTCGGCTATCTGCTCGCCGGTGTCGTGGTCGGGCCCTACACGCCAGGCTTCGTTGCCGATCAGACGATCGCGAACGAGCTCGCCGAAATCGGCGTCATCCTTCTGATGTTCGGCGTCGGACTGCATTTCTCGCTCAAGGATCTGTGGGCCGTCCGCACGATCGCCGTTCCCGGCGCGCTCGGGCAGATGGCCGTCGCGACCCTGATTGGCATGGGGCTCGCGTGGCTGCTTGGATGGTCCGTCGGAGCCGGACTCGTCTTCGGACTTTCACTGTCGGTCGCGAGCACGGTCGTGTTGCTGCGCGCGCTTCAGGAGCGCCGCCTTCTCATGACCGAGCGCGGCCGCATCGCACTCGGATGGCTCATCGTCGAGGACGTGGCCATGGTCTTCGTGCTGGTCGGCATCCCGGCGGTCGTGCCGCTGCTCGACGGTAGCATGGAGCGCAGCGCGGCATTCGGGTTCGGCTCGTCCCAGATCCTCGGCACGATCCTGCTCACCATGGCGAAAGTGGCGGCCTTCATCGCGATGATGATGATCGTCGGGCGGCGCGTCATTCCTTGGACGCTGCACTACATCGCGCACACGGGATCGCGTGAGCTCTTCCGGCTCGGCGTGCTCGCGATCGCGCTCGGCTTCGCGTTCGGCGCGGCGAAGCTGTTCGGCGTCTCGTTCGCACTCGGCGCCTTCTTCGCGGGCATGATCCTGAGCGAATCGCAGCTCAGCCAGCGCGCCGCCGAAGAGACGCTGCCGCTGCGCGATGCGTTCGCGGTCCTGTTCTTCGTGTCGGTCGGGATGCTGTTCGACCCGTCCATCATCGTGGAGGACTTCTGGCCGTTGATCGCCACGCTCGGTATCGTCATGGTCTCGAGCCCGCTGGTGGCCTTCGCGATCGTGCGGCTCTTCGGCCATTCGACAGGCACCGCACTGACCATTTCCGCGAGCATCGCCCAGATCGGCGAGTTCTCGTTCATCCTGGCGGGCCTCGGCGTCCTGCTCGGGGTGCTGGACTCCCAGGCGCGGGACCTCATTCTCGCCGGCGCCCTGATCTCGATTCTCGCGAACCCCGGATACTTTCTGCTCGTCGACTGGCTGCGGCGGCTGCTCGAACGGGGCGATGCCGCGGAAGCTGTGGCGGCTTCCCAGGAGAAGGAAACCGAGAAGATCGAGCCGACTAGGCTCGAGGATCATGCTGTCCTCGTTGGCTTCGGGCGTGTCGGGCGGCGTGTCGGCGGCGCCCTCCTGCTCGCCGGCGTCACGCTGTTCGTCATCGACGAAAACGACGAGGTCGCGAGCAAGCTCAAGGCAGAGGGCACCGAGGCGATCGCCGCTAACGGCGTGACGAGCCTTCAGTATGCCAATCTCGGGAAGGCGCGTTGCTTGCTTGTCGCCGTGCCGGAGTATTTCGAAGCCGGCCAGATCGTGGAGCAGGCGCGCGCGACAAGTCCCGATCTCCTTATTTTCGCACGCGGGCATTCCGAGGCGGAGAAAGCGCACCTCGAAAGCTGCGGTGCCGATGGTGTCGTGCTCGGCGAGGAGGAGATCGCGGGCGCGATGCTCCGATTCTACTGGACGGTCAAGGAGCGGTCGCGGGTCAACGCCTAGAGCAACGGACTTTAAATTCACCTCAGCCAGCGGTGAGGTGACGAGTGAATTTGAAGTCCAAAGTTGCTCTAGAACCCAATGATTTCTAAAGCGTCTTTGGACCTTGATTGCGACAATGAGATCAGTCCAGGTGTGGGTCGCATTTAAGGTCCGACGCTTTAGGCCCCGGCGCGTCGGCGGCGCCGTGCCGCCATCCCAAACGGCACTCCGCAAGCTGTCATGAGACGATCCGTGCAGTTGCAATGCGGAGCCGGATCATGATGATGGCCCTTGATCTTTGATCTTTTTTCAGGAGCGACCAACCACGTATGCATCACGCCACCCCGCTGATCTCTACAATCGTTGTGGGCCTTTCATTGGCCTTCCTGCTCGGGGCATTGGCGCAGCGTTTGCGTACCTCTCCCCTCATCGGCTATTTGCTCGCGGGGGTGCTCGTCGGCCCATTTACGCCGGGCTTCGTTGCTGATCAGGCGCTCGCGGACGAGCTCGCCGAGATCGGCATCATCCTGCTGATGTTTGGCGTCGGACTTCACTTCTCGTTGAAGGATCTTTGGGCTGTCCGGACAATCGCCATCCCCGGTGCGCTCGGACAGATGGCTGTCGCGACGCTGCTCGGTCTCGGTCTCGCCCACCTCATGGGCTGGTCGATCGGTGCGGGCATGGTGTTCGGCGTCGCGCTTTCGGTTGCGAGTACGGTCGTGCTGCTGCGGGCCCTTCAGGAGCGCCGGCTGCTGACGACGGAGAGGGGCCGCATCGCGGTCGGCTGGCTCATCGTAGAAGACATCGCCATGGTCTTCGCGCTGGTGCTCATTCCCGCGATCGTGCCGCTGATCGACGGCAGCGTGCAGCGCAATGTCGCCTTCGGATTCGGATCGTCCCAGGTCCTCGGTACGGTTGCGCTGACGATCGCGAAGGTTATGGCGTTCGTGGCGATGATGGTGGTCGTCGGCCGCAGGCTCATACCCTGGCTGCTCCACTACATCGCGCATACGGGCTCTCGCGAGCTTTTCCGCCTCGGCGTGCTCGCGATCGCGCTCGGTTTCGCATTCGGCGCGGCGAAGCTGTTCGGCGTATCCTTCGCGCTCGGTGCGTTCTTCGCCGGCATGATCCTGAGCGAGTCCGAGCTCAGCCAGCGCGCCGCCGAGGAGACGCTCCCGCTCCGGGACGCCTTCGCGGTCCTCTTCTTCGTTTCCGTCGGGATGCTGTTCGACCCCTTCATCATCGTGCGGGACTTCTGGCCGGTGATCGCGACCGTGGCCATCATCGTCATCGGCAAGTCTCTGGCGGCGCTCGCCATCGTGCGCGCGTTCGGCCATCCCATGAGTACGGCGCTGACGATCTCGGCGAGCCTTGCGCAGATCGGCGAGTTCTCCTTCATTCTCGCCGGTCTCGGCGTGGCCTTGGGCGTGCTCGGGCCGGATGCGCGCGCGCTCATCCTCGCCGGTGCGCTGATCTCGATTCTTCTGAACCCGCTGATCTTCATCGCCCTCGATCATGCAAAGCCCTGGCTGGATCGTCTGGAGGGGCGCGAGGATCCGGCGCAGCCGCGCGAGCCCGAGCCGGAAAAGATCGAGCCGACCAAGCTCGAGGATCACGCTGTGCTGATCGGTCATGGTCGCGTCGGCCATCGCATCGGCGATGCCCTGCGCGAGGCCGGCATTCCGCTTTTCGTCATGGACGAGAGCGAGGACGTGGTCCAGGCGCTCAAGGATCAAGGCGTCGAAGCCGTCGACGTCAACGCCGTGACGAACCTCAAGGTGGCCAATCTCGAAAAGGCGCGCTGCCTTCTCGTCGCCATCCACGAGAACTTCGAGGCCGGCCAGATCGTCGAGCAGGCGCGCGCGATGGCGCCCAACCTCGTCATTCTGGCGCGCGGGCATTCCGAGGCCGAGAAAGCCCATCTCGAGAGCTGTGGAGCGACCTCGGTCGTGCTCGGTTCCCAGGAGATCTCCGGCGCGATGATGAGGTCGTATTGGACCATCGTGCCGACAGAGTAGGAGAGCGCCATGTCCCTTACTGTTGATGAGAAATCACGCCGCTTCGTCGCTCTGCACGAGCGTGACGGCGCATTCGTCATTCCCAATCCCTGGGATGCGGGCTCGGCGCGTGTTCTCGCCGCACTCGGCTTCGAGGCACTCGCGACGTCGAGCGGCGCCTGCGCCGGCGTGCTCGGCCGCACGGATGGACACGTCACGCGCGCCGAAGCCATTGCTCACGCCAAGGTCATCGTCGAGGCGAGCGATCTTCCCGTTGCCGCCGACCTCGAGAACGGTTTCGGCGATGGCGTCGACGATGTTGCCGAGACGATCCGCGCGGCGGGCAGTATCGGCCTCGTCGGCGGCTCGATCGAGGACCACGCAGGACCCGGCAAGGCCATCTACGACTTCGATCATGCCGTGCGGCGCGTCGAGGCCGGTATTGCCGCGGCGCGCGCCCTGCCGTTCCGCTTCGTGTTCACCGCACGCGCGGAGAATTTCATCCGCGGCAAGCCGGACCTCGACGACACCATCCGCCGCCTGAAGGCCTACGAGCAGGCCGGCGCCGACGTACTCTTCGCGCCGGGGCTGCCGGACATCGCCGCCGTGCGCCAAGTCTGCGCGAGCCTCGCCCGGCCCTTCAACTTCATGGTCGGAATCAAGGGGCGCTCGTTCACGGTCGCGGATCTGTCCGCCGCCGGCGTCAAGCGGATCAGCCTCGCCGGCTCGCTCCATCGTGCGGCCATGACGGCGCTCATCGACGCTGCGCGCGAGGTCCGCGATCAGGGGACGTTCGGCTATCTGGATCGGTCCGTGCCCGGACCCGAGCTGAACAAGATGCTGGAGGGCTGAGCGCGCGCTCACCCGCGCGCTTCGGCAGCAAGGCGCGCAATGGTCTCGCGATGCTTGTCGAGCGGCTGTCCGGCGGCCGCAGCGGCTTTCAGCAGATCGTCGATCGACTCGCCGCGTGCCGCCCGCGCAATGGCCCAGAGCAGTGCCGAGCGAAAGCCGCTGGCGCAGAACACGAGCACGGGCCCCTCTGCACCATCGAGCACCGCATTGAAGTGCCGCGCGTGCTTGGCGGTGAGCGTCGGCATCGTGAAGGTGATGTGATGACTTGCGATGCCGGCTTCGGCTGCGGCCTCATCGAGGCGTGCCGCCTTCGGCTGTCCGATCCACGCTTCTCCATCCGGGCGGTTGTTGACGATCGCGCGGAAGCCGCGCTTCGCCAAGCCGGCGAGATCGTCGGGCTTGAGCTGGCCGCAGACGGCGACGTTCGAGGCAAGGAAAGTCGGTTCTTGCATGGTGTCTGGCCTCAGCCGTGTTCGGTATGATCAGGCGCGTGGATCGTCAGCCTTGAGCGGTTCGTTGAAGGTCAGCTTGTTACCGAACGGATCGGTGAGCGTGAAGGTCTTGGCGTCCCAGGGCGCATCGTTGAGGCCGGGCTTGGCATAGCGGTAGTCCTTGGCGGCCAGCTCGGCTTGAAAGGACACGATCCCGCGCATCCATATGAACACCGCCGAGCCAGGGGTCGCATCGCCGTAGTGCTCGGTCAGATGCAGGCGGAGGCCTGCACGCGAGACCTGCATGTACAGCGGAAAATTGTCGCCGAACCGGTGCTCCCAGTCGACCTTGAACCCCAGGAATTCGACATAGAACTCGAGCGCCTTCTCGACGGAGAAGATGCGCAGGGTGGGAATCACGTCCTTGAATTCGGGAGTCTGGTCCGTCATGGCCGGAATCGTATGTCCACCGCAGCGCGCGCGTCAACGACCGCCGCCGCCGCCGCCGAAGTTCGCGATTTTCACATCTTGCGATTGATTGATTGTATATCTGAATGAATGGGTTAGAGCGAGGGCAACTCCGTCCGCGGAGATTATTGCTGCGATGCAAAATTAGTCAGCGTTTACAACGCGAAACCCCATGTGTAATAGTTCTAATATTCGAGGAGTCTCGCCCGGGTGGTGGTCGGCTTCGAAGACACTAGTCTTCTTTGTACGACGCGCGCCAAGGACGGGATCGGCAATCTCCGTACGTCGGCGCGATGGCAAGGCGGAGAGGTATCTCATGAACGTGCAATTCTCACGACGCCAGTTCCTGAAAGGGGCGGGCGCGGGGGTTGCGGGTTCGGCGATTGGAGCCTTTGGCTTCGGGGGAGCTGAGGTTGCGCTGGCGCAAGCGGCGCATTCCTTCAAGCTTTCCAAGGCGACCGAAACCCGCAATACGTGTCCGTACTGCTCGGTGAGCTGCGGCATGATCCTTTACAGTCGCGGTGATGTGAAGAAAGGCGAGAAAGCCGACATCTTCCACATCGAAGGCGACGTCGATAACCCGGTGAACCGCGGCACGCTGTGCCCGAAGGGCGCCGGCGTCCTCGACTTCATCCATTCGAAGCAGCGCGTCACCGAGCCCCTGTACAGGAAGCCCGGCAGCGACAAGTTCGAGCCGGTCACCTGGGATTTCGCGATGGAACGCATCGCGAAGCTCATGAAGGAGGACCGCGACGCGAACTTCGTCGAGAAGACGCGCGACGGTGTGACCGTCAATCGATGGCCCACCATGGGCTTCCTGGCCGGCTGTGCGACCTCGAACGAGGCGGGCTGGGTCACCTGGAAGGCCATCCGCAGCCTCGGCATTGTTCAGGTCGATAACCAGGCACGTATCTGACACGCCCCGACGGTAGCCAGTCTGGCTCCGACATTTGGGCGTGGCGCGATGACGAACTCCTGGACCGACATCAAGAACGCCGATGTCGTGCTCATCATGGGCGGCAACGCGGCCGAAGCGCATCCGTGCGGCTTCAAATGGGTCACGGAAGCCAAGCACCATAACAAGGCGCGACTGATCGTCGTCGATCCGCGCTTCACGCGCTCGGCCTCGGTATCGGACTTCTACTGTCCGATCCGTGCCGGCACCGATACCGCGTATCTGCTCGGCGTGATCAACTACCTGCTGACGAACGACAAGATCCATCGCGATTACGTGGCGAACTACACGGATGTCTCGTACATCGTGAAGGACGGCTTCTCGTTCGACGAGCAGGAGGGCGTGTACTCCGGCTTCAATGCGAATAGCCGGTCGTACAACCGCGACACGTGGGACTACGAGATCGGGCCCGACGGCTTCGTCGTGCGCGATACGACCCTCGAGCATCCGCGCTCGGTCTACCAGCTTCTGAAGAAGCATGTCTCCCGCTACACGCCGGAGATGGTGGAGCGCATCTGCGGATCGCCGAAGGATAAGTTCCTCAAGGTCTGCGAGATGGTCTCATCGACCGCCAATGGCGAGAAGTCGATGACGATCATGTATGCGCTGGGTTGGACGCAGCACAGCCACGGCTCGCAGAATATCCGCACCGCGGCGATGATCCAGCTCCTGCTGGGCAATCAGGGCGTTCCGGGCGGTGGCGTCAACGCGCTGCGCGGTCACTCGAACGTGCAGGGCCTAACGGACCTCGGCGTGCTCGCGCATCTGACGCCGGGCTATCTCGGGATTCCCCGTGACAGCGAGCCGACGTTCGCGGCGCACATTGCCGCGCGCAACTTCCGTCCACTGCAGCCGAACTCGGTCAGCTTCTGGCAGAACTACAAGAAGTTCTACGTCAGCCTGCTGAAGTCGATGTACGGCGCCAATGCGACGGCGGAGAACGAGTTCGGCTATGCGTGGCTGCCGAAGATCGACAAGGTCTACGATACGCTGCAGATCTTCGATCTCGTCTACCAGGGCAAGGTGAACGGCTTCGTCTGCCAGGGCTTCAACCCACTCCTCTCCGTCCCGAACAAGGCGAAGATGACGGCGGGCCTCTCGAAGCTGAAGTTCCTCGTCGCCATCGATCCGCTCATGACGGACACGGCGAAGTTCTGGGAAAATCACGGTGAGGCCAATCCGGTCGATCCGTCGAAGATCCAGACTGAGGTGTTCATGCTCCCGGCGACGACGTTCGCCGAGGACGACGGCACGTTCACCAACTCCTCGCGCACACTCAACTGGCGCTGGAAGGCGGCGGACGGGCCGGGGCAGTCTCGGACGGATATCGCGATCATGTCGGAGCTCTATCTCCGCATTCGCGAGATGTACGAGAAGCAGGGTGGCACCGCTGCCGAGCCCGTGCTCAAGCTCGATTGGAACTATGCCAATCCGAAGCTTCCGACGGCCGACGAGCTCCTGCGCGAGCTCAACGGCAAAGCGCTGGTCGACATTCCCGATCCGGCCGATGCGACGAAGTCCCTCTACAAGGCGGGACAGCAGCTCGCGACGTTCGGTCATCTCAGGGATGACGGCACGACCTCCTCGGCGTGCTGGATCTACACCGGCGCCTATACCGAGCGCGGCAACATGACGGCCCGGCGCGACAACGCCGATCCGTCGGGCAAGAACGTGTTCCCCAACTGGGGTTTCGCGTGGCCGGCCAACCGCCGCGTTCTCTACAACCGCGCCTCGGCCGATCCGTCGGGCAAGGCGTGGAGCGAGCGCAAGTCGTACATCACCTGGAACGGCAAGACCTGGGGTGGCGCGGACGTGCCGGACTACGGTCCGACGCTCGCTCCGGAGAGGGCGGCCGGTCCCTTCATCATGAATGCCGAGGGCGTCGCACGTCTCTTCGCCCGCAAGCTCATGGCCGAAGGGCCGTTCCCTGAGCACTACGAGCCGTTCGAGAGCCCGGTCGCCAACGCGCTCCATCCGAAGACGTCGAACAACCCGGCTGCGCGTGTCTTCCAGAAGGATCGCGAGGAGTTCGGCGACGCCAAGAAGTTCCCGTATGTGGCGACGACCTATCGCCTCACCGAGCACTTCCACTGGTGGACGAAGACCAACAAGCTGAACGCGATCGTGCAGCCCGAGTTCTTCGTCGAGATTTCTCCCGAGCTTGCGAAGGAGAAGAACATCTCGAACGGGCAGTGGGTGAAGGTCTCGTCCAACCGTGGTTCGGTCAAGGGCAAGGCGGTCATCACCAAGCGCATTCCGGCGCTCAAGGTGGACGGCAAGACGGTGCACACCGTCGGCATGCCGATCCACTACGGGTTCATTGGCGAGACCAAGACGGCGATCGGCGTGAACTCGCTGACGCCCTACGTCGGCGACGCCAACACGAACACGCCGGAGTACAAGGCGTTCCTCGTCAACATCGAGCCGCTCAGCGGCCCGGCCGTAAGCTGAGGGAGGGCTGACATGTCTCAACTTCAACCGGCCTTCGGCCTGACCAAGCGCTCCGCCACCACCGGGGCGCTGGCCCCGGGCAAGGCGGACACGCCGGTCGCCAAGATGATCGATGTCTCGAAGTGCATCGGCTGCAAGGCGTGCCAAGTGGCCTGCATGGAGTGGAACGATCTGCGCCAGGACATCGAGGAGAACGTGGGTGTCTACGACAACCCCCACGATCTCTCGCCGAACACCTGGACGCTGATGCGCTTTGCCGAATGGGAGAATCCCGAGCGCAATCAGTTCGAGTGGCTGATCCGCAAGGACGGCTGCATGCATTGCCAGGACCCGGGCTGCCTCAAGGCGTGCCCGGCGCCCGGTGCGATCGTGCAGTACTCGAACGGCATCGTCGACTTCATCTCCGCGAACTGCATCGGCTGCGGGTATTGCGTGAAGGGCTGCCCCTTCAACATTCCCCGCATCTCGACGGCCGACAACAAGGCCTACAAGTGCACGCTCTGCTCCGACCGCGTGGCCGTCGGCCAGGGCCCCGCGTGCGCCAAGGCGTGCCCCACGAAGGCCATCACCTTCGGCACGAAGGACGACATGAAGAAGCTCGCGGCCGAGCGCGTCGCGGACCTCAAGGAGCGCGGCTGGTCGAAGGCCGGCCTCTACGATCCGCCCGGCGTGCAGGGGACGCACGTCATGTACGTCCTCCACCACCTCGACAAGCCCGCGCTCTATGCGGGCCTGCCCGAGAACCCGCGCATCAGCCCGCTCGTCGAAATCTGGAAGGGTGCCGGCAAGTATGCGGGCATGGCACTCCTCGGTCTGACGGCGGCCTTCGGCGTCGTTCACCATCTCCTCGCGGGCGCCAATCGCGTCACCGAGGAGGATGAGGAGAACGCCGAGAAGCTCAGGGGAGGCGGCGCATGAGCGAGCACAGGGACGGCGAGGCACACATGCAGGTGCCTCGCTACTCGGGCAGCGCGCGGATCAACCACTGGATCGTCGCGATCAGCTTCGTGCTGCTGATGATCAGCGGTCTCGCGCTGTTCCATCCGAGCCTCTACTGGCTCACGGGGCTGTTCGGCGGCGGCGCGACGGCCCGCTGGCTTCACCCCTGGCTCGGCGTGGTGCTGGTGGTCGGCTTCCTCGGCCTGTTCCTGCGCTTCTTCGCGGCCAACCTGCCCGAGACGACCGATTGGGTCTGGCTCGCCCGTCTCCGCCATGTCCTGGCTGGGCGGGAGGAGTACCTGCCCGAGGTCGGGAAGTACAATGCCGGCCAGAAGTTCGTCTTCTGGTCGCAGGCCTTCCTGGTGCTGGTCATGTTCGTGACCGGCATCGGCCTCTGGCCGGCCGGGCTCGCCTACTTCGAGCAGCTCCTGGGCTTCAAGGCCACGATCGACCAGCGGCGGATGGCTGCCGTCATCCATGCCAGCGCCGCCGTGCTCACGATTGCGATCTGGATCATACATGTCTACGCGGCGATCTGGGTTCGTGGTACAATCAGCGCCATGACGCGCGGCAGCGTGAGCGGTGGCTGGGCTTGGCGCCACCACCGCAAGTGGCTGCGCAAGGAAGTCGGAAAGGAGCCTCGCGGCCCTCAGCCGGCTGAATAGGGTCGAGTAGACAGTGAACGGAATCAGAGGCTTGGATGCCGCGTGACGGTTCCAGACGCCCGGGCGGCAGTGCCGTCCCGTTGGCACCCATGGACATCGGCGAAGTCGCGGATCCGCCCTTCGCCGTGCTCCCCGATCCTCGTTGCGTTTTTCTCGCGCGCAGCGAGCGCTTCGCCGCGCTCGCGCCGGGGCACGATCTCGAGCCCTACCTGCGTCTCCTCTCGCAGATTGCGCGCGCCCAGCACGACATTCTGACGGCGCTGCCCGAGCCGGCGCTCCCATCGCCGGAGCGCCTTCAACTCGCGCGCGAGAACACCATGCCGCCGATCTCGACCGGCCAGATCGCGCTCGACGAGACTGCCGACCGGACTTTCGACGCGCTCGTGAAGGCGCTCACCGCCGCCGAGCTGGCGGAGACGTCCCGCGCGGCCGTCGAGGCCGTCGAGAAGGCCGGGGGCGAGAAGCGCCGTCTCATGATGCAGGCCGTCATCCTCGACGAGATCCCGGGCGATGCCATCGCCGAGCACGTGATCGCCGCCGCAGCAGTTCAAGTGATCTTCACGCGCCTTGCCGCCAAGCTCGACGTCGAAACCCTCGAGCGCGTCGCAGACGGTGCTTGTCCCTCATGCGGCGGTGCGCCGGTCGCGAGCACCATAGTCGGCTGGCAAGGCGCGCACGGCACGCGTTTCTGCACGTGCTCGATCTGCGCGACGCAATGGAACGTGGTGCGCATCAAGTGCCTCGTCTGCGGCAACCAGAACGGCATTGCTTATCACTCGATCGAGGGCGGCAGCGAGACCGTCATGGGCGAGACCTGCGAGTCCTGTGATTCGTACGTCAAGATGCTGCACCAGCACAAGGATGCCGCGCTCGAGCCCGTTGCGGATGACGTGGCGTCTCTCGCGCTCGATCTCACGCTCGCGAAAGAAGGCTGGAAGCGGGCGTCCATCAACCCCTTCTTGTTGGGTTACTGAAGCAGATTGATGGTGGGCTGTGACCAAGATCTCGGTTCCGATACCCTCTGTCGACGAGGTTCTCCGTGGAGACGCGGGACGCATTGTCGTTGCGCGCTTCGGCCACGCTGCAACGCTTGCCGCCGTGCGCGAGGCCCTCGATGAGCTGCGCGCCGCTAACGGCTTTGCCGGGCCGCATCACTCCGTGAACCGTACGGATACGGCGGCGGCGATTGCCGCCCGTGCCGCAGAGATGCTGGAAGTCGAGGACGCGCCGCGCCTGCGCCGCGTGCTCAACCTGACAGGCACCGTCCTGCACACCAACCTCGGCCGTGCCATTCTGGCCGAGGAAGCGGTCGCGGCGGCGTCATCGGCGATGCGCGCGCCGGCAGCCCTGGAGTTCGACCTCGAAGCGGGCGGGCGCGGCGAGCGCGACGACATCGTGCGCGGTCTCATCTGCGGGCTGACGGGTGCCGAGGACGCGATCCTCGTCAACAACAACGCCGCCGCCATTCTGCTCGTTCTCAACACGCTCGCACTCGGCCGCGAGAGCATCGTCTCGCGCGGCGAGCTTATCGAGATCGGTGGCAGCTTCCGGATGCCGGATATCATGGCGCGCGCCGGAACGCGCCTCCGCGAGATCGGCACGACCAACCGCACGCACTTTCGCGACTACGCCGATGCCATCGGGCCCGATACGGCGCTCCTGCTCAAGGTCCACACTTCCAACTACCTCGTGCAGGGTTTCACGAAGGAGGTCGATACGAGTGAGCTTGCCGCGCTCGCGCGCGACAAAGGTCTGCCGCTCGTCGACGACCTCGGCTCGGGCACGCTTATCGATCTCGGCAAGTACGGCCTGCGTCGCGAGCGCACGGTGCAGGACGCGCTGAACGATGGCGCCGACCTCGTGACCTTCTCGGGCGACAAGCTGCTCGGCGGCCCGCAGGCCGGTTTCATCGTCGGTCGTCGCGATCTCGTGCAGGCCTGCGCGAAGAACCCGATCAAGCGGGCCGTGCGTCTCGACAAGATCCGCCTTGCCGCGCTCGAGGCGACGCTGAAGCTCTACCGCGATCCCGACCGGCTCGCCGAGCGTCTGCCGACACTCGGCTTCCTCACGCGTCCCTTGGACGATATCCGCGCCCAGACCGAGCGTGTCGTCGCACCGGCTGCGCGCGCGCTCGACGAGGGCTTCGAGGTTGCGTGCTGTGCCTGCACGAGCCAGATCGGCTCGGGCGCGCTCCCGCTGGAGACCATCCCGAGTGCCGGCCTCGCGATCACGCCGCGCGCGAAGAAGCAGTCCGGCCGTCAGCTCGATTTGCTCAGTGCTGCTTTCCGGGGCCTTCCGATCCCCGTGATCGGTCATATCGAGAAAGGCGCGCTCGTTCTCGATTTCCGATGTCTGTATGAGGAGACCGCCTTCGTCGAGCAGCTCGAGAAGCTGCAGCGCGCGCTGGCAGGGAAGGAGGCCGAGCCATGAAGCTGCTCGGTCTCACGTTCGGCCGCGACAAGCCTGCGTCCACACCATCGATCGCGGATCAGCTGCGCGAGGCGCAAGCGTTCTTTGCCGCCGGGCAGCACGAAGCCGCCATCGCCGTATGGCTGCCGCTCGCGCAGGCTGGCCATGCCGAAGCTCAGCACGGCGTTGCGACGTGTCTCATGCAGGGCCTTGGCGCGCCTGCCGACCAGACTGTCGGCGCGAAGTGGCTTCTTGCTGCCGCCACACAGGGTCACGCGTTCGCCGAGCGCGAGCTTGCCGATGCCTATCTCAAGGGCGAGGGCGTACCGCAGAGCGATGTCGATGCCGAGATCTGGTATCGGCGCGCCGCTGAGCAGGGCGATGCGGCGGCGCAGGACATGCTTTCGTGGCTGCTCGCCAACGAGGATGCACGCACGCCCGACTATCCGGAATCGCTGCAGTGGGCCCACTCGGCTGCCGAGCAGGGCATCGCGGCTTCGATGACGCGCATCGGTCTCTTCCACCATAATGCGCTCGGCGTCGCGCGTGACTCCGATGTCGCGATCGCGTGGTGGCGCAAGGCTGCCGCGCTCGGTGATGCCGACGCGCAGGCCATGCTCGGCGCCGCGCATCACATCGGCCAGGGCGTGCCGCAGGATCGCGTCAAGGCCTATGCGTGGCTCATGCGCGCGCGCTGGGGTGGCAGCAAGCTCGCCGAGCGTTTCCTCAATTCGGTCTTTGCCTCGCTGTCGCCCGCCGAGATCGAGGCCGGCAAGGAACTCGCGCGCCGCCTCCCCGAAGCGGAGGCCGCGCCATGATCATCGGGACTGCCGGCCACATCGACCACGGCAAGACGAGCCTCGTACGCGCGCTCACCGGTGTCGACACGGATCGCCTCAAGGAAGAGCAGCGCCGCGGCATTACCATCGAACTCGGTTTTGCCTACCTGCCGCGCCCCTCGGGCGACATCATCGGTTTTGTCGATGTGCCGGGCCACGAGCGCCTCGTGCACACCATGCTCGCGGGCGCGAGCGGCATCGACTTCGCGCTGCTCGTCGTTGCTGCCGACGATGGCGTCATGCCGCAGACGCGCGAGCATCTCGCGATCATCGATCTGCTCGGGATCCGCCGCGGTATCGTGGCGATGAGCAAGTGCGATCTCGTCACGCCGGAGCGCCGCGTCGAGGTGAGCGCCGAGATCCGCGCGGCGCTTTCCGCGACGTCCCTTGCAGAGGCCGACATCGTGCCGGTCTCGGCAGTGACGGACGAGGGCATTGCCGAGCTTCTGTCGCGCCTCGACGAAGCGGCGGCCTCAACGAGGCTTCGCTCGGCGGACGGGCGTTTTCGCCTCGCCATCGATCGCAGCTTCTCGCTCCGCGGCGCCGGTACGGTCGTCACGGGCACTGTTCTTTCCGGCCGCGTGACCGTCGGCGACCGCGTCATGACATCGCCCGGCGGGCTCGAGGCGCGCGTGCGCTCGGTCCACGCGCAGAATACGGCCGCGACGCTCGGGCTTGCCGGCCAGCGCTGTGCCATCGCGCTCGTCGGCGCGAAGATCGATCCCGAAAGCGTCGGGCGTGGTGACGTGCTGCTCGATCCGCCCCTGCACAGTCCCGCGAACCGCATCGACGTGACGCTCAAGCTCCTGCCGAGCGAGCGCAAGGCACTCTCGCAATGGCTGCCAGTGAAGTTCCATCACGGCTCCACCGAGCGCAATGCCCGCGTGCTCGCGCTTCGCTCGGGCGGCATCGCGCCCGGCGATGGCGACTATGCGCAGATCATGCTCGATCGCCCTGCTGCCATGGCCGCCGGCGACCGCTTCGTGCTCCGCGATTCAGCGGCAACGCGCACGATCGGCGGCGGCACGATCCTCGACCTGCGCCCGCCCGAGCGCCATCGCGCCACGCTGGAACGCCGCGCCGAGCTCGAAATTCTCGCCGGTCATGATCCCATGGCCGTGCTGCGTCAGCTCCTCGATGGGAGCCGCGGATTCATCGATCTTGCCGCCTTCTTCCGTGACCGCGCTGCCGGGGCAGATCTTGTCGAGGCGGCCGTGCAGGCGCTGGACCTCGTGACGTTCGCGGATGGCGAGCGTGTCGTCGCGCTTACGCAAGGCACGTGGCAGTCGTACGCTTCCGGTGCCATCCAAGCGCTCGACCGCTTCCATGCCGAGAAGCCCGATCTTCCCGGCCTCGGCCAGGAGCGCCTCCGGCTCGCGCTGAGCCCACGCCTGCCCGCTCCGACGTTCGCGCGCGCGCTGCAGCAGCTCGTCACCGAAGGAAAGGTGACGCTCGACCGCTCGTGGGTGCGCCGGCCGGGGCACGAGGTCCGCCTTTCTGACGATGAGGAGAAGCTCTGGTCGCGGATCGCGCCCCTTCTCGGCGGCGAGGTGCGTTTCCGTCCGCCACGCGTGCGCGACATCGCCAAGGCGCAGCGGATCGATGAAGGCTTCGTCCGTCGCCTCTTCAAGCTCGCCTCGCGTCGCGGAGACGTAGACGAGATCGCTCAGGATCATTATTTTCTCGGGGAGACCGTGATCGAGATGGCGGATATCGCGCGCACGCTGGCGGCAGCCGATGCGGACGGTGAATTCACCGTCATTGCGTTCCGGGATCGTGTACAGAACGGGCGCAAGGTCGCGATTCATATCCTGGAGTTCTTCGACCGCCAGGGATTGACCATGCGTCGCGGCGACATTCGCCGCATCAACCCGCATAAGCGGGACATGTTTTCGCGCTCATTGGCCGGGGATGCCCAGCCGGTGCCGCGCGATGGAGGAGAAACGTCCCCGGTGGGGCGGCCGGACTTCAAATCCGGAGAGGGTCGCGAGACGGCTTTCGGTGGGTTCGACTCCTGCCTCCTCCGCCAA
>JAEWIJ010000147.1 GCA_023387235.1 Pseudomonadota bacterium
GATCGCGGGCAACTGCATGATCTCGTGCGCCACGCCAGCATGATGCCCGAGCCGCGGCTTCTCGCGCCGCCGAAGCCCGCCGCGCGGCCGCCGACGATTGCGAGCCTCGCTGCCGAAGCGCTCGGCGAGCGGCGCGCCGATGCGCCCGGTCATCAGGTGGCGGCCCTCGATGCCGCCGGCTGGACCATGCCCCGCGAGCCCGCTTCATCGCCGCCTGCCGGCCGCTTCGGCTGGGGCAAGACCGGGCACGAGCTGCGCTGGGTCTCGGCGACCGAGTTCGACGAGGATCATGACGACGAGCTGAGCTATCGCCCGTTCCCGATCGCGCCGCTTCTCACCGAGCGCGCCGACGATCCGCTCCTCGCCGATTTCGTGAAGCCGGACGTCACGCGGACGCTCGAAATGATCGACCAGCCCGTCTCGCGCCTGCCGCTGCATTTCCGCCCGACGCCGCATGTGGCGGCGCTGATGTGGTCGCAGCAATTCACCGGGAGCGCGATCGGCCTCGACCGCCTGAGCAGCCCCTCACGCCAAGGGGCTGCCATACAACCAAGGCCCGTGCAGACCAGCTCGCGCTGATGTGATCCCTTCCGAAATCAAGGCCGCCTGCGGAAACTCTCTACACGCGTCAGGTTCTTGACTATAGTCCGGCCACCAACGAGCCCGACGTAGAGGAGGCGTCCATGAGTACGACCGCAATGGTTCTGCTCGGCATTGTCGCGGCCATCGTGCTGCTGGCCATCGCCACGTACAATGGCCTCGTCGGCCTGCGGCAGCGCGTGCGCCAGTCCTTCGCCGACGTCGATGTGCAACTGAAGCAGCGCCACGACCTCGTGCCGAACCTCGTCGAGACCGTGAAGGGCTATGCGAGCCACGAGCGCCAGACGCTCGAGAACGTCATCAAAGCGCGCAATGCGGCCGTCGCAGCCAGCGGACCAGCCGCCCAGGCCCAGGCCGAGAACATGCTGACCGGGATGCTCCGCCAGCTCTTCGCCCTTTCCGAGGCCTATCCCGACCTCAAGGCGAACGCCAACTTCCAGCAGCTCCAGACCGAGCTCGGCGATATCGAGAACAAGCTCGCTGCGGCGCGCCGTTTCTTCAACAACGTCGTTGCTGAATACAACACCAAGCGCGAGAGCTTCCCCGCCGTGTTCTTCGCCAACATGCTGGGCTTCACGCGCGAAGAGTTCTTCAACCTCGACGAGGGCGAGCGCGCGGCCACCAAGGATGCGCCGAAGGTGCAGTTCTAGACGCCGGGCGCGGGCGGCAGGATCGAGCGATGGGCGCCTACGGTCTTTACTCGCACATCCGCGCGAACCGCATCCGGTCCGTGGTTCTCCTCGCCGGCTTCATCGTGCTGCTGCACGCGCTGCAGTACTCGATCCTGATCATCGTCAATGCCTTCAGCGGCGGAGATCTCGACTACATTCTGTGGGCCGCCGGCCAGCAGTTCTGGTCGACATGGCCGCTCGCCATGCTGATCGCGCTCGCGTGGTTCGTCATTGCCTTCTTCGGCTATCGCGCCATGATCCGCTCGGCGACGGGCGCGCAAGCCGTCACGCGCAAGGAGGCGCCCGAGATCTACAACATGCTCGAGAACCTCTGCATCTCGCGGGGCATTACCATGCCGCGGCTCGAGATCATCGAGACGCCAGCGCTCAACGCCTATGCAGCCGGCCTGCGCGAGGGCGACTATACGATCGCCGTCACGCGCGGGCTTCTCGAGCAGCTCGAGCCGGCGGAGGTCGAGGCCGTGCTCGCCCACGAGCTCACGCACATCCGCAATCGCGATACGCAGCTCATGGTGGTCGCGGTGATCTTCGCGGGCATCTTCGGCTTCATCGGCGACATGCTCATCCGGCGCTGGGACTTTCCCTATGGCTGGTCGCCGACACCGCGCCGCGGGCCGGACTACGATGATCGCAGCCCATGGCAGGGCGCGCCCACGTCGAGCCAGGACGACGACAACTATCGCGGCGGCGGACGCAGCGGTGGGGGCGGAAGCAGCAGTGGTGGTGGCGCTGCCATCATCGCCATTCTGATCGCGGTCGCGATCATTCTCATTTCATGGGGCATCTCGACGCTCATCCGCTTTGCGCTGTCGCGCTCGCGCGAGTATCTGGCCGACGCAGGCTCCGTCGAGCTGACGAAGAATCCCGACGCCATGATCTCCGCACTGCGCAAGATCGAGCGCAATGCGTCGTTCGATGTGCCCTCGCGCATGGAAGCCTTCTTCATCGAGAACCCTCTGCCGAACCGGATCACCGGCCTGCTCGCGACGCATCCTTCCGTCCCGGAGCGCGTCGATGCGCTGGTGAAATATGCCGCCGGTCGCGATCTCACCGCCGATGCGGACGGACCGCGCGGTACGTGAGGCGTCCAATCGCGCCTTCGGCGCGAGTAGGGCCGCAGGCCTTACAACCCGCCCGGGGGACACCCCCGGAACCCCCCGTCTTTTGTGACTTGTCAGTTGTGCTGCGCGTGCAACTGCAGCCTCACGGTGCGGACGGATGTGCCACGATCGCGCGCAAAACAGCCCACGCATAGACGAAGCCGTTGGCGCCTTGGTGCGCGCCTCACATCGGGACCGCGAATCAATTAATTATCGCTCTGTTGAGCGCTGACGATCGGAACGCCCGAAAAATGCACTGCCGCCGCCAGGATCTGGACCCGCGCCTCTATTGGCTCGTCGAGCATCTCGACGCGGCGCTGACGGCTGGCGACCAGCTCATGTCGCTGTCGCTCGAAGTAACCGAGCCGACACCGACGATGGGACCGCGACGCCTGCGCACGCGCGTCGCGCGCTTCATCCGCTTCGTGTCCCAGGTGCGCAGCCTCGAAGCGTCGCTCATTGCGCACATTCTGCAGGCCCGCCGACGCATTGCCGAGCTGCCGCGCGGACGCGGGCCGCTGAGGCTGCTGCTCGATCCGTTTTCGAGCGGCACCACTGTGCTTCTCGACGCCGTTGCCGAGTACGGCGATCCCGCGGGACTTGCCTTCAATACGGGTGCCGACCGGCTCGCCTATCTGCGGGCTCGCGGGCTCATTGCCGGCGACAGCGGCGCTCTGATGCCGGTTACGACATTCGAGATCGGCGAAAACTTCCGCGTCGCGGGCCGCATCGAGCTCGGGCCGCTTCTCGAGCTGATCGATGCCTTTCTCAACGCGCTCAATACGCAATTCGGCATCTGGCATGACCGGGCGGATGACGTTGAGGATGAGATCGTCGCTGAGCAGGAGCTACCGGCCGGCCCGGCGGCGGTCCGTGACGTGGTGTCGTCTCTGGCACCTTCGCTCACCGACCAGATTGCCAGCGTGCGTGCGCTTCTCGTCGGCAACCGTCCAGCCGTGATAACGCCGTTCGATGCCGCTCCCAAGCCGGGCTCGCTCGCTGCGGCGCTTGCCGAATTGCGCGCCGAGCGCACACCGGCGGAATAGTCGATAAAAGACGGGGGTTCGGGGGCGCCCCCCGATCGGGTGCAGGGCCGAGGCCCTGCTCGCGCCAAAGGCGCGATCGCGTGGGGGTTTGGAAATCTCCCCCTCCCGGGGCAGTGGGAGGGGGAGCACGTCACTCACGCTTACACGTTACCTGACACGAGGCCGACTTTAGACGTGGGCCTCGATCTGCTTCGCGGCGCCATTGCCGATCTGGACAGAGCGCGGCTTCAGCCGCTCCGGCACGTTGCGCACGAGGTCGAGATGGAGCAGTCCGTCCTGAAGGTCGGCGCCCGTTACCTCGACATGGGCGGCAAGCTGGAACCGGCGCTCGAAGGCGCGGGTCGCGATGCCGCGATGGAGGAACTGGCGGTCCTTGTCGTCGGACTTCTTCTCGCCTTTCACGGTGAGAGACTGCTCTTTCACCTGGATGTCGATTTCATCTTTGGTGAAGCCGGCGACGGCCATCGTGATCCGATACTTGTTATCGGCTGTACGCTCGATGTTGTACGGGGGGTAGGTGCTGGCCTCGCCCTCGAC
>JAEWIJ010000201.1 GCA_023387235.1 Pseudomonadota bacterium
GGGTTAGGGTGAGGGGCGGCGGCATATGCCGACGTTAGTGCAAGGCGGCCCCTCATCCCGACCTTCTCGTCGCGCTGAAAGCGCGCCTCTGGCGCGGCGAAGGACGGGGAGAAGGGGAAGGAAGCCTCGCTGCAACGGTCGCAGCACCACTTCATGAGCGCGCGACCGCGCGCCGGCCGGTAGGCCATGCCAAGCAAAAGCAGCCCGCGGCAAGCTAAACATGCTGCCCACCGTTGATGTGCAGCTCGGCGCCGTTCACGTAGCTCGACTGATCCGTGCAGAGGAAATAGATCGCCTTCGCCACTTCCTCCGGCTCGCCGAGACGATGCATCGGAATCTGCTCGTTGACGATGCGCTCGGTGCCCGGCGACAGGATCGACGTATCGATCTCGCCCGGCGAGATCGCATTCACACGCACGCCACGCCGCCCGAAGTCCGCAGCCATCTCGCGCGTCAATCCGGCAAGCGCCGACTTCGATGTCGCGTAAGCCGCGCCCGCAAATGGATGCACGCGGCTCCCGGCGATCGACGTCACGTTGACGACCGCACCGCGCGCGCGCTCGAGCTCCGCGAGCAAGCCGCGCGCAAGCAGAACAGGCGCGAAGAAGTTCACCTGGAAAACACGCTGCCAATCATCGAGCGGCGTCTCGAGCGTGCCGAGGCGCGCGCCGTCGGCGCCCTTCGGACTGATGCCGGCGTTATTGACGAGCGCATTGAGATGACCGCGCTGATCCGCAAGCCGCAGGCGCATTTCGGCAATGGCGCGCGCGGTGTCCTCGCCATCGGCGAGATCGACCTGGATGTGATCCTCAGGCCCCATTTCCCAAGGGCAATTCTCCGGAAAGGCATGCCGCGAGCAGGTGATGACCCGCCAGCCCGCCGAGGCGAACCGCTTCACCGTCGCGTGGCCGATGCCGCGCGAGGCGCCCGTCAGGATCAGGGTCTTGCGGTCGGCAATGATGTTCTTCGCCATGGGATCCTCCCCCGCTGACACGAGACGGACGCTCGGGTCCGCTGCCTCGGTTCAGCCATCATCCACCTATGGCACAAACCGATGCTGCGGCGCAAAAGGCGAACGAAATCCGGCCGTTGTGGACTTCACGATCTGTTGCATTCAATGGCTGACAAGACGTCGCAGATGGGCTAGTGTCACACCCGCGTACGAAAAAAGGGCCGTGGGACCAGTCTGAGGTCTTCGCATCGCCCAAGTCTAGGGAGCAGGCGGCGCACCAACGATCCCGGACCAGAGGATCAGGTTAGCCGAGTGTGCGGCCCCTGCGGCCGCGAGTGGGAATGGCTTAGCAATAAGGCGGTCCGTCAATCCGCTCAGTTACCGGACTTCAGGAAAGCAGGGCTGACCGCCTTGCTTTTTTTGTGCCCGACTTTCGTGCCCGACCGCGCCGGCCTCAGCGCCCGCCGGACGGCACCACCGGATCCGGAAAATAAGCGCCGATATCCACGACCCCGCCTGCCAGCGCGACATAGACGACGGCAAAGACCGCGCCCGCGACGACGGTCGTGATAGCGAACGTCCGCACCATGCGCGGCGTCACAGGGGCGCTCGCCGGCGTCCCGGGCACGATCTCGCCGGCCTCGCCCTGCGTCTGGACGCCGAACGGCAGAACCGCAAACAGCACCGTCCACCAGATGATGAAGTAGAGCGCCAGCCCGAGCGTTAGGCTCATGATCGTTCCCTGATTGCTCCTGCGCCTATTCACTACGACGCACGTCCGCGCCCTCCAAGCCTTAACGGACGATCAGGCCTGCGGCGCGCCGCCGCCGGATGGCAGGTGGCCTCGATCCTGCATTTTACCCTTCGCTAACCTCGTTCACCTTCCGGGGCCGCCGCCGTGTTCCGTCCGCTCGCCTGCCTGCTGCTGACCGCCGCTCTCCTGACGTTTGCGGGCGCACGACGTCCGACGGATGCGGCAGCCGAATTCACGACCGAAGCTCTATCCGCGGTCGAGCTGGTCGTGATCGAGGCCCGCGGTTGCCCCATGTGCCAGCTTTTCCGCGACGAGATCGCCCCGATCTACCGCGCGACAGCGCGCGCCACACGAGCGCCGCTCCGCTTTGTCGATGTCGCCCATGCCGATCTCGATACCATGGGCCTGAGTTCGCCCGTGGAGATCATTCCGACCGTCGTCCTCATGCGCGACGGCGCCGAGGTCGATCGTCTCGTCGGCTATACCGGGCCGGACATCTTCATGCGGGCGATCGGCATCATGCTGGGCGAGGCGCCCCGCTCCGTCCCACAAAAATGAACAGGGCACCCGCGAAGGTGCCCTGCGTCCTGTTTCGGCACGCCGTGCGTCAGCGCGAGAGGATCGGCGCCGCGATCGAGGTGGCAATGTGCCGGAAGGCGTTGCGCAGCTCGACGCCGTCTTTCGTGTCATAGAACATATGCGGCTTGCTGGCGCAGTTCTTGAGCGTGGTGCGTGCGGTACTCGGATCGTCAAGGCCGAAACCGACGGCGTAGACGGTGATGCCGGCGGCATCCATGGCTTTGCAGAGATCGCTGACCTGCTTGGTCGATGTGCCGTTCGGCGATTTACAGCTCGAGCCGCTGCTGCCCGTGTCGTAGTCCGGCATGGTCGCACCGGCGACGCCATCGACGGTGCTGTTGCAGTACTGGTAGTTGAATTCGCCGTCCGTCATCAGCACCGCATACTTCGTCAACAGCGGCTGGCCCTTTTCGCCGACATCGGCAAGCATGGAATAGGGCTTCGGCTTGCTGCCTTCGGGAAGCACATTGGCCCAGTTAGGAGACAGCAGGTACCAGGCCCAGGCCGTACCGAGATGGCCGGCGGTGTTCCCGCTGGCAACGAAGCCGTCGATGACGCCCTTCAACGTGTCCTTGTTGCTCGTCAGCGGCACGACCGGAGCGGACGGCACGCACGATGAGCCACTGTTGCCGTACACGCGCGGAAGCTTGTTGCCGTCGACCGGGGCCGCATCGGTGAGCGCCTCGGGACCCGTACGCTCCGACAGGCAATAGCCCGACGTGCGATAGCGCGTCTTCTTCGTCGTGCTCTTGCCGTCGCGGACGCGGAATTCCTGCTTGCTCGCGGGGTTGAAGCTGACGGTTGCCCCGAGATCGCCGGCGTTGATCGCCGTCGAGAACGGCGCCAGCCCGACGCGCGAGGTGTACTCGCTCTGGTCCGACCAGATGACGATATCGATGAGATCCTTCGCAGCCGCCTTCAGGTCATCGATCTTGGTGCCCGCCATCGAGCCCGTGACGTCGAGCATGAGCGAGACTTCGACGTTCGTGCCGGCATTGCCGCCACCGGCAATCAGCGCCTGGCCGCGGGTCGCGACAACGATCTGGGGAATCTGCACGAAGCTGAGAAACGGCGTGCGGACGGTGGTCTCGCCGACCATCGTGAATGTCGCCGCCACCATGTCCTCGGAGAACTGAACCACCCGAGAGGGCTCAGTCGGCTTGTTGGTCTCGAAATGGGCCAGCCCCTTCTGTTTGGCCAGCGTGATATCGTTCTCAAGCTGCCACACGCGCGCCGCGGCCAGCACGGAGCTGTCGACGGCGGCCTGGAGCCGCGCCCGCGCCAGCATCGCGCGGCCATAGTCCACGGCGCTGCCGACGATGGTGAAAATGATGAAGATCGTCAGACCGAACATGATGACCACGGAACCGCGGTCATTCTTTGCCAGTCCGCGCAGCCGGGCTGCCGCCCGCCGCATACGATAAGCCCGCCAGATGCCGAACGGGAACATGACGCATACCTCTCAAGGACTCGCCCGAGCGATCACAAATAGAAGCTCGCCATTGATTTTCCCTTAAGCGGATCACGGACAATTCGGTGCAATTTTCTCGATTATTCAAAGCGTCGGATCGCGGTAAAGAAAGCGTAATTGCGTGCCCCCTCACCCACAAAAAAAGGGGCACCCAAGGCGCCCCTTTTCTCCCGGAATTTCCCGCGTCCCTTTACTGGGACACGTAAATGTTGGCGATGGACGTCGCGATGTGGCGAAAGGCGCTGCGCAGCTCCGTTCCGGTCTGCGTGTTGTAGAAGAGCTTGCCCGGCCTGCTGAAGTGGCCGTCGCTCGAAGCACAATCCCTGAGCAAGTCCACCTGCGTGCCCGAGGCGCCGAGACCGAAGCCGACCGTATAGACGATGACGCCGGATTTCTTCATGGCCGTGCACAAGGCAAGAGCCTGGGTGTTCGAGCTGCCGAGCGACGCCGTGCAATTGCCCTTCTCGCTGTTGCCGGGACCGGAGTTCCTATCCGGAATGGAGGCACCGGTAACATTCGAGCCGCCATCGCAGAACTGCATGTTGTACTCGCCGTCCGTCATCAGCACGGCATACTTCCGGACGCCGCCGGTGCGCTCGGCGGGCGGGCACGTCTCCCAGCTCGAGCAGCCGCCCGGCAGGGACGGATACGCAGCGGGGCGCCCGTTGGGATAAATGCTCGAGGAAATGCCCGACCACCACGTTGGCGAGAGCATGTACCAGGCCCATGCCGTGCCGAGATTTCCTGCCGTGAAGCCTTCCGCCTTGAAGCTGCTGCTGTCGATAAGGTCGATCAGTGCCTGCTTGTCGTTGGTCAGCGGCATCACCTCTGCTGCCGGCTTGCAGTTCGACGTGCTCGAGCTGTCGTAGTAGACGACGGGCAGTCGCGCGTTCCCCGACGGCGTCGCGTCCGTGGACGCCTGCGAGCCCTGGCGCTCGGATACGCAGTATTCATAAGGATCGGTGCCGCGCGAGGCTTTCGGCCGGTACCAGTCACGGCTCTTGCCGTCGCGGAACGCAAACCTGACCTTGTCGGCCGGGCTGTAGGTGATGGCTTTTCCGAGCGTCTTGCCAGCATTGACCGTATGAGAGAACGGGACGACGGCAACGCGTGAAGTATGCTCGCTCTGATCGTTCCATACCAGAATTCTGATCAGATCCTTCGCGGCCTCTTTCAGGTCTGCGATCTTGCTGCCGGCCATCGATCCCGTGATGTCGAGCATCATCGCGACTTCGATATCGTAGCCGTCATTGGAGCCGTAGCCGCCGCTGCCGCCGCCACCCGTGCCGCTTCCACTCGTCGTGCAACCGACACAGAACCGCGCCTGCGCCTTGCTTGCCACCCTCAGCGGCTCTCCGTTGAGAACGAAGCCGAGGAACGGCGCGGTGACTTCGGCGGTCGCCGTAATCGTCAGCGTATTCTGGTCTGCGTCGGGCGCCAGATGCGTGAGCTGGGCGTTCACGCCCTCGGGCTTCATGGCCTCGAAGTGCGCGATCGCCTTCTCCTCGGCGAGGTCCATATCCTGCTCGGTCTGCCAGATGCGGGCAGCGGCAAGCACCGCGCTGTCGACCGTCGCCTGGAGACGCTCGCGTGCAAGCAGGGCGCGACCGTAGTCGACCGCGGCACCCGTCAGCGCGAGCACGATGACGATGGTGAGCCCGAACATGATTGTCACCGAACCGCGCCGGTCATGCCGGAAGCGGGGCAATAATCTGCGGGAAAAGATATTCTTCGATGAATTCACGGGGCTGCCGGAAAATATGCCGGCGGCTACCTTCCTGAACGCGAACATGCGCCGCTCCTGATAAAATTGAACGCTTTCGCAGTAGCTATAGGCAGGAGACGTGCACAGGCCATTAACATATTAAGTTATTAGGACGTTTAATTTCATCGCTGTTTATTTTATTAATATTCCGTCAAAGTTTCTTAACGGATCGCGGCCCGGTCGCGCATCCAGCTCCGCTCGACCCAGTTGGCCGCGCGGGCCTCCCGCTCTAGTCTCGGAGGGCAACCGACCGTCGTCCGGAGGCCCCATGTCCCATTCCGATCTGCACGATCTGCCGATGACCACCGCCAGTGCGGCAGCGGCCGAGGCCTTCAATACGACCGTTCTGAGCTACCTGCGCTACCGGACGGACGTCAGCGCCAATCTCCAGGCAACCCTTGCCGCCGATCCGGATTTCGCCCTCACGCACGTGCTGAAGGGCTATCTGATGATGCTCGCCTTCAAACAGGCCAACGTGCCGGCCGCCATGCAGGCGCGCGATACGGCGCAGCGCCTCATCGCCCGTGCCAACGGCCGCGAGAAGGCCCATGCGGCCGCCCTCGGCCACTGGATCGACGGCGGTCTCGATCGCACGCTCGCCATCTGGGAGCAGATCCTCGACGAGCACCCGCGCGATGTCCTCGCCCTGCGCCTCCATCACTTCAATGCCTTCTGGCTCGGCCGGCCCGGCGCCATGGCGCGCGAGGTCGAGAAGGCCTTGCCGCGCTATGACACCAAGCTGGCGGGCTGGGGCACGCTGCTCGCCTGCCGCTGCTTTGCGCATGAGGAGCTTGGCAACTACACGCTCGCCGAAGCTTCGGGACGCGATGCCATCGATGTCGACAAAGGCGACCTGTGGGCCGCCCACGCCGTCGCGCACGTGCTCGAGATGCAGGGCCGCGCGGGCGAGGGCATCGACTGGCTCTCAGGCCTTGAGCTGCACTGGGAGGGTGCCAACAACCTGAAGCATCACCTGTGGTGGCATCGCGGTCTCTATCATTTCGAGCGCGGCGAATTCGATGCGGTTCTCGCGCTCTACGACCGCAATTTCCGCAATCTTGCCTCGCCCGTCACCGAGGCGCAGCCCGATCTTTACATCGACATCCAGAACGCGGCGTCGATGCTCTTCCGGCTCGAGCGCCAGGGAGTCGATGTCGGCAGCCGCTGGATCGAGATTGCCGACAAGGCTGAGCCTCGAATCGGCGACTGTCTTTCGCCCTTCACGCTGCCGCACTGGATGATGGCAATCGCGGCGACCCATCGCTTCGATGTCGGCGGGCGGATGCTCGAGGCCATGCGCACGTACGCGGCGACAGCCGGCACCCTTAATGCGCGTCTCGTAAAGGATTATGCGCTGCCGATCAGCGAGGCCGTGCTGCTGCGCGCGAAGGGCGAGCCCGCGGCCGCCGCGCGCGTCATGCGACCCGCCATCGGCGGCATGTACCGGCTCGGCGGCAGTCACGCGCAGCAGGATGTGTTCGAGCAGCTCTTCCTCGACTGCGCCGTCGCGGCGGGGTCGAACGACGACGTCGCGCTCATTCTGTCTCGTGTTGCTGGGCGCCACCCGGTGCCGCCGGAGCGGCGCATGGGCTACAAACAGGCTGCACGAACGCTTTCGTGAGCCGCCGGCCAAACCGCCGATAGACTGCCCGAGATGATGGAATTCGAAGGAGATCTGAAATGCTCAAGCGGATTGCACTCGCGACAGCCCTGATCGGCGCCTGGCCGGCGCTCATTCTCGCGCATCACGGCTGGGGCAGCTACGACGCGAAGAACCCGATCACCGTCAGCGGCAAGATCCTCATGTCGCAGTACGAGAACCCGCACGCGACCCTGACGCTGCAGGCGGCCGACAAAGTGTGGACCGTGACGCTCGCGCCGACCTCTCGGATGCGCAACCGCGGCGCGATTCCCGAGTTCATCGCCGTCGGCAATGAGATCTCGGCCTACGGCTATCCCTCGACCGTGCAGCCGAACGAGATGCGTGCGGAGCGGATCACGTTCCGCGGCAAGACCATCGAGATGCGCTGATGAACCATCCCGCGCCCGATTTCCTCGTCGCGCTGGAGGCCTCGCAAATCGGTGCGCTGATCCGCCAGTCCGCCTGGGTCTATCCGGCGGCGAACGTCGGCCATGTACTGGCGATCGTGATTTTCGCGGGCGCCATCGCGGTGATGGACCTCCGCCTCATGGGCGCGTTCGGCGGCTCCGATCCGGCTCGGGTCGTGCTCGGCGCACGGCGCGCGGCCATCCTTGCCCTCATCGCCGTGCTCGTCACCGGCGCGGTGCTCTTCACCGCCGAGGCGAGCCATGTCGCCCTCAACACCGTCTTCCAGATCAAGATGGGACTGATCGCATTCGGGCTCGTGCACGCGCTGTTCATAGGCAATCGCGCGGTCAGCATGGCCGCAGCGCTCGGTCCGACAGCACCGATGCCGGGCCTCGCCCGCGTTGCTGGCGCGCTCTCCATGATGACGTGGCTGGGAGTTGTCGGGCTCGGCCGCTATATCGCCTACCACTGAGGCGCGCGACAACGCCTCAGAGAAGCTCTTTGATGAGAGCGCTCGCCTTGGCGAAATCCATCTGCCCGCGATAACGCTCGCGCAGCACGGCCATCACGCGGCCCATATCCTTGACGCTCGTCGCGCCGGTCTCGGTGATCACGCCCTTGATGGCCGCCTTGGCCTCGTCGTCGTCGAGTTGCGGCGGCAGGAATTCGGAGATCACCGCAATCTCGTCCGCTTCCTTCTGCGCAAGCTCGGGGCGGCCCGCCTCCTCGTAGACGCGCATGCTCTCGCGACGCTGCTTGATCATCGTCGCGAGCAACTGCGCGATCTCGCCATCGCCGATGCGCGAAGCCTCCGCGCCCGCATCGCCCGTCTTGCTCAGAATGGCGAGGTCGCGGTCCTTGATCGCGGCCAGGATGAGCCTGATCGTGCCGAGGCGCGTCTTTTCCTGCGCACGCATGGCCGCTTTCATCGCGGCGTTCAGCTCATCCCGCATCAGTGTACTCCCTGGCTTCGGCCAGCACGCCGCGCAGGCGCGCAGCGGCCGACCGGTCTTGGCTCGCGCCTTGACGAGGCGCGGCGCGATTATCTGCCTTTCGGCGCGCCGCGGCCAGATGCTCTTACGCGACCACATGGACATACTCGTGAACGATTACCGCCAAGCGCGCTCAGCGCGCGTCGCGGCCTCTGCTCTGGCCGCCATCGCGCCGGCGGCTATCGGCGTTCTTGCGCGTGGGACGACCACGACCACCCTCGCGATGTGCCTCGCCCTGAGAAACACCGCTGCCCCGCGTCCAGTTGCGCCAGGGCTGCGGCGCGTCCTTGCCGGGCTCGCCATTACGTGGTGCGCCATTCGCGCGGGCCCCATCCCCTTTTCGGGGGGCATCTCCATTGCGGTGCTCAGGCCGGGGCCCGCGACCCCGCCCGTGATGCGGATGCTCGCCATTTCGCGGCGCGTGCTCGCCGTGGCGGCGCTCGGCGCGCGGCGCATCGTCCCGCCCGCGATGCGGACGCTCGTCATGCGCGCGCTCACCGTGGTTGGTCCGCTCGCCGTGGGGACGCTCGCCCCGCGGGCCGCCGCCATGCGGACGACCGCCTTGGCGGTGCTCGGCATGACGCGGCGCGTGCCTTTCGCCATTGCGGCGATCGGCGCGCGGTGCGCCGTCCGGCCTGCCGGAAGCCGGTCCGTCATTCTGCCGTGCATCGCCCCGACCATTCGCATGACCGTTGGCATGAGCGTTCTGGCGGTACTCGGCGCGATCGCCGCGCGGCCCGCCATGGCGCTCCTCGCGGTGCGACCGCTCGGGCCTGCCGCGTGCTCTTTCCGGCCGATCCCGACGTGGTGCCGCATCGCGGTGTCCACGCGATCCGTTGCGCGACGCATGGCCGTTGGCAACAGGCTGAGCCGCCGCCTCCGGTGCCACCGCGCCTTCGGGCAAGCCCGGCGCACTGATCACGGTCAGCGCCCGGCCCGTCAGGCGCTCGATATCGCGCAGGTACTCGCGCTCGTCGGGGGCGCAGAATGCGATCGCAACGCCCTCGGCACCGGCCCGCGCCGTGCGCCCGATGCGGTGCACGTAGCTCTCCGGAATGTTCGGGAGCTCGTAGTTGACGACGTGCGTAATATCGTCGATGTCGATGCCGCGCGCCGCGATGTCCGTCGCGACCAGAACGCGGGTGAAACCCTTGCGGAAGCTGTCGAGCGCCGACTGTCGCTGGCCCTGGCTCTTGTTGCCGTGGATGGCGTGCACGCCGACGCCGATGTGTTCGACGGCCTGGCATACGCGATCCGCACCGCGCTTCGTGCGCGTGAACACGATTACGCGCCGCATTGCCGGATCCTGGAGGAGGCTCGCGAGCGCTTCGCGCTTGGCCCCGGCCGAAATGAACATCACCCGCTGGTCGATGCGATCGACGGTCTTGCCGGCACGCGCGATCTCGACGCGCAGCGGGTTCTTGAGGATCTCTGCCGCGAGATCAGCGATGTCGCGCGGCATGGTCGCCGAGAAGAGCAGCGCATGGCGTTCGGCGGGCACCAGCCTCAGGATGCGACGCACGTCGCGCACGAAACCCATGTCGAGCATCCGGTCGGCCTCGTCGAGCACGAACGTGCGAATCTGATTGAGGCGCACATGACGCTGCTCGATCAAATCGATCAGGCGGCCGGGCGTCGCAACGAGGATGTCGACGCCGCGGGCGAGGGCAGATACCTGCGGGCGCTGGCCGACGCCGCCGAAGATGACGGTGTGCGAGACGCGCACGTGACGGCCGTACGTACCGATGCTCTCGCCGATCTGGATGGCAAGCTCGCGCGTCGGCGCAAGAATGAGCGCGCGCGGTGCGCCGGGCTGCGGGCGGCCGCCTTCGGCCGCGATCCGCTGCAGCATCGGAAGCACGAAGGCTGCCGTCTTGCCGGTGCCGGTCTCGGCGAGGCCGAGAAGGTCGCGGCCCTCGAGCAGGGCAGGAATGGACTTCGCTTGGATGGGCGTCGGGTGGGTGTATTCCGCGTCGTTCAAAGCACGCAGGAAGGGCTCGGCAAGGCCGAGCGCGTCAAAAGTCGGAGTGGTCACGAAACGTATGGCTTTCTGCGCCGCGCGCCGGGGCATAATGCCGGCCGGACAGCTTTAGGGCGCTGTTGGCCCCGGACTGCGCACCGCAGCAAGGCCTGTTTGGTCGAAAAACGTCCCGGAGAGAACACTGTACGCTTCGGCGGCAATCTCACTACGGAGCCGGTCTCGAAGCAGCAGAGCGCTTGGCGCGCTCGCGGAACGACACCCGTCATATGAGTGATCCGGCCCGGTCCGTCAATGCCCTTCGCACATGCAGCAATTTTGCCGCAGAGTTGAAGGCCCGACCGGCCTTTACCAAACGAGCGCTTCGAGCGCGGCGATCGGCGGCGCGGGATGACCGGCAAAAAGGCGGGCGAGCGTCGCCTCGTCGAGCGTTTCCCCATCACCGAAGTGAAGCGCGCTCGCGATGAAGACGGCGCGCAGACCGGCGGCCGCGGCTCCCGCGATGTCCGTCTTGATGCCGTCGCCGATCGCGAGAATGCGCGACGTCTCGACTGCCGCGCCGCGCGCTTCTGCGATCAGCTCTCGCGCCCGGGCATAGATGGGCGGATGCGGCTTGCCGGCGTAGGCCACCTTGCCGCCGAGCGCCTCGTAGTCCGCGGCGAGCGCTCCGGCGCAGTAGATGAGGCGGTCACCACGCTCGACGACGATATCCGGGTTCACGCAGATCATCGGCTGGCCGCGCCCACGCATGTCCGCGAGCACGCCTTTGTAGTCGTCCGGCGTTTCGTGCTCGTCCTCGACGAGCCCGGTACAGACGACGACCGCCGCATCGGCAAGTGGCGCGAACGCGACATCGAGCCCGGCGAACGTGCCGAGATAACGGTCGGGTCCGAGATGATGCACGGGCTTGCCGGCCCAGCCCGCGATGAGCGCGCGCGTGACATCGCCCGACGTGACGATGGCATCGTAGGCCGCGCGCGGAACGCCGAGGCTGTCGAGATGCGCGCTCACTTCCGCGCCCGTCGAAGGCGCATTGCTTACGAGCACGATAGTGCCGCCGCCCGCGCGAAAGCGCTCGCACGCCACGCCCGCAACCGGATGGGCGTGCGCGCCGTCATGGAGCACGCCCCACACGTCGCTGATCCAGGCGTCGCATGTCGCGGCCAATGGCGCGATGGAGCGCAGCACCGGAATATGCGGGGTGACCTTGCTTTGCATCCCGCCTCCGCGATGGATGAAATGGCTGAGCTCGTCGGCGCGCGGCTTCAGAAGCACCGCGGGCCGCCCTGCCTTAGCGGGGCGGCCCGTGCGGTTCAAGCGGTGTTGCGCGCGACAGGCTATGCCGCACTCGACTGCGGCGTGCGCTCCCGGCGGATGGGCCGCGGGCCGCCGAAGAGCTGGCCCTGCCCGAGCAGGGCGCCGAAGCCGAGCACCTTGGCCAGCTCGCGCTCCTCGGCGATGCGGCTCACGATGAGCGTGAAGCCGAGCCCCGAGAGATGCCGGCAGAGATCGGCGGCCGGCACCATGCCGTGCGGGGCGGCCAGACCCTGCAGGAAGACCGGAGCATCGAGGCGTACGAACTCGAAGCCCTGATCCGCCAGCGCCTCGAAATCCATGTCGAGATCAACGACATCGACGAGCGCATAGCGCAAGCCGGCTTCCGAGAGCGCCGCCAGCGCCTGCCAGTGCGCCGGACCGAATGCGCGCACTTCCGCCTGCGCGATCGACATCACGAGGCGGGCGCCGAGTCGCATGTCGGGCGCGAGCGCATCCGTCAGGGCCAGATGGAAGCCATCGTCGCGTAGTGACTCGCCCGAGGCCACCGAGAAAAGGTCCGCCGCCGCGCCGCGCGCCGCGAACTCGCCCGCGAAACGAATGGTCTCCTCGAAGGTCAGCGCCTCGATGCGCGGCGTCAGACCCGTGCCCGCGATCATGCTCGAATAGAGGTGTGGATCGAGGATTTCGCCTTCCTCGCCGCGCAGGCGCACCGAGACCTCGAAATGGCGCGCCCGGCGATCCCCGAGACCGAGGATCGGATCGAGGCAGATATCGATGCGCGCGTCGTCCACGGCACGCGCCAGTTCGGCCTGAATGCTGAGCGCGCGGCTCACTGCCAGGCTTTCTTCCGCCGGCGTCGCCAGGCTCTCGCGCATGTCCCCGGCCATGTCGCGCAAGGCACCGATCTGTTCTTCCGTGGTGTCGAGCGGCGTCTCGGCCTCGGCAAGCTGCTCCTCGAGCTGATTCTCTTCCGCGACGGCTGCGCGTGGCGTCTCGGCTTGGACCGGGGCGGGGGCTTGAGCCTGGACTGGGACCTGGACTAGGGCCTGGATTGGCGCCGGTGCGCCGTTGATCTGATCGGCAAGTCCCTTGATGAGAGACTGCATGATCGCGATGTCCTGCGCGCGCGGGTCCTCGGCCTCGGCATCCGCACGCGGTGCCTCAGGAGGAAGCTTGACGGCAGGCTTGTCGACGGCCAGTGCCGCGAGGCCGTGCGGACGCGGGCGCGCGGGCAGCGGCGGAGGTGCCGGCACGCGCGGTCCCGAAGATGCAACGGGCGGCTTCTTGGCAGACGGCGCAGCCTCTTCACGCGTGCCACGAACCGGCCCGTTCGGCCGCGCCGGCGCTGCGGCTACTGGTGGTTTCGACGCGGCGGGCGCGGGACCGGGGGCCGGCTTCGCCTTTGCCGGTTCGCGCGGTGCAACGGCTTCGCCAGTGCGGCGCGGCGGCTCGCCTTTCGGCGGCTCTGGATTCTTCGGACGCGCTGGCTCGGCGGGCCTGCCGCGATCGAGCACGCGCGGCGGCGGACGATCACCATTGAAACCGGCGAGGCGTGGCGGATCGCGGTCGATGCCCATCCCCCGCGGCGCTCCGACGAGACGGCGCAGGGCGGCGTTCTCGCCCGCAAGCTTCTCGACCTCATCGCCGAGATCGGCGGCCGCCTGTCCGCGCCGCACCAGTGCGTGCACGACGAGCAGGCACCAGTAGACCGTGAGCGCCATGACGATCGCCGGCACCATGCCGAAGCCGAAGCTCGTCCGCAGCGCCATGCCGAGCGCCGCGATCACGATCATCATCGAAACGTGCACTACGATTTCACGCAACCAGCCACCCGAGCCGGAATCTTCCGGACTTTCGAGAGCATCGGCGTCATAAGCTGCGGTGTGTGCCATGCCGCACGCCTACCTCCAGTGATTCGACCCACCGTGACTCTTCTCGCGCGAACGGCGATTCGCAATCCACAGGGCCGAACTGCCACCAGGAAAAGGCCGAAAAATCGGCGCTTCAGCGCTTTGATGGCGCACGGTGTTGCGCGATCTCATCACGCAGCAGCTCGAGCTCCAGCCAGGCGTTCTCCGCGTCCACGAGTTCGGCCTGCGCAGCCGTGAGCCGTGTCGTTGCGGCATGAAACGCCGCGGGATCGCGCGTGAAAAGATCCGGCGCCGCGAGCCGGCGCTCCAGCGCGACGATTTCCGCTTCGAGCGCAGCCATCTTTCCCGGCAGCGATTCGAGCGCCTGGGTCTGCTTGTAACTCAGTTTGCGCTGCGCACCGGGCTGCGACGTCGACGATTCGGTTGTATCGGCGGGACGAGGTGCAGCACGCGGCTTGGCCGCCGACTCGGCACCGCTCCCGCGCTGCGCGAGCATGTCGGAATAGCCGCCCGCGTATTCGACCCAGCGCCCCTCCCCCTCGGCAGCGATCACGCCCGTCGCGACGCGGTCGAGAAAATCACGATCGTGGCTGACCAGCAGCACCGTACCCGCATAGTCCGCCAGCAGCTCCTGCAACAGGTCGAGCGTTTCGAGATCGAGATCGTTGGTCGGCTCGTCGAGCACGAGCATGTTCGACGGGCGCGCCAGGGCCCGCGCGAGCATGAGCCGTCCGCGCTCGCCGCCCGAGAGCACGCCGAGTGGCGTGCGGGCCTGCTCGGGCGCGAACAGGAAGTCCTTCATGTAACCGATGACATGGCGCGCGACGCCGTTGACGACCACCTGATCGCCACGCCCGCCGGTCAGTGCATCGGCAAGCGTCCAGTCCGGCTTCAATTGCTCGCGGCGCTGGTCGAGCGTCACCATCTCGATGTTCGTGCCGAGCTTCACGGTGCCGCTGTCGGGTGCGAGCCCGCCTGTCAGCATCAAGAGCAGCGTCGTCTTGCCGGCACCATTGGGGCCGATGATGCCGAGCCGATCACCGCGCGCTACACGCAGCGAAAGATCGCGCACGATCGGACGGCCGTCGAAAGCCTTCGAGATGTTCTCCGCCTCGATCACCAGTTTGCCGGACGTGCCGCCCTCGCTCACGGCAAAGCGGACATTACCGGTCGGCCCGCGCGCATCCCTGCGCTCGGCCCTGAGCTTGTGCAGCTCCGCGACGCGACGCACGTTGCGCTTCCGGCGCGCGGTCACGCCGCCGTGCATCCAGCTCTCCTCGCGCGCGATCTTGCGGTCGAGCTTGTGGCGTTCGATCTCCTCCTGCTCGAGGACGTCGTCGCGCCAGCCCTCGAAGGCGCCAAAGCCCCTGTCGAGCCGGCGCGCGATGCCGCGATCGATCCAGACGGTCGTCCGCGCCAGCGTCTCGAGAAAACGGCGATCATGGCTGATGAGCACGATGGCGGCGCGCTGACTGCCGAGCTCCTTTTCGAGCCATTCGATGGCGGGAAGATCGAGATGGTTCGTCGGCTCGTCGAGCAGCAGCACGTCGGGGCTTGCCGCCAGCGCACGCGCAATCGCCGCGCGGCGCGCCTCGCCGCCGGAAATTTCGGCCGGGTCCTCGCGTCCGCTGAGCCCCATGGCCTCGATCGCCGATTGCGCGAGGTAGGCGCCCTCGCCCTCGGCGAGGCCGGCCTCGACATACGCCGCGACGCTCGCGAAGCCCGAAAGGTCCGCCTCCTGCGGCAGATAGGCGACGCGCACATCAGGATTGATGAAGCGTTCGCCCTGATCAGGTGCCACCAGGCCGGCCGCGATCCGCAGCAGCGTCGACTTGCCCGAGCCATTGCGCCCGACGAGCCCGATGCGATCGCCCGCGCGCACGCTCAGATCCGCGCCCGCAAGAAGCGCTGTCGTGCCGAAGGTCAGATGAATGCCGGAAAGACGGATGAGCTCGATTGCCATGCGCGCTATCTACCGCAGCGCAGGCACTCGCAACAACCCGCCTCAGCGCCGGCGCGCCGTCCCGCCCGTAATCTCGGGCAGTCCGAGGCGCCCCATCACGGCCGCCGGCGTCATGGTTGGGTCCATGCCATCGAGCGCGATCACGACATCGCGGCGGGCGTCCGGATGCACGAGCACCAGCTCGTGATGGATGCCGGAAACGGTCGTGCGGATGCGGTGCGCGACACCGCGGTAAGCTTCGAGCGGCTCGCTGAACTGCCGCTTCGAGAGGAAGCGCTTCTCCGTGACCTGCACCTTGCCGCCGTCGATCTCGACCGTACCGGCACGGCCGATGCCGGCGACCATCCGGCGCGCAGGCACGAGCAGGAGAGCGGAAAGCATCAGGATGCCCACCACGATCTGGACCGTCGTGAGCGGCTGGGCGAGCGCGCGGCTCAGGGCCTCAGGCTTGCTCATGGCCTCGCTCGTCAGCAGAAACATGCCGCCGAGGAGCGGAAGCGTCACGGCGCCGGCAGCGGCGAGACCCATCATGGTGCTCCATGCTGTCCTGGCACGCACGACGCGAACGAGCGGCACATCATCGTTCGACACTTTGGCCAGGAAGTCGTCGGCGCGCGCGAGCATGGAAATAGGGCCCCGTAGATTTGTCAGACGTCAGAATGGGTAGATGCGCCGGATTAACGCCCCATGAAGCGGATTGTTCCGTTCGGTCTCACGGGACGCACGACACCGCCTCCCTACTCACGAAGTGCAGGGAAGTAACGATAAAGGTTGAAGCTAACTCTAGACTTGTGGTGGCCCGTCCTCATCCGGCGTGTCGTCGTCCGGCTCGGATGGCTCCGGCAGGATCACGACAACCCTGCCTCCGGTCAGATCGACCTCGGGCACGAAGCTGTCGGTGAACGGTATGTGCTCCGTGCGGCGCGAGGCGGCAAGTGCCACCTCGATCAAATCGCCGGCACCGAAGTTGTGAACGGCGACGACACGGCCGATGTCACGCCCGTCGGGCGCGACCGCCGCGAGGCCGATCAGATCGGCATGATAGAACTCGCCGTCCGCGGCAGCCGGAAGCTGCGCGCGGCCGACATAGAGATCGGTGCCTGCCAGGGCTTCCGCCGCATTGCGGTCTGCAATGCCGGCGATGCGCGCGATCACGCCCTTCGGCGTCACGCGCAGTACGCGAAGCTCGAACGTGCGGCCACGCGCCGGAGCGCTCAGAGACCCGTACGCCGCAATGTCCTCCGGCGCGTCCGCGTAGGACCGCACGAGAACCTCGCCGCGCACGCCATGGGCGGCGACGATGCGGCCGAGCAGAAT
>JAEWIJ010000206.1 GCA_023387235.1 Pseudomonadota bacterium
CGCTCGGGGCTCTTCGTGCGCCTCCGCGATACGGGTGCCGATGGTTTCATCCCGGCGTCCACGCTCGGCGGCGGCGAGTTCTGGCGCCATGTCGAGGAAGCGCACGCGCTCATCGGCGACCGCAGCGGGCGCGGATTTCGCCTTGGCGATTCCGTCGAGGTGCGCCTCGTGGAGGCCATACCCATGGCCGGAGCCCTCCGTTTCGAGATGCTGAGCGAGCCGGGGCCGATGCCCGGCCACGCGGCCCGCGGCGGCGGCGCACACCGGCGCGGGCCCCGGATTGGCCAGCGCCGCCATAGGCGCCGCTGACAGCCCAATAAGCGCCGGCAATGCGCGCGCCCGCGTGCCGCACCTGCCATGCGGTTTGGGCCATGGACCTGACCGCCCTTAGCTACTATTTCCTCAATACGCGACATGCTGACTATTCGGGCAGCGCTGCTGCCGCAGTCGCCAGGTGGAAGTGCAGACGATGACCCACACGCAGCACTACGAGCCCCACAGATCGCGCGATCCGCTCGCCCCCCGCGACACCATGCAGGCCATGTGGCGCGGCACGCTCGGCAAGTGCCCGGCGTGCGGCGAGGGCCATCTCTATCGCGCCTACCTCAAGGTTGCTGATACGTGCGATCATTGCGGCGAGGAGCTGCACCACCAGCGCGCGGACGACGCGCCGGCCTATTTCACGATCACGATCGTCGGGCACATCGTCGTTGCCGGCGCACTCATCCTGGAGCGCGCCCTCGCCCCGGCGACATGGATCCATATGGCGATCTGGCTGCCGCTCACGCTGCTCCTCAGCCTCGTCCTGCTTCCGGGGGTCAAGGGCGCGCTCATCGGTCTGCAGTGGTCGAAGTACATGCACGGCTTCAGCGGCAAGCAGGATGTGCCGGAGCCCGATCCCGCCGCGAGCGTCGAGCGCGCGGCCAATGCCGGAGCCACGCGTTGAGTGAGAACGAGTCCTTCAAGGCTCTCGTCGCCGAGCGCGCTGCAGCCAAGGCCGCCAATCCGGGAGTGAAGCGCGATCAGCCCAAGCTGCGCCCGCGTGATGCCGCAACGCTCATCATCATCGACAGCGAGGGTGCCGCGCCGCGCGTCCTGCTCGGCAAGCGGCGCGACGATCTGAAGTTCATGCCGGGAAAGTACGTGTTTCCGGGTGGCCGTCTCGATGCTGACGACAAGACGATGACGGCGGCGCGCGAGCTGCGCCCGAGCGAAATCGACAAGCTCCTGCTCGACATGAAGGGCCATCCGAGCGCGGCGCGGGCACGCGGCCTCGCCATGACGGCCATCCGCGAGACTTTCGAGGAAGCCGGTCTCATTATCGGCGGTGCTGCGCCCGCCTCGGCGCCTGAAGTCGCGCCGCCGGCCGAGAATCCGTCACTCGAAAGCCCGGCATCGAAAACCTGGCGTCAGTTCCAGGCGCATGGCTTCGTGCCCGATCTCGCGCCGCTGACTTTTCTCGCGCGCGCGATTACGCCGCCTGGCCGACCACGCCGCTTCGACACGCGCTTCTTCTGCGTCGAGGGATCGGCCATTGCCAAGACCACCGATCAGAACGACGGCGAGCTCTCCGGCCTCGTCTGGATGACACTGGTCGAGGCTCGCGATCTCGACCTGCCGCCGATCACGCGCGTCATCCTCGAGGATCTCGCCGGACGCATCGCCGAACGCACGCTCGATGACCCTTCCGTGCCCATCCCCTACTACTTCAACCGGAACGGCACGTTCCGCCGCGAGATGCTGCATCTGGCCGCGCCGATAGACTGACCGCGACCACTTTTGCGTCACATTACCGACGACCTTGGGTGGCTTTTGAGCATAAGGTCACGTCTTGTTCTCGCGCCCACATGCCGAACGCCTCCTATTGCGGCTTTGTGACGCGAAATTTGCGGCCATTATCAAGCCATTCTTGAATCGAATTCAGACGCCATGGTTGACGCCGACGGTTGCTGCTGCTTGTGTTGGCCCGCCAGAAGCGCGGGGGTTAAGGCCGCGTTCTATCAGTCGGCGACGGGGGACCAACTGGCGGTCCGAGAGAGGGAGCACAATACCGAAGCGCACGACCAGATGCGGTGACCGCTCCCCTGCGGCCCCCCTTCGGCTTCGGTGTCCTCAGGCGTGCTGAGCCTCCACCAACGGGTCTGCATCGTGCAGCCCAGGTCGCCCTTCAGGATCTGGAGGTCGCATGCGTATTCTGCGAGTTCTGCCGATTGTTGTCGGCATGACCATGGTCGGGCTCACGGCACCGGCATCAGCAGAGAGCGTCTATCGATTCAGCGGAAGTACGGAATACAAGGACAGCATCAGCGTCAATTCCTACCGGAACAAGCGCTCGAACCTCGGCGCCATGGACGTGCGCCCGTCCGAGCGCGCGGAGCGCCGCGAGCGGCGCAGCAGCCGCACGGCCCGGGTGCGCGATCGGGAGGAGAGCCGTTCCGAGCGGCGTACGTCGCGCCGCAGCGAGCGGCGCACGCGGACGGCTTCGCTCGGGAATGACAGCGTGAGCTGGGGTGGCGGTGGCGGCGGCAGCCACGGCATTGCGTCGTACTACTGGCAGCCGCAGCGCGTGGCTTCCGGCGGCTGGTTCAATCCGAATGCCATGACGGCGGCGCACAAGACACTGCCCTTCGGCACGCGGGTGCGCGTCACGCACGCCGGCAACGGCCGCTCGGTCATCGTGAAGATCAACGACCGCGGGCCCTACATCAAAGGTCGCATCATCGATCTTTCCAAGGCGGCTGCCGGCGTCATCGGCATGCACGGCCAGGGCATTGCGCGCGTGCGCATGGAAGTCCTGGGTCGCTGAGACGAAATCCTACGGCACGAGAAAGGCGGCGCACCGGTCCCGGCGTGCCGCCTTGCTGTTTCTGCACATAGCCCCAGCCATCGCGAACGGGCTGCAAGCGCGTGAGGTGCTTGGCCAGGGGTGCCTTCCCGCGCTAGGCTTCCCGGAAAGCAATCATCTCATCCGGGAGGACGGCATGGCGACGTTCAAGTGGGACCACATTCACCTGCGCAGCCCCGATCCGGAGGCGACGGCGGCTTTCTACGAGCGCATGTTCGGCGCCGAGGTCGTCCGCACCATGCAGCAGGGCAAGCCGCGCATCGATCTCAAGATCGGCGGCGCCAGCGTGTTCATAGCCCCGGTGTCGGCCGGTGACGGCGTGGCATCGCCGCCGAAGACGCCCTACCAGGGCCTCGACCATTTCGGGCTCGAAGTGACGGGCATCGACGCGGTCGTCGCCGAGCTCAAGAAGAAGGGCGCCGAGTTCACCATGGAGCCGAACACGATCCGGCCCGGCACCCGCATCGCCTTCCTGCGCGGCCCCGAAGGCGTATCCATCGAGCTGCTCGAGCGGAGCTGAGACGATCAGCAGCGCTGGCTGATCTCGGCCTCGAGTTCGGCGCGGACCTCGCGCGCGAGAGCCGCGACACGCGCGCGCTGGGCCGCGTCCATGCCTTCGACATCACGGCTGAAGGTATCGAGCGCCCAGTCGATCTCGGCGCCCGCAAAGCGCAGCTTTCCGCAGTCCAGCCTCTTTCGCAGCGCGCGATAGGCGAAGAGGCGCGTGCCGTTCGAGAATTCCATCGGCGTCGGCGCCCGCATCATCCATGATTGCGTGGGATCGGCGACCATCGCGCGCAAGGCCGCGAGGCAATCGACGCCGACGCCGCATCGCGTCGTGTCCATTTCCAGCTCGCGCTCGGTCAGCGCCTTCGGTGCGGCGGCAGGCGGGCGCTGCACCGGCGGCGCCGAGATCGCGAGATCGGGGCCGGCGGGCTTGGATTTCGCTATGGGCGCGGGCTTCGGTGTCGGCGCTGGCGGCGGCAACATTGCGGGTGGCGCGGCGGGCGCAGCGACACGAGGCCTTGCGGTCACTGCCGGCGCTGTCTCCGGCCTTGACGGTGTCGCACGCACGACCCTGGCCGGCGGCGGTTGCTCGCCACGATAGACGGTCGTCGCCTTGTCCCACGTATCCTTGAGCGAGAGCCGCTCCTGCTCGCCGGCCGCCTCCACATCACCCGTATAGCGCTCGGCCGGCGGCTCCTCCGCGCACGCCGTCACGCCGACAGCGATCAGAGCCGCGACGACGACTCTGGTTGCATGTCGGCACTGACGCACGAGGGAAAAAAGCATCCCGGTCTTTCCGGACGAAATGAGCAAATCGTCCGTAAGACTATGGGGCAGCCTTTAAGTTCCTCTTAATGCTGTGGACGCGATGCGCGCGCGCTCAGTTGTATCTCACGATGCCGTAGAGGCGGATCGTGCGGCCCGGCTGAAGCACCTCGTCCTTCTTGAAGGAGACGTGATTGCGGATTTCCTCGTCGAGGAGATTCTCGCCCCTCAAGCCGATGGTCATCTGCGCCGAGACCCGTCCCATCTCGGGTTGCAGAGCGAAAGTGTAGGAAAGATCGGCATTGAGCATCGTGTAGCCGTCCGTCGGCGTGTCCTTGAAGTCGTCGCGTGCGACCTTGTCCTGATCGAAGGCGTGGAGTGCGAAGACGCGCGCCAGCCAGTTCGCATCGCGGTAGTAGATGCCGGCGCCGAGACGATGCGGCGGAATGCGCGGGACATAGCCGCCGCCGCTGAACTTCGCATTCACGAAGTCGTACTGGCCTTCGAAACCGATCACGCCGCGGGCGAACGCGAAGGCATCCCACTGCGCTGAAAGCTCGACGCCGCTGAAGGTCGCATCGCGCTGGGCGAACACGAGCTGGTCGGCCGTCCCGTGCCCATGGTCGTGATCGTCATCATCATCGTCGTCGTGATCGTGCTCACCGCAGGAAGCGAGCGTTCCCTCGCATTCGATGCCGGTGAAGCGCTTGAAGATGAAGTTGCGATAGCGCGTGTGGAAAGCGGTCGCATCGAACCTGAAGTCGCCGCGCGCGCGTTTGAATCCGAGCTCGATGGTCGAGGCCTTCTCGATCTTGAGATCCGGGTTGCCGAGCTCGAAGGTACCGGCGGCATGATGCAGGCCCTTGGAGAAGAGCTCCGCAACGTCGGGCGCGCGCTCGGTGTACTGACCGGTAAGCCGCGCGACCACGCCGAGCGGCAGCTCGTAGAGCGCGCCGAGACTTGCGCTCTTGGGAGCGAAGGTGCGGCTGCGCTCTTCCACGTGATAGTGGAAGTGATCATCGTGCGGCTCGATCTCGACGCCCGTTCCCTTGGCGCGGACGCTCTCGATGCGCGCCGCCGCCTGCAGCCTCAGGCGCCGCGTGATCTCGAGCTCCTCGAACCAGAAGGCGGCAATGCTGTTCGAACGTGCCGGCGGATCGATGAGGCCGTCCATCTCCTCCGCGAGTTCGGGATCGTAGATGAAGCCGCGAACGCGCTTCTGGTCCCAGTGCAGGCCGACGGCACCACGGAAAATGCCGAGCGGAGAGCTGATCGCCTGATGCTGGATCTCGAGGCGCGCCTCGTGCTCGCGGTTGGTGTAGCGGCTCTCGATCTCGTCGTGAATGTGGACGTGATCGCCGTGGTCCTCTTCGTGAGAGACGATCTCGTTATGGCCATAGCGCGAAGTGCCGAGCCAGAAGCGGATCGCCTCGATGCCGTAGGCGTTCAGGCGCCACTCGCCGCGCGATTGGATCTTGTCCTGGCGGAGATCGATACGCGGGCGATGATCCTCCGCCTCGGCTCCGGGAATGCCGTAGAAGCTTTCGAAGCGCGTGTAGGACACGCCGATAAACCCGCTCTCGCCGACAATAGAGGCGCCGAGCGAATAGCCGGAGCTTTCGACGAACGAATTCGCCTGCCGTCCGCGCGGCGTATCGTAGTCGTCGGCCTGGCGGCGGAAGGCATCGGCGTAGAGGACGATGTTGCCGGCGCCCGTCATCACCTTGAAGCCGCCGTCGTGGCTCTCGTCGACCGAGCCGAGCCCGCCCTTCAGCACGGCGCTGAAACCGTCCTTCGGCATGAATTGCGGAATGCGATCGTTCGAGACGTCGACGACGCCCCCGATCGCCTGCGAGCCGTAGCGTAGCGTCGCGGGGCCGCGGATGATCTCGATGCGCTCGGCGGCGAAAGGATCGATCGGCACCGCATGGTCCTCCGACAGCGCCGAGACGTCGTGCGAGCCTATGCCGTTCTCCTGCACGCGCACGCGGAAGCGATCGAGGCCGCGAATGATCGGGCGGCTGGCGCCCGGGGCGAACGTGGATGCCGTCACGCCCGGTTTGAGCGCGGTCGTATCGCCGATGTTGGACACGGCGCGCGCCTCGACCTCCGGCCCGCTCATGACCGTGACCGGGACGAAGGCGTCCTCGTCGACAATCAGCGTTCCCGGAAGCGGCGCCGGAGGCTCGGCGGGCTGTGTGGGCGCGGCGGCAGGTGCAGAACGCTTGGCCGGCGCGCGCGCGGCCCGCGGGCGCTGAACCGGGCTCGGCGTCGTCACAACGAGACCCGGGAGCTGCACCTGTGCCTCCGCGCGCTCACCACAAGCCGCCCACAGGGCCGCAAGCACCAGAAGACCGCCCACATAGCCACGGCTCGCCCACGTCATCGCCATCACCCTCCTCGCTTCCGATTATGATATAACATCACTGTTATAGTATTACGCTGTAGGGGAAGAGCGGCGGGGCTGCAAGTAGGCCGTCGTCCTCGGATTGGAGGTGGTCCCCTGGACTGTGGCGCCCGAAGCACGCTGGTTGCTGCGCGCTAAGGCCTCGCGCCATGGGACGGAGATCGCGTCCTCTTGATTGCGGCAGGCGAACATGGTGGAGAGCAGCACACGAGACGCGCACGGTTTGCACGAGATGCCGGACGACGACGCCCCGAAGTCGCAAGTGCTGCCGCCTCTCGGCGATCACCGGCCGACGCGCGCCGACGACGCACCGCTGGACAGCGGGAAAACGACCGTCCCGCTCGAGCTTTCGCCAAGCCCGGCTCGCGATGAAGCAGGATCCGCTGCGGTCGCGCCTGTCGCACTGCCAGCCGCCGATCCCGAATCTGCTCCAGCGCTGCCCGCGCGCCGCCCTGCTCGGCGCATGGCTTCGCTGAGCGCAGCCTGTGGCGCGCACGTTCTGGTGCTGCTCGCGCTCGTATCGCCGCCACCCGTCGAGTTCGGCCGTGGCGGGACCGCGCGCGACGCGATCAGCGTGTCGATCGTCCCGGCAAGCGCCATCGAAGCGCGTCAAGTCCAGGCGGATGCCGCCGCGCAGGCCGCCCCGTCGCAGCTCTCTCCACAGGCCGGCGAGGACAGCACGAGCGGAGAGGCATCATCCGAGAAGACCACGCCGGAACAGAAAGTCGAGCGGCCTTTGTCCGATCCGACGACGGCCGAGAGCGGGATCGCCGCACCGCAGGAGCTGGCACTGGAATCGGCGCCCGAACAGGCTCCCGAAATCACGAGCCCGATAAAGCCGCCGGAAGAGACCAAGCTCGCCGCCGCCGAGCAGCCGGAGAAGCCGGTGGAGGATAATACGCCGCGCGAAGAAGCGCCGACGCCACCGGCACCCGCCGCCCAGGCTGCGGGCGGCGCCACGGCGCACGGCGCGGCACCCGAACAGCCACCCCAGCCCGCGGCGGCCGCAGCAAGCCCAGGCGAGATTCACGCCTATGGCACGGCCGTGCAGATGGCCCTGCTCGCCGTCGACCAGCGCGAGGCCAAGGCCCGCGCTTCCGCCTCGAAAGCCAAGGGCACCGTCGTCGTCAGGCTGTCGCTTGATGCCGCCGGCGGACTTGTCAGCGCCGAGGTCGTGACATCGAGCGGCCGGGCCGAACTCGACGAGGCGGCGCTCCTTCTCATCCGGCTGGCCTCATTTCCACCGCCACCGGCGAGCCTCGACGCGACGCAGCGCTCGTACATCGCCCCCATCCGCTTCCAGTAAGTCCGGCGCCCCGGCATGCTGCACTGCAAACCCAGCTCTCGCTTTTGCCATGGTCGGCCATTAGACTTCACAAGCTCGTGAAGGCGGCGCCCGAACCGCCAGCGGGCTTCGTACCCCGTCGACCAGAAGGCCGCGCATGGGTCTGCCGCCAAGTCCAGCGAATGGGTGTAAGGCGCGCGCCGCCGGGCGAACCTTCTTTCCCATCGTGATAAGCCGCAAATGACAGCCCCCAGCGCCGGAGCCGCCGCCGCGTCTGACCCTGCGCCGGACACGGGCAAGTCGAACCTCGACCTCGACTGGCGGGTCGTGCGCGCCTTCGCCCATTTCGCGGGCGGCTTCTGGCGCGGAGAGGGCGCCCGGCGCGCCTGGCTCCTGACAGCCGTGCTCGCCGTGTGCCTGCTGCTCAGCACGTCGGCGACGGTCGCGCTCAATCACTGGACGCGCTGGTTCTTCGACGCGCTCGAGGATCGTGACGCGCTCGTACTCTGGGAGACCGTCCTCGTCTTCCTGATGATCATCGTGTGCATGGCGGCAGTAGGCGTCGGGATCGTGCTGACCCGCGAGCGCCTGCAGGTCCACTGGCGCGCCTGGATCGTCGGCGAGGTCGTCTCGCGCTGGCTCGGCGCCCGCCGCTTCTACTTTCTCTCCCAGTCCGGCACGCAGCCGGCCAATCCCGAGTACCGCATTGCCGACGATTCGCGCTGGGCGAGCGAGCCGCTCGTCGATCTCGGCATCGGCCTCGTGACCGCGATCATCTCGGCGGCGGCGTTCATCTCCATTCTCTGGACGGTCGGCGGCTCCTACACGCTGACGCTCGGCTCGGGTCAGATGACGATCCCGGCCTATATGGTCCTGCTCGCCCTCGCCTATGGGATCGTGGGCTCGCTTCTCACCATGTGGGTCGGCCGCCGGCTCGTCGGCTATGTCGGTCGCAAGAACGAGGCGGAGGGCGACTTCCGCTTCGCGCTCATGCGGCTTCGCGACAACGCCGAGAGCATCGCGCTCATGGGCGGCGAACAGAGCGAGCGGCGCATTCTGGCGCGCATCTACGAGACGGTGGTGCAGCGCTGGCTGCGCATCGTCCAGCAGCACGGCCGGCTCACCTGGATCACGAATTCGATCGGACCGATGACCCCGATCGTGCCTTTGATCTTCGCGGCGCCGAAATATCTGCAGGGCGAGCTTTCGCTCGGCGAGGTGACGCAGCTCGCGGCGGCATTCTCGCAGGTGCAGATGGCCATCTCCTGGATCGTCGACAACTTCAACCGCATTGCCGAGTGGTATGCCTCCGCGCGCCGCGTCATGGACATGGTGGATGCCTGCGCGGGGGTGGACAGGCGTCATGCCGAGAGCGGGCGCGGCATCGCCGTCATGCCCTCGCCGAGCGAAGGCCTCGTCCTCGAAGACCTTGCGGTGCACGATCCGGGCGGGCGGCCGCTCGTCGCGCGCGCCGACCTGATGGTGCCGCCGGCGACGTCGCTCTCGATCTCGGGCGACACGAGCTCGGGCAAGACGGCGATCGTGCGCGCCATCGCCGGTCTCTGGCGCGAAGGCCACGGCACCGTGCGTATCGGCGAGCGCGCGCGGATCATGATCGCACCCCAGCAGGGCTATCTGCCGCTTGCAACGCTGCGTGAGGCCCTGATCTATCCGGCCGATGGCGAGGCCCCTGCCGAGAGCGAGGTCAAAGCCGCGCTCGGCATGGCCGGCCTTGCCCACCTCAGCGGGATGCTCGACGAGAGCGGCCGATGGGATCAGTCCCTCTCGGCCGGCGAGCGCCAGCGGGTCGCCATCGCGCGCCTCCTCCTGCACCGCCCCGACGTCGTCATTCTCGACGATGCCATGACCGCGCTCGACGCGAGCGCACGCGCCGATCTGCTTGGCGCTCTCCGCGAAGCGATGCCGGACGCCGCGATCCTCAATGTCGGGCAGACCGCGCGGCTTCTACCGGGAGCGGCGCGCGCACTCGCGCTCGAACGGCACGCCGGCGGCACCGTGCTCGAGGATCATTCGCCGCCCTACGACCAGAAGCGTCCGCTGACCGCTGACCTGTGATGCTTGGGGCGCATTCCTTGCGCGAGCAAATATAAATAATCATTCATCCAGCGCGCTAGCCATGCCCCGATTCTCCGTCCGAGAATGAATATTTGACAACAAATATCAGGGTTTTTGCTTATATGCCGCGGCGTTTTTATTCTTACCGGCGATCAGTTGAAGTATTAACTCACATTTCTTCTTGCGGAGCACGGGCCAACGCATGTAGAGCGGTGTTGTCACGCATGGGGATGCGCGCACACAGCACAAACTCCCTCTGGAGGATCGCATGACTCGTCTGCTTGCTGCTCTTGGTACGGCTGGTCTCGTCGCTATCGCCACGACGCTGCCCGCTGCGTCTGCTCCCGTCCTGAAGTCGGTCTCGGGTGTCTCGCAGTCGGATGTGACGACGATCGCCGACAAGAAGCCGGCGAAGAAGAAAGCCGCGAAGAAGAAGGCCCCGGCCAAGAAGGCCGCGCCGAAGAAGGGCTGATAGCGAACGTCTGCGCGACGGCCATCGCTGGTCGCGCGGTTCCTTCAAAGCCGCATCGGGATCATCCCCGGTGCGGCTTTTTCTGTTGCCAGCCCTGCTCGCACGCCGCTGGATCGGACTTCGCCGAACGGATAGTACGGGCAGACATCAAGCGGGCAGCTTGCGCCCAAGAAGACGCCGCGAGGGAGGAACCATGAGCACGCCGTCCATCGAAGTCCTGCACGAGCTCGTCAAGCCGGCGCGCGAGGCGCTGTCGAAGGAGACCTGGGACTACCTTATGGGCGGCGCCGACACCGAGACGACGCTCGAACGCAACCGCCTCGCGATCGAGGAGATCGCCTTCCGCCCCCGCGTGCTGCGGGACGTCGCGGAGGTCGATCTCTCGACGACCTTCCTCGGCCACGAGCTGCGCCTTCCCATCATCCTCGCACCGATCGGTTCGCTCCAGGATCTCTGCCCCGCCGGCGGCGTCGCGCCGACCAAAGCCGCCGCGGCGTTCGGCGTGCTGCACATGCTGAGCTCGGTCTGCAAGCCCGGCATCGAGGAAGTGGCGGCCGCAGCCCCCAGTCATCCGAAGATCTTCCAGCTCTATATCCGCGGCGATGCGGCCTGGGTCGACGAGCGCGTCGCCGCCGCCGTCGCGCACGGCTATGCGGGGCTCTGCCTGACAGTCGACCTCGACTACTACGGCCGGCGCGAGCGCGACATTGCCAAGCGCTACAAACCGACGGCACGCCGCGCATCGGGCGCCACGGGCGCCGGCGATCCCTTCCAGCAGGCATTCACCTGGAAGGACATCGCGCGCATCCGCAAGAATTGCCCGGTGCCGATGTTCATCAAGGGCATTGCGACGGCCGAGGATGCCCGCATTGCCGTCGATCACGGCGTCGAGGTCGTCTACGTGTCGAACCACGGCGGCCGCCAGCTCGATCATGGGCGCGGCAGCGTCGGCGATCTCCCGGAAGTCGTCGACGCCGTGAAGGGCAAGTGCCACATCGTCGTCGATGGCGGCATCTATCGCGGCGCCGACATCGTGAAGGCCATTGCGCTCGGAGCCGACGCGGTCGGGATCGGCCGTCTGCAGGGGCTCGCGCTGGCAGCCGGCGGCGAGGCGGCCCTCCTTCGCGCGCTCGAAATTCTGGAGGACGAAACGCGGCGCGTCGTCGGCCTGCTCGGTCTGACGAGCTTCGCTCAGCTCGACCGCAGTTTCCTCGCCGCCGCGACGCCACTCTCCCGCCGCGGTCTCGACAGCCCCTTTCCACTTCTCAAGGAAGGGTACTGATGCCAGCGCGGGCGCGGCGGTGGATATGTTCTCATATTGTTCTTGCGCTGTGATCGCCGTTCGCTTAGCCTGACCCTGTTGATCGGGCGGCATGAGCCGCCACGTTGCGGGGCGGGTTCATGTACGGGCAGATTTCAACGCTCGCGTTCGTCGGCATCGAGGCGCGTCCCGTCGAAGTGCAGGTCCGGATCAGTGGCGGCCGGCACGTCTTCGCGATCGTAGGCCTGCCGGACAAGGCCGTCGCCGAGAGCCGCGAGCGCGTGCGCAATGCTCTGCACGCCGTCGGCCTCGCACTCCCCTTCCGGCACATCACGGTCAATCTCGCGCCTGCGGACCTCCCCAAGGAAGGAAGCCACTTCGACCTCGCGATCGCGCTCGCGCTGATGGTTGCAACGGGCGCCATCGCGCCAGATGCCGTCGAGTCCTATGCGGCCGTCGGCGAGCTTGCGCTCGACGGCTCCATTCGCGCGGTGCCCGGTGCGCTTCCGGCCGCGATCGGCGCCAATGCGCTCGGCAAGGGTCTCATCTGCCCCGCGTCCTGCGGCGCCGAGGCAGCCTGGGCGGCCGAGGATATGGCCATCCTCGCAGCACCGCACCTCCTCTCGCTCGTCAATCACTTCAAGGGCACGCAGGTCATGGCGCGGCCCGAGCCGGGCGGTCCCGCAGGTCCCGAAACCATGCTCGACCTCGCGGACGTCAAGGGCCAGGAGAGCGCGCGCCGCGCCCTCGAAGTCGCCGCGGCCGGAGGCCACAATCTGCTGATGGTCGGCCCGCCGGGATCCGGAAAGTCCATGCTCGCGGCACGCCTTCCCTCCATCCTGCCGCCGCTGGAGCCCGCGGAAATGCTCGAGGTCTCCATGATCAAGAGCCTTGCGGGCGAGCTGGGTGACGGGCGCATCGCCCGCTCGCGTCCCTTCCGCGCGCCGCACCACTCGGCGAGCATGGCCGCGCTCGTCGGCGGCGGGATGCGCGCGCGCCCCGGCGAGGTCTCGCTCTCGCATCTCGGCGTGCTCTTCCTCGACGAGCTGCCCGAGTTCCAGCCGAACGTGCTCGACGCGCTGCGCCAGCCGCTCGAAACCGGCGAGACCGTGATCGCGCGCGCCAATCACCGCATCACGTATCCCTCGCGCTTCCAGCTCGTCGCGGCCATGAACCCCTGCAAGTGTGGCGGCGGTGGTCCCGGCACGACGTGCAAGCGCGGCCCACGCTGCGCCGACGACTATCAGGCACGCGTCTCAGGCCCCTTCCTCGACCGCATCGACATGCAGATCGAGCTCGGGCCCGTGTCGGCCGCGGATCTCGTTCTGCCGGCACCGCGCGAGGGCAGTGCCGAGGTCCGCGCTCGCGTCGCTGCGGCCCGCGCGCGCCAGCGCACTCGGTTCGCCGCCGTCGGTGCATCTCGCGTGCGCACGAATGCCGACTGTTCCGGGCGCCTGCTCGAGGAGATCGCCATGCCGGACGACACCGGCCTCGCACTGCTCCGCTCCGCATCCGAGGCCATGGGCCTCTCCGCGCGCGCCTTCCATCGTACGCTCAAGGTCGCCCGCACCATCGCCGATCTCGACGCGGCCGAGGCCGTGGGCCGCGCGCACGTCGCGGAAGCCCTCAGTTATCGCGGCGAGGCCATGCGCGCGGAGCGGGCGGCTTGAGTTCGGGCACAGGGCGCGGCAAGTAACGTGCTCGGGAAGCGCACGGAGAGAAAATCATGAAGCTGCTGGCCCAGGGTCTCTACTGGCAGGAAATGCCGGTCGGCGCGACGTACAAGACCTTCGGGCGCACGATCACCGAGACCGATATCGTCAACTTCATTTCCTGCACGGGCTTTCTCGAAGTGCTCTTCACGGACATGGAGTTCGTCAAGGCGCACTCCGCCATCCAGGGCCGTGTCGCCCCGGGCGCGCTCGTCTATGCGATCGCCGAGGGCATGACCATGCTCGGCACCATCCAGGGCACCGGCCTCGCCTTTCTCAACATGGAGCTCGACGTCAAGGGGCCGACCTTCGCGGGCGATACCATCCATTGCGAGATCGAAGTCATCGAGCAGCGTCCGACGTCGAAGGGCGGCCGCGGGCTCGTGCGCACGAGGAATACCGTCATCAACCAGCGCGGGGAGACCGTGCTCGTCTATACGCCGCTGCGCATGATGGCGGGACGACCGGAGGCATGAGCCAAGGCGGCTGTGGCGGGGCGGGGCTGCTAGAGAGGTGCCTCTACCCCAAGAATTCCTCGCGCACGGCACGCGTATTGGCGCCGAGCACCGGCACGTTATCGGCGGCGAGCATAGCTTCGCCCATCCACTGTGCCGGCGGCGCGGGCATCTCGATGGTCCCGACGTTCGTCTTCACGCCCAGCATGCGCAGGTGCGGATGCGCGTGCAGACCCAAGACGTCATTGACGCGACCAAACGCGATGTCGGCGGCATCGAGTTTCGCGACAGCCATCTCGGCATCGTGCGCGGCAAACCACGAGGCGACGAGACCATCCGTCTCGGGCCGGTTCTCGATGCGCGCAGGCGACGTGGCAAAGCGCGGATCGGTGCCGCACTCGGGACGCTCGAACACCTTCGAGCAGAGCGTGCGCCATTCGCGGTCGTTCTGGATGCTGATGAGGATCGGCACGCCGTCGCGCGTGGTGAAGACGCCGTAGGGCGCGAGCGAAATGTGCGACAGGCCGATCCGGCGCGGCGGCGCGCCGTTGATGCCTTGCAGCAGCGGTACGCTCATGAGCTCGGCCATGGTGTCGAACATCGAGATGCGGATGTCGGCGCCCTTGCCGGTGGTTGCGCGGCGCAGCAGCGCTTCGAGAATGGCCTCGTAGGCATGAAGGCCGGTCGAGACATCGACAATCGAGACGCCGACGCGCGCCGGCTCGGCGGCGCTGCCGGTCACCGACGCAAGACCGGATTCGGCCTGGATGAGCAGGTCATACGCCTTGCGGTCGGCATAGGGGCCGGTGTCGCCGTAGCCGGAGATCGAGCAGGCAACGAGGCGCGGATGGCGCGCGCAGATCTCTTCGACCGGATAGCCGAGCTTCGCGAGCGCGCCGGGCTTCAGATTCTGCACGAACACATCGGCTTTCGCGAGGAGCGCGTCGAACAGCGCGCGGTCCTCGGGCTTCGTGAGGTCGACGACGACCGACTCCTTGCCGCGATTGAGCCAGATGAAATAGACGCTTTGTCCTTTGGCGAGCTGGTCGTAGCCGCGCGCGAAATCACCCTCCGGACGTTCGAGCTTGATGACGCGCGCACCGGCATCGGCAAGGCGCCGTCCGGTCATGGGCGCTGCGACGGCCTGCTCGAGCGAGACGACGAGAATACCTTCAAGCGGCTTCTGCATTCCGATCATGTCCCTGCTTGCCCGGCGTCGAACACCGGCATCGAGCCGCTTTTAGCGACCTCGACGCGCGGCGTCTCGCTCATATTCGGCAGGCCGCCATGCGGCACTCCAAACGCAAGAGCGGCGCCCTCCGGAGAGAGCGCCGCTCTGTGATTTCAGTCCCGCGAGATGCTCAGGCAGACTGGACGGCCGAGAGCTCCCACTGGCTTGCCGTGCCGCGAACCGGACGGACGAACGTCCAGATTTCCGTGAGCTCGGTCGGCTCGTCGCGGCTGCCCTCGACGACGCGGCCCGTGGCCGTCTCGACGGTTGCATCCTTGAGCGTGTAGCGCAGGGCGACGGTCGCATACTCGAGCTGCTGCTCGCGCCAAGCTTCGGCGAGATCACCCTGTTCGAGCTTCACGTCGGACACGACGTTGAGCAGGCCCTTCTTGGCGTTGTCGTCGAGCTCACCCGCGAAGTACGAGAGCATCTCCGGCGTCAGCAGTTTCTCGAGCGTGTCGATGTCGCTCTTGCCGTAGGCCATCTGCACGTCCCCGAGCATCCGCTCGAAGGCATCGTAGTCGGCCGGGTCGATCTTCAGCTCGTCGACGCTCCCACCACCCGCGCTGCCGCTGCGGTTCAGGACATCGGCCGGATTACGACCGGTGTAGGCGTTCTGCGCCCCGGCCGTGGCCATGGCCGGCTTCGAGCCGAAGCCGCCGCGGAAGAGCCGGAAGATCAGGTAGATGATGCCGCCGACCAGCAGCATCTGCAGCAGGAAGCCGGCGACGGCCGCGAGCGCGCCCACGCCGAAGATGCCGGCAAGCGCCGCCGCGAAGAGGCCGCCGAGGAGCAGGCCCTTGAGGCCGCCGAAGCGCGACGCGCCCTGCGCCGCTGCCGCACCCGGCCGCATGGCCTGATTGGCACCGGCCGTCGGCGCGCCCGGCTGGGTGATGGACTTGTTGATCGGCTGTGCCGCATTCGGCGCGGTATTGGTCTTCGGCGGCGCCTGATAGGTCTTTGCACCACGGCTGCCGAAGCCGCCGCCGCGACGCGCATCGGCGTCGGTCGGCATGGTCGCCAGCACAACCGCCGCGCCGAGCGCGATGATGCTGAGCCTGCCTACCCACCGCTTGAAACTGGTCATTCTGCCTCCCCAAGAATTGGCCCAAGAACTAGCCAAGAGCTGGCGCACACCCTATGCAAGCGCGCGCGATCTGCATTGCATATATAGGTGGTCTTTCCGCGAAGTCCATCGTGCGGCGCACGGCAATTTTCGCCTTCGCGTATCAGGCATTCGGCGAGGTGATCGCCAGTTTCAATCCGGCACGAAAGTGTTAATGCCGTCAGCATGTTGTACGCGCCCGCGGGCACCGAGGTAATCGCGCACCGTCATGTCGGCGAGGAGGACTGCGTCGTCCGGCGTGTTGGCCATGAAGCGGCGGCCATCGCCGAGGCGTCCGAAAAGCACGCTGTAGGTCGGCCCCTTGCGGTCGTGCATGACCGTATAGGTCTCGATGGTGGCTGGTCCTTCCGCGACCTCGGCGACGACCGGCCCGCGGTCATCGTCGATCTCGGCCTGATAGAGGGCCGGATCGCGCGGCGCGAAGACCTTCTCCGTCGGTGTCGTGGAGTAGATGCCGGCGGACTGCTTCGTGACGTAGTTGCCGTTGGCCGTGACGAGGCCGAACGAGCCGGGCTTGCCGCGCACGCGGTTCATCATCTCGGCAATGGAATGCGTGACGTAGTTGTTGCCGGGTCCGCCGAAGTAGGGAAGGCCGCCCGTGATGGTCAGGCCGCGCGGATCATCGAGTGGGATGGCCATCTCGGCGCACGCGATTTCCACAGCCGAGGGAAAGCAACTGTAGAGGTCGATGTGCGCGATGTCGGCGAGCGACTTTCCCGCCATCTCGAACGTTTCGCGCGCGACTGTCCGCATCGCAGGCGACGAGTGGTAGTCGTGGCGATCTGAAATGTACCAATGGTCGTGCGCATCGGCGCATCCGTGCAGATAGACCCACTTCTCCTGCGGAATGCCGAGCTCCCTGGCTTTCGCGACGGACGTCAACACGAGTGCCGCCGCTTGGTCGATGTAGGCATTCGCGTTCATGAGCTTGGTGTAGGGAAAACCGATGTAGGGATTATCGGCGCTGACGGTGGCTATGGCCTCGGCGCTGTAGCCCGCGCGGCGGTCGGCGAGCGGGTTCGCCTTCGCGACGGCTGCGAAGTGCGCAAAGAGCTTGCCTGTCGCGGCAAGATGCTCCGGGATCGTGCGCCCGAGATGGCCGCGGATGCCGTTCTCGAAGAGCGGATAGGCGAAGATCGCGCCGGCCATGCGGTGGCGCTGCTCCATGTCGCTCCAGCCGCGCTTGGCGACGCCCCACACCTCCGGCTCACCGCCCGCGTCCTCCGCCCAGTCGAGCTGCAGCTTGGCGCGCTCCGCCGCCTTCTGCGTCGCGAGCGCTTCGCCACCGGCAATCAGCGCGGCCGCGCATTCGCCGCGCACGATCATCTCGAAGAGACGGTTCACGCACCATTGCGGCATGTTACCGCCGGGGTGCGTATAGATGAGCCGCTTCGCCGAGGTGGCCTCCAGGCGGTTGGCGAGCGAGCGCGGCGGATTGGTATATCTGCCGAAGGGTGAAGTAAAACGCCAGCTCGTGTCGGAGAACGAGCGGATCACCACCACGGTGTCGAGGGCCGCCAGGAGCGCCTGCCCGGCCCCCGTGTCCTCCGCCGCGGCGCGCGCGGCGTCGGCCGTCAGATCCATGGGCGAGCGCGCACGCGCTGGATCCTTCTCGCGCTGCGTGACCTGCCCGCAGCCGACCAGCACGGGAATCCGAGCCTCGTCCATTAGCGTTCTCCTGCACATTTGTGGCGCTGCTACGCGCTTTTGAGCCCATGCTCCGACGCAGCGGCGGCGCGGTCAACGACGACCTGCCGGGCGAGATGCGCGGCTGCGCTGATTTGGTTGCGGCGATCCTGTGGCAGCCGGCCATTTGGCCACCTAATGGCCGCAATTCGCAAAAGGGGTCGCGTTGGGCTCAAAAAAATCTTTCATCGGAGCGTCGCGAGGCCGCCACGTCGATGTGTCAAGAACAGCACGCATTAATACTTGCTCTTCCAGAGAACACCTATGGTTAATTTAACGCCTTATCTCGGCAGTGGCAATCAGAGCACACTTTCTACATAGATTCATTTGAGCAGAATGGTCCGCTTTTTGCTGTGCGGGAACGTTTTCGCTTGCCACGCGTCTTTAGCGAACCTTACTGTTTGTTCATAGGCACCCCGCGGTGCCAAGGCACAGACGATGGAGCAGATCAGTCATGGAGGGTTCGATGCAGCTACGAGTAGGGCTGAACATCGCCGCCGCGATCATGTCGTTTGCGTTTCTCGCCGCAGTTGTGTTCGGAATGGTCTAAGCTCCGACACAGGTTCTCCGCACCCGAGGCGAAACCTGGATCCTAGCAAAAAGGCGCGGTCACCCCGCGCCTTTCTGCATTTCAGAAGCTCGACGATGCCGCCGCTCAGGCGGCTTTGCGCTTGAGCGGCGCGCCTGTCTGGGCCTGCAGCGCTTCCATGCTGAGGCCAGGCGCCATGTCGACGACCTCGAAGCCCACGGGGCCGACGTCGATCACGGCGAGGTTCGTGTAGACGCGGCTCACAGCCTTGACCGCCGTCAGCGGCAGCGCGCATTGCTCGAGCAGTTTGGGGCTGCCGTTCTTCGACGCGTGATCCATGATGATCCACAGCCGCTTGGCGCCGACGGCGAGATCCATGGCGCCGCCGACCGCCGGCACGCCGTCCTTGAGCGAGGTCGTCCAGTTCGCGAAGTCACCGTTCGCTGCCACCTCGAAGGCGCCGAGCACACAGAGATCGATGTGGCCGCCGCGGATCATCGCGAAACTGTCGGCGTGATGGACGATGCTGGCGCCCGTGACGAGGTTCACGTTCTGCTTGCCGGCGTTGACGAGCCAGGGCTCCAGCTCTTCGGGCTTCTGCAGCCCGCCCATGCCGACAATGCCGTTCTCCGAATGGAAGATGACCTCACGGCCCTTCACGAAGTTCGACACCAGCAGCGGAATGCCGATGCCGAGATTGACGCACCAGCCCTCGGGAATGTCCTGGGCGAGGCGGGCGGCCATCTCGGGACGCGTCCAGGGCTTGAAGCCTTCGGCAGTGCCGGTCGCGCGGGCGGCGGTGGTCGTCATGATGCGGCTCCTCGGCGGATCGTTGAATTCATGCGGTGGTGGCGACGAGCGCGGGCGCGGGATCGCCATAAGGCACGTTGACGACGCGGTTCACGTACACGCCGGGCGTATGAATGCTCTCCGGCCCGAGCGCGCCAAGCTCCACGAAGTGCTGCGCCTGCACGATGGTAAGCTCGGCAGCCGTCGCCATGATCGGATTGAAGTTCCTGCCCGAGAGCTTGTAGGTCAGATTGCCCCAGCGGTCCGCCTGCCAGGCCTCGACCAGCGCCACGTCGCCGCGGATCGACTGCTCGAGCAGGTATTTGCGCCCGTTGAACTCGCGCACTTCCTTGCCCTCGCCGAGCGCCGTCCCGTAGGCCGTCGCCGTATAGAAGGCGGGAATACCCGCGCCCGCAGCGCGAATACGCTCGGCGAGCGTACCCTGCGGCACGAGCTCCAGCTCCAGTTTGCCCGCCTTGTGCATCTCGTCGAACACGACGGAACCAGCGCTGCGCGGGAAGCTGCAGATGATCTTGCGCACGCGGCCTGTCGCCAACAGGCGCACGAGCGGCTCGACGCGGCCGGTGCCGGCGTTGTTGCCGACGAGCGTCAGATCTTTCGCCCCCTGCTCGATGAGACCGTCGATAAGGTGCGCCGGATGTCCCACCGCACCGAAACCGCCGAACATGACGGTCGAGCCGTCCTTGATCCCCTGCATCGCCTCGGCGATGGACTTGACCCGCTTGTCGATCATGAGTTCCTGCTTCCAGCCCTTTCCGGGCTTCTGAGGTCCCGGGCGGCGGCGATGCTATCCGAAAACCTGGCATCCGCCACCCCCAAGCACCGGATAGCGGTATTCGCGATCTGGCCCGCGCGGGAGCATCCTAGCGCTTAGGTCGCGCGGGTTGCCGGAACTCCGGGAAGGGGCCGTAGGCGAGCTTCCCGCAGGTGACGGAGTTTTTCAGCGCGGCACCGAAAAGTCCGCCCGCAGCAGGGTTGTTGTACTCAGGATTGAAAGCTTCGATGATCTGCCCGTTCTTGAAGCGGAAGCCTATGCCGTAGGTGACCGGCGAGAGCGTGCTCTCGACGGTCAATCTGGCGCAGACAATGGGTGCCGAACCCAAACCCAACGGGCTTTCCCAAACACCGGGGCGGGATATCTGGGCCTTCAGAACCCTGGCCCGCGACGGGTTCTCCGCAAGCCAGCGCGCAACGACCAAGCGATAGTTGCCCGGCACTGCATCCGGTCCCTTCACGACGCGCGACTTCTTCTCACTCGTCTGCGCGATTGCACTCTTCGTCCCCGCGATGAGTGCAGGAGAAACGAGGAGAAGAATGAGCACAACGCACCTGAAATGTGAAAGCATGAGCACCTCGATGCGGGAACACGTGCAACGCCTGGCACCGAGCGTATCATAGCGACAGTGCGCACCTCATCCCCCGGCGCGACGTTTCCGGCCGGGTGTAGCGCGACGATCACCCCCCGCCCCGAACTGTGCTACGAAACACCGAACACGGGCTCTTCGACCGGTCACACCATGCAATTCCCAACCCCACTCCTCCGCGGCACGCTCATTCAGCGTTACAAGCGCTTTCTCGCCGACATCCGCCTCGACGGCGGCGAGGCGATCACCGCGACGTGTCCGAATACCGGCTCCATGATGGGTCTCACCACACCCGGCCTGCCCGTGTGGGTCTCGACGTCGGACAGCCCGACGCGGAAGTACAGGCACACCTGGGAAATGCTCGAGGTCGATCTCGGCAAGGGGCCGGGCCTCGTCGGCATCAACACGAACCATCCCAATGCGCTCGTCAGCGAAGCCATCCTCGAGAAGCGCGTCGCGACGCTCAAGGGTTATGACAATCTGCGCCGCGAAGTGAAGTACGGCACCAACAGCCGCATCGATATTCTGCTGGAAAGCGCGGGCAAGCCGCCGGCCTACGTCGAGGTCAAGAACGTGCACATGATGCGCGAAGCGGGCCGCGCCGAGTTTCCGGATTCGGTCACCGCGCGCGGGCTCAAGCACCTTCTGGAGATGAGCCAGATGGTGCGGGCAGGGCATCGCGCCGTGATGGTGTTTCTCATTCAGCGCAATGACGCGACGCGCCTGACGTTCGCAGACGACATCGATCCGAACTACGTCGAGGGCCTCAAGGCGGCGCGCGAGATCGGCGTCGAGGCGATCGCGCTCAAATGCGCAGTCTCGCCTGACGGCATCCGCGTCGAGAAGCCCGTGCCGATCAAGCTGTAAACTGCCTATCCCTTCTTCCCGTGCCGGGGAGGGCGGTCGACGCCCCTCGCAGAACTCCACATCGCTGCCGCTGCCTATGGCGTGGCGCTACTTCATGAGCGCGCGACCGCGCGCCGGCCGACAGGCCGCCCTAAAAAAATCCCCCACTAGACTAAAGTGCATTGCCGCATTCCGATATTGCAGCGCACTATTTACTCTGTCACACTGTTCGCACCCGCAACCAAAGCAGGTGCCCCATGGCGAGTTCAGCTCAGGCTTTGCAGCCCGTTCCCAACGACACGCCGCTGAAGGATCTCTACGAGGTCGGGGAGATCCCACCCCTGGGGCACGTACCCAAGAACATGTACGCCTGGGCGATCCGCAAGGAGCGTCACGGCGAGCCCGAGCAAGCCATGCAGGTCGAGGTCGTGCCGACATGGCCGCTCGACAGCCACGATGTGCTCGTGCTCGTGATGGCGGCGGGCGTGAACTACAACGGCGTGTGGGCCGCGCTCGGCACGCCGATCTCGCCCTTCGACGGACACAAGCAGCCCTATCACATCGCCGGTTCCGATGCGTCGGGCATCGTCTATGCAGTCGGCTCGAAGGTGAAGCGCTGGAAGGTGGGCGACGAGGTCGTCATCCACTGCAATCAGGACGACGGCGACGACGAGGAATGCAACGGCGGCGATCCCATGTTCTCGCCCTCGCAGCGAATCTGGGGCTACGAGACGAACGACGGCTCCTTCGCGCAGTTCTGCCGCGTGCAGGACCGCCAGCTCATGGAGCGGCCGAAGCATCTCACGTGGGAGGAAAGCGCCTGCTATACGCTGACGCTCGCAACCGCCTACCGCATGCTCTTCGGTCATCGTCCGCACATCCTGCGGCCCGGCCACAACGTGCTCGTGTGGGGCGCATCCGGCGGGCTCGGCTCGTTCGCCATTCAGCTTTGTGCCACAGCAGGTGCGAATGCGATCGGCGTCGTCTCCGAGGACGACAAGCGCGACTTCGTCATGCAGCTCGGCGCGAAGGGCGTCATCAACCGCAAGAAGTTCAACTGCTGGGGCCAGCTGCCGACGGTGAACTCACCCGAGTTCGGCGCCTGGATGAAGGAAGCGCGCAAGTTCGGCGCCGCCATCTGGGAGATCACCGGCAAGGGCAACAACGTCGACTTCGTATTCGAGCATCCGGGCGAGTCGACCTTTCCCGTGTCCGTGCTGCTCGTGAAGCGCGGCGGCATGGTCGTCATCTGCGCCGGCACGACGGGCTATAATCTCACGATGGACGCGCGCTATCTCTGGATGCACCAGAAGCGCGTACAAGGCTCGCACTTCGCGAACCTCTTGCAGGCCTCGCAGGCCAACAAGCTCGTCGTCGAGCGGCGCATCGACCCCTGCATGTCCGAGGTCTTCGCCTGGGAGCAGATCCCGAAGGCCCACACGCGGATGCTCCGCAACCAGCATAAGCCGGGCAACATGGCCGTGCTCGTGTCGGCCCCGACGACCGGCCTCAGGACATACGAGGATACGATCGAGGTCTCGAAGGCGCGGTTCGGCTGAGCGGCGGCTTATCGATGACGACGGTACGGCGATCCTGCTAGGGTGCGGCGTCACTTGCTCGCGCTCCGCTCCCGAAACAGGATCAGCCATCAGCATGTCGCTCCCGGATTTCCTCAAAAAGCGCCTGCGCATCCCTGTCATCGGGGCGCCGCTCTTCATCGTCTCGAATCCCGACCTCGTCATTGCCCAGTGCACGGCGGGTGTCGTCGGCTCGTTCCCCGCACTCAACGCGCGGCCGCCCGAGCTGCTCGACGAATGGCTGAAGCGGATCACGAACGAGCTCGGCGAGTGGGATGCCAAGCACCCCGATCGCCCTTCGGCGCCCTTCGCCGTCAATCAGATCGTGCATCGCACGAACGAGCGCCTGCAGCACGACGTCGAGATGTGCGTGAAGCACAAGGCGCCGATCGTCATCACCTCGCTCGGCGCGCGCGAGGAGGTCAATGAGGCTGTGCACTCCTACGGCGGCATCGTGCTCCACGACGTGATCAACAACACCTTCGCGAAGAAGGCCATCGAGAAGGGCGCGGACGGTCTGATCCTCGTCGCGGCCGGCGCGGGCGGTCATGCCGGCAAGATCAATCCGTTCGCGCTCGTGCGCGAGGTGCGCGAGTGGTTCGACGGGCCGATCGCACTGTCCGGCGCCATCGCGGGCGGGGACGGCATTCTCGCAGCGGAGGCAGCAGGTGCCGATCTCGCCTACATCGGCTCGGCCTTCATCGCGACCAAGGAGGCCAACGCCATCGAGGCCTACAAGCAGATGATCGTCGAGAGCGGCGCCGACGACATCATCTACACGAACCTCTTCACCGGCGTGCACGGCAACTACCTGAAGCCGTCGATCACGCGCGCCGGCCTCGATCCCGAGAGCCTGCCGAGCGGCGATCCCTCGAAGATGAATTTCGCCGCCGGCGCCGAGCGCCGCAAGGTCTGGAAAGACATCTGGGGCTCGGGCCAGGGCATCGGCGCCATGAAAGCCGTCGTGCCGGCAGCGGAGTTGGTCGATCGGCTCGCGCGCGAGTACCACGCCGCCCGCGCGCGCATCGGCGCGGCGCCGTGGAACCCCAAGCGGGCGGCGGCGGAGGCGTGATAAAGTCGTGCCTTCGGCACGAACAGGGCTGCCGCCCTGTAACCCGCGCGGGGGACACCCCCGCACCCCCGTCTTTTATGGACTTGGAGCAAGCAGCAAGCGCATCAAAATCCCCTCTCCCCGCGCTTGCGGGGAGTGAGGGGCGGCGGCATACGCTGACGTCAGTAAGTGGCGCCGCCCCTCACCCTAACCTTCTCCCCGTATAGGACGGGGGGAAGGGAAATGTCGCGCGTGCCCCCCGCACCTCACTCCTTGGCCAGACCAAGCTCCTTCAGGAGCTCTTTTGCCGTAACCCCGAACTTCAGCGCGTAGGCGCGGGCTTCCTCCGACGTCTCCCACACAGGCGTGATGCCGCGCTCCTTCATGGGCTCCTGAACGTCGCTGCGTGCGTGCGCCTTCTTCGCCACTTCGGCGATCGTTGCTCTGATGTTGGCAGGCACGCCCTTCGGCAGTGCGAGAGCGAACCAGTTAAGATACTGCCAGTCGAGACCCGTCGCCTCTTTCAGAGTCGGCACATCTGGCATGCTGACCATGCGCCCTGCATCCATGACGGCCAAAACCTTCACCTTGCCGGCGGCGGCGAGCGCCCTCGCTTCGATCGGAGATACCGTGAGGAAGCTGAGCTGCCCGGCCGCAAGTTCCTGCAGCGCCGGCGCGCCGCCCTGGCTCGGGATGAACTTGATCTGATCGGCAGGAGCGCCCGACGCCTTGCTGAGACCTGCAGCCGCCAGATGCCAGGCGCCGCCCGGCCCCGTGCCCGATGCCGACAACGCGCCCTTCTGCGCGGACTTTATGGCGGCCACGACGTCGGCAGCCGTCTTGTAGGGACCGTCGGACTTGACGGTGATGCCGGATGGAAACGTGACAATGCGGGAAATGATGTCGAAGTTGTCGGGCGTGATATCGGCGAGACCTATGGTCTTGAACGTGGCCATCTCAGCCGTCGCGACACCCAGCGTGTAGCCGTCGGGCGCCGCATTCATGATGGTCGTGTGCCCGGTGACGCCACTGCCGCCGGTGCGATTGATGACGTTGACCGGCTGATTGAACTCCCTCTCCAATCCAGCCGCCAGAATGCGCGACACAATGTCGGCGCCGCCACCGGCGGCCCACGGAACGATCAACGTGACAGGTCGCTCCGGGTACTTCTGAGCATCGGCGGGCCCATTAAAAGCAAGAGCCGAGAGCAGCACAGCCGACGCCGCCAACAGCATTCGTCGCGAAAGCATGAGCATTTCCTCCGTACTTTTTTCATTCGGCGTCGAAACATATCAACAACCCCGAAACCGCACTAGGAG
>JAEWIJ010000220.1 GCA_023387235.1 Pseudomonadota bacterium
CTTTCATAACTGGAGTTTGCGGCGAACTGCCAATCTTAAAAGCGGGTGGGTCCGGGAGGGTGTTCCCTCCCGGTGGAGCGCGAGGGTCATGCCGAAGGCATGCCAGAGGCATGGCCTCGCTCGCGCCGGAGGCGCGAAGGACGTAGAGTGACCTGCGCAGAATACCGGAGGGGCTATGAGCGAGGCCACGCGCCAGCAGCGTCGGCGGGAGATCCGCGAGCGGATCAAGGCCGGACGTCAGCTGATGGGCAAGGGCCTGCCGCTGCAACCCAGGACGTCCGAGATCCTGGCGATCGCGCAGGTCGTGAAGGCCAAGCTGGACGAGGCGGGCAATGATCGACGCGCCGGCGAGGCGGCCGAGCTCGCGCAGACGCTCGCCGAAACGTCACTGACCGCCCGGCCGCCGACACAGCAGAAGATCGCCTGCACGCGCGGCTGCAGCTACTGCTGCCATACCTTCGTCGCGATCACGCCACCGGAGGCGTTTCGTCTCGCGGGCGCCGTGCGCGGCGGTCACGCCGCGGGAATGACGGTCGACGACGTGCGGGCACGCGGACGTGCGCTGATCGGGATCGCACCCGAGGCGCGGATCGGCGGCAAACTCGCCTGTCCGCTGCTGGTGGATGGGGGCTGCTCGGTCTATCGCCACCGACCGCTCGTCTGCCGGCAGGCGACGTCCCTCGATGTCGAGGTGTGCATCGACGAGTTCGAGGGCCGCAACCTCGCCGCGCGCATTCCGATCTCGGGCGTGCATCTCCAGCATGCGAGCAATGCCCACATCACGCTCCTCGGCGCCATGCGGGCAGCCGGGTTCGCGACGGACGCTCTTGAGCTCGCCGCCGCGCTCGATGCTGCCTTGTCGACGCCCGACGGGGAGGCTCGCTGGCTCGCCGGCGAGGACATCTTCGGGCACGTGCCGCGGCAAGTGACGCGCGAGGCGCGCCTCGAGCAGGCCATCAGTCACGTCGCGGGCGCGCTCGCGGCCTGAGGCGGCGCGCCCGTGATCTCCACCGCTCGCTGGCGCTACTTCTTGACGAGCGCGTCGCGGATTTCCCTCAGGTACTGCTCGGAAGGAGGTGGCGGCGGCGGCGGCGCGGCGGCCTTTTCCTTCTCGAAGCGCGCGCGCAGCATGTTGATGCCCTTGACCAGCATGAACACCGCCCAGGCGACGATGAGGAAGCTGATCACGTTGTTGATGAACACGCCGATGTTCATCGTCACGGCTTCCTTGCCCTCGGCGGCAGCGCGCAGGGGGATTCTGATATCGGAGAAATCGACGCCGCCGATGAGCATGCCGATCGGCGGCATGATCACGTCCTTGACCAGCGACTGGACGATGGTGCCGAAGGCGCCGCCGATGATGATGCCGATAGCCATGTCGAGGACATTGCCCTTGAGGGCGAATTCCCGGAACTCGTCGAGGATCTTCTTCATGGGTGGTGCTCCGCGTTGGCCGCATGAGGCGAGGCAGGTATGGCGAGGGCGCCAATATGGAAGTCATTGGACCTTGTGACACGGCACTTGTGGGCAAAACTGTCTTTCCCGCAGGCGCGTGAGTCGCCCCGACACGATAGGAGGTGAGGTGCAGGAAGGTAAAGAGGGGCACGCGGAGTATGCCGTCGCGTGTGGGGATGCTGCGTATCCAGGCTCATCCCGAGGACATAAGCCAAGATCGGCAGGGCTCGGTTGCGTGGGTCCGGCACCCGAAGCAAGATGAGGCTCTGGCCGCCCGCAGCACCGACACTGGCGGCGGCACCATAGGCGCGGCAGCTCGATGATCGAAGCCTGGCAGGTTCTGACACTGGCGCTCGGCTATGTCGGCCTGCTCTTTGCCGTGGCGTGGTTCGGCGATCGCGTCATTCGCTCGCGCAAGGGGGGCAGCGGCCGGCCGGTCACCTACGCCCTGTCGCTGGCCGTCTACTGTACATCCTGGACGTTCTTCGGCAGCGTCGGCCTCGCGGCATCGAGCGGCTACGACTTCATCCCGGTCTATCTCGGGCCGATCCTGATGTTCGTCTTCGGCGTGCCGCTCATCCTGCGCATCGTCAGGATCGCGAAGAGCCAGAACCTCACGTCCGTCGCCGACTTCATTGCCGCGCGCTACGGCAAGAGCCAGGCGGTCGCGGCCATCGCGACGGTCGTGTCGGTGCTCGGTGCTCTCCCTTACATTGCGCTCCAGCTCAAGGCGGCTTCGATCTCGATCGAGACGCTGCTGGGGCCGACGCCGTTCAAGGAGCTCGCGCTCTTCGGCCTCGACACGGCCCTCGTCATCGCGCTGGCGCTTGCCGCGTTCGCCGTCCTCTTCGGGACCCGCCACATCGATGCCACCGAGCACCAGGACGGCCTGATGCTCGCGATCGCGGCGGAATCGCTGGTCAAGCTGGCGGCTTTCCTGGCTGTCGGCCTGTTCGTGATCTTCGTCATGTTCGGCGGACCGTCCGGTTTCCTGGAGAAGGTGCGCGGGAGCAGTGACGTCGCGAGCATCTTCGCGAGAGGCCCGAGCGGCAGCACGTGGATGACGGTCACGCTGCTGAGCACCGTCTGCATCATCCTGCTGCCGCGCCAGTTCCACGTCACGGTCGTCGAGAACAACGCGGAATCCGAGATCCGCCGCGCCTCGTGGCTTTTCCCGACCTATCTCGTTCTCATCAACCTGTTCGTCGTGCCGATCGCGATCGCGGGGCTGCTGTTCCTCCCGAGCTTCAGCGTCGCGCCCGACATGTTCGTGCTGGCGCTGCCGATGTGGGCCAGCGCCGACATGCTCGCCATGATCGCCTTCATCGGCGGGCTTTCCGCGGCAACGGCCATGGTGATCGTCGAGTCCGTCGCGCTCGCCATCATGATCTGCAATGGCCTCATCGTGCCGTGGCTGCTGCGCCGCCGGATCGACGCCATCGCCGCCGACGAGGACATGAGCCGCGACCTGCTGCTGATCCGGCGCGTCTCGATTTTCGCCGTGATCCTCCTCGGCTACATGGTGCACCGGGCCCTCGGGCAGGTTCAGGCCCTGGCTGCGATCGGCCTCATTGCCTTTGCAGCGATCGCACAGCTCGCGCCGGCATTTTTCATCGGTCTCATCTGGCGGCGCGCGACCGCACGCGGCGCCATCGCGGGCATTCTCATCGGCTTCGCCATCTGGGCCTATACGCTGCTGCTGCCCTGGGTCGCGCGCGCCGGCTGGCTTCCGATGAGCATCGTCGAGGACGGGCCGTACGGCCTCGGCTTCCTGCGCCCGCAGGCCCTGTTCTATCTTCAGTTCGAGCCCCTGACGCACGGCGTGCTGTGGAGCCTCGTTGCGAACGTCGGCGCCTACATCTTCGTGTCGCTCCTGCGTGTGCCCGAGCCGATCGAGCGCATGCAGGCACAGATTTTCGGCGCCGCCGATCCACCGACCGCCGAGCCGAATCCCGCATTCCGCCTTTGGCGAACGGCCGTCACCGTCGGCGACCTCAAGCATACGGTCGTGCGCTATCTTGGCAGTGAGCGCGCCGCGCACTCCTTTGCCGAATACGAAGCCTCGCGCGCGACGCCGCTTGTGGCGGAAGCGGAAGCCGACATCAGCGTGCTCCGCTTTACCGAGCACCTGCTGACGAGCGCGATCGGGGCCGCCTCGGCGCGCCTCGTGCTCTCGCTCCTGCTGAGGCGCGGCAACGTCTCCGGCCAGTCGGCGCTGCGTCTGCTCGACGATGCCTCGGAAGCACTCCAGTACAATCGCGACCTCCTGCAGTCCGCGCTCGATCAGGTCCGCCATGGCCTCGGTGTCTTCGATCGCGATATGCGGCTCATCTGCTGGAACCGCCAGTACCGCGAGCTGCTCAATCTGCCGGAAGACCTCGTTGCCGTCGGCATTCCGCTCGAGCACATCCTGCGAGCACGCGCCGAGCGCGGCGACTTCGGGCCGGGCGCAGTCGAGGATCATGTCAAGGAGCGCTTTACGCGCCTTGCCGTAAAGCGCGAGACCTTCCTCGATCATCTCGCGCAGATGGGGCGCATTCTCGAGATCCGCACCGCACCCATGCCGCAGGGCGGCATCGTCACGACCTACCTCGATATCACGGATCAGGTCGCGGCCTCGGCAGCCCTCGCACGCGCCAACGAGACGCTCGAGCGGCGCGTCGCCGAGCGTACGGCCGAGCTCGTCAGGGTCAACGAGGCGCTGAGCGAAGCCAATCTGGCCAAGGCACGCTTCCTGGCTGCGGCGAGTCACGATCTCCTCCAGCCGCTCAATGCCGCGCGCCTCTATGCGTCGAGCCTCATCGAGCGTCCGCTGGCCGAGGAGACCCAGCGTCTCGCGCACAATGTGGATACATCTCTCGAGGCCGTCGAGGAGATCCTCGGTGCGCTCCTCGACATTTCGCGCCTCGATGCCGGCAAGCTCGAGCCCGAGATGCGTCTCGTCGCGCTCGGTGAACTGATGTCGCAGCTCGCGCTCGCCTTCGATCCCATGGCACGCGCCAAGGGCCTGGAGCTCAGGGTCGTGCCGACCCGCGCGCTGGTGCATTCCGATCCGCGGCTGTTGCGGCGCGTCCTGCAGAACCTGCTGTCCAATGCCATCAAGTACACGCCTCGCGGCAAGGTGCTCTTCGGTGCGCGCGCACGCGGAAACCGGGTCGAGGTGCAGGTGTGCGATACTGGGCCCGGCATCGATCTCGCCCAGCAGGCACTCGTCTTCAAGGAGTTTCACCGTCTGGCGGAGACAGCCGCTTCCGAGCGCGGCCTCGGCCTCGGGCTCTCGATCGTCGAGCGCATCGGGCGCGTTCTCGAAGCACCCATCCTGCTGCGCTCCACGCTGGGGAAGGGCTCGCTCTTCTCCGTCAGCCTGCCGCGCGCGTTCGGCGCCGCTGTCCGCCGGCGGAGCCTGGATATGCCGCTCGCCGTCGGCGACATCCACAATCTCAAGGTTCTGTGCATCGACAATGAGAGTGATGTGCTCGATGCCATGGGCGCGCTGCTGGGCGGCTGGGGCTGCTCCTCGGTCATGGCGGCGAGCCTCGATGAGGCGCTTCAGCGTCTCGAAGAAATGAACGCGCCGCCGAGCGTCATTCTGGCCGACTATCACCTCAATGCGGGGACAGGCGTCGAGGCTGTGAAGGCCATATCCTCGATGCTGGGCCGTGAGCTTCCGGCCGTGATCATCACCGCCGACCACTCTCCCGAGGTGCAGCGCGAAGTGCGCGCGCTGGGGCTCGTGCTCTTGAGGAAACCGCTGAAGGCGGCACAGCTCAGGGCGATCCTCTCGCGCATCTCCATGCAGATGCGGGTCGCAGCGGAATAGGGGCGCCGGCGTCGGGCGGCGAGGCTCAGGCCTTGGGGCTGCGCCAGTCGCCCTCGATGCGGTTGATGGCGATGACGGCCTGCGTGCGGCTGTCGACGTCGAGCTTCTGCAGGATCGCCGAGACGTGCGCCTTGATGGTCGCCTCGGACACGCCGAGCTGGAAGGCGATCTGCTTGTTGAGCAGCCCCTGGCCGAGCATCATGAGGACGCGCACCTGCTGCGGCGTGAGCGTCGAAAGCCGCGCGACCACGTCGTCGCCATCGGCGGGGCGCGAGAGGTCGATGTCGGGGGGCACCCAGATGCCACCGCCCAGCACCGTCTCGACGGCCATGCGGATGTCGTCCACCGAGAGCGACTTCGGCACGTACCCCGAAGCGCCGAACTCCATGCACTTGCGTATGGTCTCGGGATCGTCATGTGCCGAGACGACGACCACCGGGATGTCGGGATGCTGCGCGCGCAGCAGCAGCAGCCCGGACAGGCCCTGTACGCCCGGCATGGCGAGATCGAGCAGCACGAGATCCGTGTCGGCGCGCTCCGCGATCAGCGCTTCGAGATCGGCAAGGGAGGCCGCCTGGTCGAAGCGCGCGTCGCGAATAGCCTGATCCAGCGCCTGCGTGAGGGCGCCCCGAAACAACGGATGATCATCGACCACGATGATGCGGTTCGTCACCGATCCAGTCTCTCGCGAGATTGTACGCATTAAGCCCGGCGGCCTTGGCACGGCTCGGCCAGCGGCATCTTCAACAGGAGCAAGGTGAAGAACTAGCGCGTTTCCGCGGTCTTGGCTAACATTTGCCACGATGAGCGGGGCTGGCTCCGGAGCGCTATGTGCGGGTCTGTGCAACCCGGGGCGCCGCACGCCGACCACAATGAGGGCACATCTCTCGCTGCCGGATGGCGGCGCAGCCATTCTGCACGGACCCAGGGACATCTGAGTAGGGGGGCGCATGATCGAGCGCAAGGAGCGCCGGCCGTACTGGCGGCACACGAAATGGCAGATGGTGGCGAGCCTGCTGCCCTTCCTGCTCGTCGTGCTCGTCCTTCCCTTCTATGCCGAGCAGCTCAACGGCAATCGGGTGATCGGCTTTCCCTGGGGCTACTTCCTGCTCGCGCACGGCATCGGCGTTCTCGCGCTGATCACGGTCGCCTCCTTCGCGAACCGCCAGGATGTCATCGACCGCTGGCACGGCGCGCACGAGGATGACTGAGGTCCGAACGACCGCGCCAAGCTGTAAAACGAGCATCTGACGGGGCCGTGCGCCCCTTCCGAGAGCCGATCCGGATCACCGATGTCCCCGACACCCAGCCGCCACCTCGTCAATCCCCTCCTCGGTGTCTACTTCGGCATCTTCGCGAGCCTGCTCGTCGGCATCGTGCTGATGGCGCTCATGCTCGAGCAGCTCGGCCTCGAGGACCAGATGCTGCGCGCGCTCATCGCGGGTGGGCTTGCGCTTCTCGTCGCCGGCCTCGCCATCGCGACCCGGACGAACGCCATGTCCGAGCTGCTCTTTGCCGGCCGGCGCGTGCCCGCCGTCTTCACGGGCCTCACGCTCATCGTGACGCTGCTCGGCGGCACGACGCTCGCGGCACTGCCGGGCCTCTTCTATCTGATCGGCTTCGACGCGCTCTTCCTGACGGCCGGCATGACGACCGGGCTCGTCGTGTTCGCGATCCTCGTCGCGCCCTATATCCGCAAGTTCGGCGCCTACTCGGTGCCGGCTTATCTGGGGCTACGCTTCGCGAGCCCGGTGCTGCGCGTGGTCGCGGCGGCCATTGCGAGCGTGCCGCTGCTGATTCTGATCGTCGCCGAGCTGAAGGTCGCCTTCATGGCGGGGGGCTGGCTCACGGAGCTCTCGCCGGTCGCGCTGACCGTCGCGGTGTCGCTTCTGCTGATCCTCGTGCTGGCGTGCGGCGGACTGCGCTCGCTGAGTTGGACGAGCGCCGCGCAGGGCATTGTGATGCTGCTCGCGCTGCTGATCCCGGTCATGATCATCGCCATCCTCATGTCGCATCTGCCGGTGCCGCAGCTGAGCCACGGACGGATCACCAGGGCGCTCCTGCGCGCCGAGGTCGTCCAGAACATTCCCAATGTCTTTGCGGATACCTTCACCCTGGATTTGCCGGGGCAGGGGTTCGAGGCCGCCTCCCGGCGCTTTGCGACACCTTTCGCGAATATCGGCCAGGGGGCTTTCATACTGTCGATGCTCGCGGTCATGGCGGGCGTCGCCGGCCAGCCGGCGCTCATCTCGCGCATAGCCGCGACGCCCGGCGTGTACGCGACGCGCAAGTCCGTGGCCTGGGCGATCTGCATCGCGGGGCTCATCTTCCTGACGATGTCGGCCGTCGGCGTCTTCCTGCGCGAGATCGTGATGAACGACATCGCGGGACATCCGGCCGGCCAGCTTCCCGACTGGATTCCCGATGTCGTCGCCCGGGAGTGGGCAAGCATCGACACGGGGACGGCGCGGCAGACGCTCGCGAGCTTTGCCATCCGGCGCGATGCGGCTCTCGTCGTGCTGGCGGTCGCCAACGAAGTACCGGCGGCCTTGGTCTACACCATCATTCTGGGCCTGCTGGCAACGGCGCTCGCGGCCGCCGCGACAGGGCTTGCGACCCTCGGGACGATCCTCGCGGAGGACATCATCAACGGCCCGCGCAGCGAGCTTGTCGCCGATGCTCCCCGCCGCACGATGCTGCGCGCCGCCTTCGTCGTCCTCACGACATTCGGCTGCTGGCTGGCCGTCGTGGTGCCGGGCGATCCGCTGGAGCTGCTCATGTGGTCGCTGGCTCTCAGCGGCTCGACGCTCTTTCCCGTGCTGCTGATGTCGATCTGGTGGAAGCGGTGCAATGTCTGGGGCGCGATCTGCGGCCTGCTGGCCGGCTTCGTCGCAGCCGTCATCGGTATCCTGAGCGGCGATCTTGCGCATTTCGGCCTCTCGGGCCCCATGGCGGCGGCGGTGGCGGCCCCCATATCTCTGGTGGCCGTGGGTGTCGGCAGCCTCCTGACGCCGGCACCCGACCGGCATGCGCTGGAGATGGTGCGGGATTTGCGCGTTCCCGGCGGCGATACGCTCTATGACCGCGAGGTCCGCCAGATGCTGGCCGAGCGGCGCCGGCTCACCGGCGGTTAGCTTTGCGATAGGCCGATCTGCAATGATACGTTCGGCGTGCGCCGTACGCGCACGACCGGGGAGCACGGATGTCTGCACGCGAGCAATTCGGGTTCTATGCGCCGATCGAGCCGTATCGGGCGGGCCGTCTCCAGGTCGGGGGCGGGCACGAGATCTATTTCGAGGAGTGCGGCAACCGTGACGGCAAGCCGGTCCTGGTCGTCCACGGCGGCCCCGGCGGCGGCAGCAACCCGACCATGCGGCGCTATCACGATCCGGCCCGCTACCGGATCGTACTTTTCGATCAGCGGGGCTGCGGGCGCTCCACGCCGAATGCGAGCCTCGACGAGAACACGACGCCGCATCTCCTCGACGACATGGAAAAGCTGCGTCGCCATCTTGCGATCGACCGCTGGCAGCTCATGGGCGGATCGTGGGGCGCGACGCTCGCCATTGCCTATGCCGAGCGACACCCCGAGACCGTGCGCGAGCTGATCCTCAGGGGTGTCTTCCTGCTCCGCGAGGCGGAGATCCGCTGGTTCTACGAGGACGGCTGCAACTGGCTCTTTCCGGAGGCCTACGAGGCGTTTCTCTCCGTCCTCTCGCCCGAGGAGCGTCGCGATCCCATTCCGGCCTATCACCGCCGCCTGACGCATCTCGATCCGCGCATTCAGATCGAGGCGGCGCGGGCGTGGTGCATCTGGGAAGCCTCGACCATGGCGCTCAGGCCTGATCCCATGCGCCTGCGTGCCTTTGCATCCGACGCCTATGCACTCGCCTTCGCGCGCATCGAGTGCCACTACTTCATGAATCGCGGCTTTCTCGATGTGGACGGGCAGCTTCTGCGCGATGCGCACCGCCTTGCGGGCATTCCGGGCGCTATCATCCAGGGACGCTATGATGTTGTGACGCCCGTGCGAAGCGCCGTCGAGCTGCACCAGGCATGGCCGGGCTCGACGCTGCACGTGGTGCCGGATGCGGGCCACGCCATGACGGAGCCCGGCATCGTGCACGAGATCGTCGCTGCAACGCGGTCCTTCGGAAGAACTGGGTGAAATACATACGGCGCGCTCGCTCGCGCGGCGCGCCGTTCTCTGCTCCAACCGAGCACAATCAGCTCGCGTGTATCTCAGCCAATGCGCGCATCAGTGGCATCGCGGTCGACGCGACGCGAGCGGTCGCCGCCGCGCTCGTCGGCCGCCGCAGCAACATCGAGCTCCGCGAGCGCTTCGTCGCGCACCGCAACAGCCAGCTCGAGCTTCTCGCGAAGATCGGCAACCGACGCGCGAAGATTGTTCCGGCGCTGGGCAGCCGCGCGCGCGAAGGTCGAATAGGCGAAGTGCGCTTCGTTGCGAACGCCCGTGCGCTCTTCCTCGGTTGAGATCTGGCGGTCGAGGTCGGCAGCCATCTGCTCGAACTCGTGGATCATCGACTCGAGGTCGGCAACCTTGCGCCGCTTTTCCTCGGCCTCGAAGCGTTTCAGCTTCAACGCACCGTCACGGGACTTCATGACCGTCACCCCCTACTCAAGAGCATCGGCGAACCTCGATAAGGCAACGCGCCGTTGCACACGCTCGATGCGCGGCCGACGTCGCGTCGTGACACGGCCATGCAAAACTTGTGCTCGGCGACATACTGTAAGCCCTGATAGCAGCACACGGATACCAGCCCCTTAAAGGTTCTGATGCTGACACCTGTGATGCTTCCGGACGCACGCCGGCACAGGGTCAATATCAGACAAACGCATTAAGTTGCCGTTTCGCAACGCCTGAATCGGATCAGACTCGCGCGTGTCATTTTCGATCACTGAGCGAGCACTGTACGCTTCAGCAACCTGTGCAAATCATGTACTAACCAATTTAGGGGGTTGCATGCCGACAAACAAGCCACGGCAACGGCTTGGGTGATCTGCATGGTCGGCGTGAGGTTCGCGATCTAGCGACATCTCTGAGCTGCCAAGTACGGCTAGGATGGCCTGCCGCACCATGTAATTGCGTGCGCGGATACTTGGTATTATTGGGTTTCGCGTCCTGCTGACGGCCGCCCGCTACCTTGGTGACAGGGGGTTGTCATGGCAACGCAGGTCCGCGTCCCAAAAACGGCATTTCTGTAATCGACCATTAGGTTTTGTTAACCTCTCGAAAGTAATGTGCAAGTTATGAACTTGCTGAGTGCAATAGCGTACTCTTCACAATTGGGGCAGCGGACTCTGAATAGGGTCATGGAAGAGAGGTTGGCATGCGAGTCCTTCTCATTGAGGATGACAGCGCCACGGCGCAAAGCATTGAGCTGATGTTGCAGTCGGAAGGCTTCAACGTTTACACGACCAGTACCGGTGAGGAAGGCGTCGATCTCGGCAAGATCTACGATTACGACATCATATTGCTCGATATCAACTTGCCGGACATGAGCGGATACGAGGTCCTCAAGACCCTCCGCGTCAGCAAGGTGCAGACGCCGATCCTCATTCTTTCGGGTCTGGCGGGTATCGACGACAAGGTGCGGGGCCTCGGCTTCGGGGCCGACGACTATATGACCAAGCCGTTCCACAAGAATGAGCTGATCGCCCGCATCCAGGCCATCGTCCGTCGCTCCAAGGGGCACGCCCAGTCGGTCATCGAGACCGGCGAGCTGCGGGTCAACCTCGACACCAAGACCGTCGAAGTCAACGGCCAGCGCGTGCATCTGACGGGCAAGGAATACCAGATGCTGGAGCTGCTCTCGCTCCGCAAGGGCACGACGCTCACCAAGGAGATGTTCCTCAACCATCTCTATGGTGGCATGGACGAGCCCGAACTCAAGATCATCGCCGTCTTCATCTGCAAGCTGCGCAAGAAGCTCAGCGTGGCGCCCGGCGGCAAGAACTACATCGAGACGGTGTGGGGCCGCGGCTACGTGCTGCGCGAGCCCGACGAGAGCGAAGTGTTCGCCGAGAGCGTCGCCTAGCGCTTCGCACATCTTCGGTAGGGATCGGGCCCGGAGCGTGTTCCTCCGGGCCTTTTCGTTTCTGCCTGCGCCAGTCTTTTTCGCAATGGCGGTGCAGCTGCAGATCGGGCATACGCGGAACTCCTCGTTCCGGTGTTGCCGATGCCACTTACCAGTCAGACCTTAGTCCGCTCGACGATCGCGCTCCTCGCGGTCGGCCTTATCGCCCTGCTCGGCATTCTGGGGACGGCCATCTGGCTCTCGGAGCGCACCCAGACCTATTTCAACCAGGTTATCGAGGCGAGGAATGCGCGCACCGCAACCGTTGACCTGCGCAACTCCCTCCAGGTCGCGGAAACTG
>JAEWIJ010000004.1 GCA_023387235.1 Pseudomonadota bacterium
GCCTTCACGATCGTGCAGGCCGCCTTCAACTGGGTCGTCGACAACTATCCCCGCCTCGCCGACTGGACGGCATCGGCGGTGCGCGTCGGATCGCTCATGGCCTCCCTCGACACGCTCGAGCGCGCGGTGAAGGGCGATCAGGTCGGGCGCATCTCGATCACCAACGAAGGCCAGGAGGCGGCGCTGCGCCTCGATGATCTTTCCGTCGCGCTCGATGACGGCACGGCGATCCTCGACGAGACGGAGGTCGCGATCATGCCCGGCGAGCGCGTGCTCATCGCGGGCGAATCCGGCACCGGCAAGAGCACGCTCGTGCGCGCGATCGCGGGACTTTGGCCTTGGGGCGGCGGCTCCGTCGAAGTGAAGAAGGATGCAAGGCTCTTCCTGCTGCCGCAGCGCCCCTATGTGCCCGTCGGCAGTCTCAAGCGGGCCGCAACCTATCCCGATGCACCGGACAGCAAGTCCGACGAGGATGTCGCCAAGGCGCTCGAAGAGGTCGGCCTCGCGCATGTCGTCGAGAAAATGGCCGAGGAGGGGCCATGGGATCAGACGCTCTCGGGCGGCGAGAAACAGCGCCTCGCCATTGCGCGCATCCTTCTGCACAATCCCGATATCGTCGTGCTCGACGAAGCGACGGCTGCACTTGATCCGACGAGCCAGGACGAGCTCATGGCGCTCCTCGTCGAGCGCTCACCCAACACGACCATCGTCAGTGTCGGGCATCGTCCCGAGCTCGAGAGATTCCACACGCGCAAGCTGACGCTCGCGCGGCGCCGCGAAGGCGCGCGCCTCGTACGCGACGACGTGCTGCGCGACGGCGGCCCGAAGCGGCGCCTCTCGCAGTGGCTGTTCCGGCGAAGGGCGGCCTGACAGCGCTCGCCCCCTTCAGCGCTACCCGCGTTGCCCGCAAAAGCAGCTTCGTCCGTGTGGCCTGAGCCCCTACACTCGCCATGGGGGCTTTCATGGCCGAATCATTCCTACTTGTTCTGCAGAGCCTGCTTGGCATTGCGCTCATTCCGCTGCTCGTTTGGGCAACGGGCGAAGACCGCACGCTCACACGCCAGCAGATCGCTACGACCATTGCCGCCGGCCTCGCACTTCAGGTCACCATTGCCGCGCTCTTCCTGAAAGTGCCGCAAGCGAGCGTGATCTTCGATGCCGCGACCGGCGTGATCGGTGCGCTCCAGCGCGCGACCAATGCCGGCACCAGCCTCGTCTTCGGCTATCTCGCGGGGGCGCCCGCACCCTTCGAGGTCACGCATCCGCAAAACGGCTTCGTGCTGGCCTTCCAGGCCCTGCCGCTCATTCTGCTGATGAGCGCACTGTCGCGGCTCCTATACTACTGGGGCGTGCTGCAGCGGCTCGTCGCGGCCTTCGCGCATTTGCTCCAGCGCACGTTCGGCATTGGCGGCCCGCTCGGCATGGCGTCGGCGGCGAACGTGCTCGTCGGCATGGTCGAGTCGCCGCTGCTCATTCGCCCTTATCTTCGTGAGATGGGCCGTGGCGCTCTCTTCGCGACCATGGCCGTCGGCATGGCGACCATCGCCGGCACCGTCATGGTCGTCTATGCGAGCCTCATCGCGCCGCAGGTTCCGGGCGCCGCAGGCCACCTGCTCGCGGCCTCGCTCATGAACGTGCCCGCGGCGCTCATGCTCTCACGCCTCGCGATCCCCGAGGGCTTCGAAGGCGGCCCCGCAACGGCCGACATCGTGATCGAACACGCACCCCGATCCAGCATGGACGCGATCGTTCAGGGTACGGCCGACGGCATACGGCTCCTCGCCGCGGTCGCCGCCATGCTCGTCGTCATGGTGGCCCTCGTCGCACTCACCAACGAGATGCTCGGCGCCCTCTCGGGTTTTGCCGGCGCGCGGCTCACCTTGCAGCAGATCCTCGGCTGGCTGTGCGCGCCGCTGGCGCTCCTGCTCGGCATTCCATGGAGCGAGGCGGGGACGGCGGGCGCGCTCATCGGCCAGAAGATCGTCCTGAACGAGTTCCTCGCCTACCTCGATCTCGCGGCCCTCGATGCGACCGCACTTGCCCCACGCTCGCGACTGATCATCACCTATGCACTTTGCGGCTTTGCCAATCTCGGCTCGCTGGGCATCATGATCGGCGGGCTCATCACCATTGTGCCGGAGCGGCGCGCCGATATCGTGGCTCTTGGCGCGCGCTCGCTGCTCGTCGGCGCGCTCGCGACATTGCACTCGGCGGCCATCGTCGGTGCGCTGAGCTGGTAGCGGGAAATCAGGGGACGGGGGAAGTATCTGTATGGCCGACGGCGCTGGCCGCCAGCAGCCCGAGCAGGAGGCGGTCCCCGCTCCGGGCGCGACCCAGCGCTCCATATGGGCACGCATTCCCCGTTTCGCGCTGGCCTTCCTCATCGGCACCATCGGCGCCGTCATCTTCGTCTACTTCCACCTGCCGCTGCCCTGGTATCTCGGCGCGCTCACGGCCTGCCTGATCGCATCGGTGGCGCAACTCCCCGTCGAGCGTCCGCGCCCGCTCGCCGGGCCGCTCAGGGCAACTCTCGGCGTCGCCGTCGGTTCAGCCTTCACGCCAGCCATTCTCGGTCAGGTGGGCGCGATGACCGTGAGCCTCCTGGTCCTCGTGCCCTTCATGGTCCTCATCACGACGACGAGCATGACATTCTACCGGCGCCTCGCCGGCTTCGACCGCCCGACGGCCTTCTATTCGGCCGTGCCCGGCGGGCTCGCCGACATGACCGCAATGGCCGAAGCCTCCGGCGCTAATCAGCGCACCGTCATTCTCGTGCAGGCGACGCGCATCGTGCTCATCGTGTTCGCTGTGCCGCTCTGGCTGCAGGTGCACGATGGCCTCGCAGCGCCAACGCCCTTCGCTAGCCCCGTGCGCCTTTCCGAAGCGAGCCTCCTCGACCTCGCGACGCTCGTTGCCATGGCGGGTGCAGGCTGGGGCATCGCCCACAGGCTCGGCCTCGCCGGAGCCCCGATCGTCGGTCCGATGGTCATGAGCGGCATTGCGCACGCTGCGGGCCTTACGAGCGTACGTCTGCCGCTCGAGCTTCTCGTCTTCGCCCAGATCGGCGTCGGCGTGCTGCTCGGCTGCCAGTTCCGAGGCCTCACGCTCAAGGAATTCTCACACACCATGGTGTGGGGCATTATCAACGCCATCGTGCTGCTTTCGGTGACCGCCGTCGTCGTCACGTTGGTCTCGCGCTGGACCGGATTCGACCAGGTCTCGGTACTCATGGCCTTTGCACCCGGCGGCCAGACCGAGCTCAACCTGCTCGCCTTCATCCTCGGCGTGGACGTGGCCTACGTGGCGCTCCACCACCTCGCGCGTCTCGCGATCGTGATCCTCGGCGCCCAGCTCGTATTTGCGACCCAGAAGAGCTGGCGCAGCTGAATGACTTGAATGCGGGCTTGCGTTCCGCCATCTCATGCTCAGTTCTGGGGCAAGAGGCTGGTCGGAATGAGCAGAGAGCCGAAGTGGACGCACGCCAAGGCCCCGACATTACGGGAGTTCGAGGATCTGGCCGCCGTGGCCTGGCAGCAGATCCCGGCGGAGTTTCGCGATCTCGCCAAGGACGTGCTCATCCGCATCGAGGATTTTGCGAATGAGGACGTGCTCGACAGCCTCGGCATCGAGAACGAGTTCGACCTCATGGGCGTCTACCAGGGGGTCAGTCTCGAGCGGAAGAGCGTCATGGACGTCTCACAGGAGCCCGATACGGTCATCCTTTTCCGGCGCCCGATTCTCGACTATTGGGCCGACAGCGACGAAACGCTCGGCACGCTCGTCACCCACGTCCTGATCCACGAGATCGGCCACCATTTCGGCTTATCGGACGCGGACATGGAGGCCATCGAGGCCAAAGCGGGATAAGCGCGCAAAGCTGGCCGGCGCGCGCGTTCAGTGTGGCCCCTGGGCCGCGGCGACGGAAGTCCGAGGTCCGATACCGGATACCGCATTGCAACAGGGG
>JAEWIJ010000084.1 GCA_023387235.1 Pseudomonadota bacterium
GTGCCGGTCGAGATCGATGTCGCCTCGGAGATGCGCTATCGCGAGGCGCCGATGCCGGCGGGCGGCGTCGCCGTTTTCATCTCGCAGTCGGGCGAGACGGCGGACACGCTCGCGACGCTGCGCTACTGCAAGGCGCAGGGCCAGCGCATTCTGTCGGTCGTCAACGTGCGTACGTCGACGATCGCGCGCGAGAGCGATGCCGTCCTGCCGACGCTCGCAGGGCCGGAGATCGGCGTCGCCTCGACCAAGGCTTTCACCTGCCAGCTCGCCACGCTCGCCTGCTTCGCGCTCGCGATCGGCCGCGCGCGCGGCACCATCACGCCGGAGCAGGAGAGCGAGCTCCTCCAGGCCCTGATGGAAGTGCCGCGCCATATGGTCGGCCTCCTGCGGGAGGAGCAGCCGTACGAGGATCTGGCGCACGGGCTGTCGAAGGCGCGTGACGTGCTTTATCTCGGGCGCGGCACGGCATTCCCGATCGCCATGGAAGGCGCGCTCAAGCTCAAGGAGATTTCCTACATCCATGCCGAGGGCTATGCCGCCGGCGAGATGAAGCACGGGCCGATCGCGCTCATCGACGAGAATGTGCCGGTCGTGGTCGTTGCGCCGGACGACGATCTCTTCGAGAAGACGGTCTCGAACATGCAGGAAGTGGCGGCGCGCGGGGGCCAGATCATTCTGGTGTCCGATGCGATCTCGGAGAAGGTTGGGTGCCGCGTCGCGACGCATCTGAGCGTGCCGAAGGTGCATCCGTTCGTCGCGCCGCTCGTCTACGCGCTGCCGATGCAGCTCATCGCCTATCATACGGCGACGTTCATGGGCACGGATGTCGACCAGCCGCGCAACCTCGCCAAATCGGTCACAGTGGAATAGGTTTCGACAGCGGGGAAAAAGTCGCGCCATAGAATTGCCGGGGGAATGGATTTGTCTTAACTGAACACAAGATGCGCGAATCGGACCGGAACGAGGGGGTCCCGGAGAACCGTTATGAGCCCGAGCCTGTACAGGATCGCGCTGTCGCTGGCAGTCGTCGTGACATGCACCGTCGGGGGGATCGATGGCGCCGAGGCTCAGCGCGCGCCCGCCAAAGCCCCGGCCAAGGGCGCCCAAGCCGGAACCGACACGGATCGCGCACTCGATAGTGCGGCCAAGGCCGTCGATGCGGGTAACGCCGACGCGGCCATGAGCGCGCTCGACGGCATTCTCGGCGGCGGCGGTCTCTCCAATCCCCACATGGCACGCGCGCTTTACCTGCGCGGTCTGGCTCATCGCAAGAAGAACCGCCCGGCTCAGGCCATTGCCGACCTCACAAGCGCCATCTGGCTCAAGGACGGCCTCAACGAGAAGGATCGCGCTGCAGCATTGAGCGCGCGGGGCGAGGCGACGCGAGAGGTCGGCATCGCCGCGCCGGCTTCCGGCGCAGGGGCAGCGGCTCCGGCAACCCAGTCCGCATCGAGCGCGCCGCCCGAGACTCCGCCGCCGCGGGCGCGCGTCGCCGCATCGTCGCGACCAGTTGCCAATGCGCTGTCCGAGGCTGGTTTTTCGCGAAGCGCCTCTCCCTTCTCCTCGCCATCTCCGGCGCCCGAGCCGCCGCCGACGACGCGCAGCCCGGAGCCTGCGCCGGCCACGGGCCCTGCGATCTCGAGCTGGGAGAGCACGACGAAGATCGACGCCAAGGGGCGCGAGCTTCCATCGGAGACGCGCCGGCAGGCGAGCGCGCCGCCCGCGTCGCCACCACAGGCAAGCCGGGCGCCGGACAATGCGCCGACCTCATCGGGCGGCGGATTCGGCTCGTTCTTCACGGGCCTCTTTTCGGGCGGCTCGTCTCAGACGGCGGCCCCCTCGGGCGATGCTGGCGGCAGTGCGCAGGGGCGTCCGAGGACCGAGCGTGCCGAGACGGCGGCAAGGCCCGCAGAAACGAAGGTGGCGGAGTACAAGTCCGCCAGAGTGGCCCGCGCCGAGCCGGGCAAGGACGCGACGACGATCGCTACGAGCGCCGTTCCGAAGGGCGCCTACCGGCTTCAGATCGCGACCGTACGTAGTCGCAAGGAAGCCAATGCCGTCGCGACGCGCGTGCGCGGCGAGTATGCGGGCGCCATCGGCAATCGGCAGATCGAGATCGACGAGACCGTCTTCGGCGGCATGGGCACGTTCTATCGCGTGCGCCTTGGGCCGTACGCCAACGTGAGCGAGCCGAAGGTGCTCTGCGACCAGCTCCGTCCGAAGGGCTACGACTGCCTCGTCGTGACGAACTGAGGACGTGTGCCGCTGCGCGCGGCATGTCCCGAAATCCAGACTATGGATCTGATGTGCTGGCGCCGCCGGCCGCCCTGACGTGATCGCCTCAGCGCTGGAGGCGGGCCGCCTGCGGGCAGATGTTGAAGGCGCGGATCAGGGCCGTCTCGCGATTGGGAAATGCATCGCCGAGGCGTTGGCCGCCCACCGCGTGCGTCGCGATGAAGTTCGCGGCCAGCTCCTCCTCCTGCCCATCGAGCACCTGCAGCGCCGTCAGGTGCAGCTCCTCGCCGACGATCGTCTGAATGAGCACATTGCGGCTGCCGCCGTAGCTGGCGGTCCAAACCTTGCACGCGCGCGGGCGTTCGGCCGGCGCCGGTGCCTGCACGAGCGGCGCCGAGACGGCCGGTGGTGCCGATGGCGCCGGCTCATGCCTCGCGGGTGCTGTCGCGGCAGTGCGGACGTTCCTCGCACTCGCGGGCTCGTCATCGTCATTCACGACGAGGACCTCGTCGGGCGGGAGCGCGCGGCCCCGCGGCGTGTTCCGTGCCGGCCGCGTCGGCTGCACGGCCGCCGTCGACGTCAGGTCGGCGAGAGTCTGCTGCTTAGCCGGTGCGCCGCGCGTCGCGGCCGCAACCTGCATCTCGGGTGCGCCGTCGCAGAAGCGGGCGCGGTAGCGCTCGGCGATGAATTCGATCGACGTGCCGTACTTCTTGTCGACGGCCCAGCGGCCGGCGAGATCACGCCACGTCACGGGACGCTTGAGGGCGCGCGACAGCTCGACGACCTTGTCCTGCACCTCGCGCGTGCGCGGCGCGACGGGCTTGACGACGAGCTCGCCGGAGTAGGCGACGAGATGCTGGATCTGCGCGAGCACGCCGGTCGAGACATCCGGATAGCGGTCGCCGGGCACGCCGCCGCCCGTGGCGCCGATGCCGGCGAAGTTGTTCTGGCTCGGCTTGACGTCGCCCCACTTGCCGCTCGGCGCGCGGTACGTGAGGAAGTTCGTCTCGATCAGCATCTGATAGAAGGCGTAGTCCCAGCGAATGTTGTAGCGTTCGCCGTGAACCTTGTAGTAGCGCGCGATCGTCTTGAACTGCGGTGCGAGCCTCTTGTTGCGCTGCTCGAGGTATTGCATGAGCCGCTCCGGCGTCACGCAGGCGGGCACGCGATTGCGCTCGTGCGTGCGCAGTTCCGGAAGCGCGGCCGCAGGCTGCGCGATCGCCGCGGCGACGCCGAGAAGTGCCGGCAGTCCGAGCAGGACGGCGAAACAGGCCTTGCGCCCCCGCGAAGGGCGTGTGCGCGCACGCATATGGATATTGATCCCCGTCATTCGATCACTTGAACGGTTGCGCGGCTTCTGACGTCCGCTCCCCCACAACCGCTCCCTCGTTCTCGTCAGCCCGTCGTGCTCACCCTTCCGGGCAAAGCTCGAAGGCTTTCTCCAGCGCCTGAATCTGACTCGTAAATGTGCTCTCGATCTGACCGCCCTTGGCATAAGCGGCGATGTAGGCAGCGGCTTCCCGCTTCTCGGCGCCCTCGTTGACGTCGAGCACGGTGTAGCTCACGCCCTCGGCAGAAGGGGCCTTGATGAGGATCGCCTTGGTGCCGCCATAGCTCGCCGTCCACACGCGGCAGGACGTCTTGGCAGCCGGTGGCGCGGGCGGCGCAGGCGGTGGTGTCGTGAGGCTTTTCAGCATGCCGCCGACCGTCGAGGCGGCCTGCATGAGCGGCGACAGCGGCGTCGCGGGCTCGCTCGGCTGCGTATTTGCGGGCGGCATGGGATTGATGCGGGCACCGGCGCCGAGCGAGGCGGTCTCGACATGCGGGTTCGATGCGGCCGGGCCCGTGCCTTCGTTGGCGAGCGTGCTGAGGCCGGGCCCGCCGAGGCTGCTGCGGCGCATCTCGCCGCGTGCTTGCGCCTCTTCGACCGCGCGCTGGGCGAGCTCGCGGCCGGAAACGGCGGGTGGCGCCGACGTGCGGGACTTTGCCGGTTCCTCGACCTGGGCTGCCGTGCGGGTGCGGGCTGCATCACGCTGCTCGGGGCGGGCTTCGGCAAGAAGCTCGGGCGCCGGATCGGGCGTTTCGCAGAAATGCTCGGCGAAGATCTCGGCGTGCTTGGCGATCATCGCGCCGTAGGCCTTGGAGTTGGCCCACTGCTGAGCGAGATGCGCAAAAGTCATCGGCTCCTTGATCTTCGCGCGCCAGGAATCGAGCACCTTCCACTCGATGACCTTCTGCGTGCGCTCGGCAACGGGGGCATCGATCGGCTCGCCCGTGTACATCAGCACATGCTGGAGGTGGGCGAGGACGCCGGTCGAGACATCCGGGAAACTCTCGCCCGAGACGCCGCGCCCGGTGGCGCCGAGACCGGCGAAATTGTTCTGCTGCGGGCGCACGTCGCCGCGCCGGCCCTTCTCACGCTCGAAGGTGAGATAGCCCGTCTCGATGACCATCTGGAAGAAGGCATAGTCCCAGCGCATGCCGAGCGCTTCGCCGTGGCGCATATATTCGACGGCGATCTTCTCGTGCTCGGGACGAAGCCGCGGATTGCGGTCCTTGATGAACGCCATCAGCCGGCCGGGTGTCGCGCACTCCGGTACCGCATTCGACGGCGACAGCTTGATGGGAGGAAGGCTCTCTGCGGCAAGACCTGTGCCCGGCAGAAGCAGAAGTGTGGCGACAACGCCAACAGACGCACGAAACGACATACGACACCCAACTCGGCTACGCGACGCAAACCCCCGACACTGCGCGCCCACGGTTTCCCGTTAAGCTTATTAGGCGCTTAGTATTAATGGAGCGTTACCCCCAGGTTCACGCTGACCATGTCCGGATTTTTGTCCGAGGTTTGCGGCACGAGTTGGGGCGGCCCGGGGAGGAAATGTGGCGGAAGCGCCGCAAGTCGTGGATTCGAGGATTAAACGTTGAGGAGAATGAGCACGCCGACGACAACCAGCGCGATGCCGAGACCTTCGCGCGAGGCGAGCCCTTGCTTGAACATGCTGCGGGCGACGATCTGCGCGAAGAAGATCTCGACGAGGGCAAGCGTGCGGACCTTGGCGGCGCTCTCGAGCGCAAACGCCAGGAACCACATCTGCGAGGCGAAGGCGCCCATGAAGCCCGCGAGGACGGATGGCCGCCAGGCGCGGAAGATGGCCATCAGGCGGTCCCGCTCGAAGAGCCAGAGGTAGGCCGTCAGCGCCGCCGTCTGCATGATGAGGCCGACGGCCAGCGTTGTCGTCGCCGCGACCACGAAATTCGGATGCTCCAGCGCCAGGATGCCGCCGCGATAGCCGATCGCCGAGACGCCGAACATCGCGCCTGCCGCTAGCCCGAGCAGGGCCGGCTGCCAGCCGCCATCGGCGACCGCGGCCGCTTGGTCCTTGGGCCAGGACATGATGAGCACGCCGGCGCAGGCGACGAGGATCGCCACGATGAGGGGCACGCTTACCGCGTCACCGAGGAATACGAGGCCGAACAGGGCGACATGCACCGGCTCGATCTTGATCAGTGCCGTCGTCACCACGAAGGATTTCTGCTTGAGGGCGGCGAGCAGCATGGCGGTCGCCGCGATCTGCGCGCCGGCGCCGAGAATGCTCCAGAGGATCATGCGCTGATTGAGGGCAGGGAACGAATAGCCCGTCGCCGCGAGCACCACGATGAGAAAGAGGAGCGCGAACGGCAGGCCGAAAAGAAAGCGCACGTGCGTCGCCCCGACCGTGCCGAGCGTCGCCGTCAGCTCTTTCTGCATGGCATTGCGCAGCGTCTGGCCGAACGCCGCCACCACGGTGAATACCGCCCATAGCCCGATCGACACGCTGCCTCGCTCCGGTTTCCCGCCCTGCCCGTTGCCCGCTCGTTGGAAGTGAACGCCTCTACACCTCTGCCGTGGCTCGGGCTGCCACGCGAATGGCCGCACCGGCAAGGGCGCGGCGGTGTCGTTCGTTGTCACGACGCCGAACAATAGCAGTGCCGGCTTGCGGCACCAGTTGCGGGGATGCAATTCAGCTAGATCGGACGCGCGTCGGCGTGGGCGGGCTGGTTAGCCCTCCAGGCGCCAGGACCGGTCGGCCATGCGGCAGGCGATGCCTTCGGTGCGCGCGGTGCTGCGGCCGGCGGTGAGCGACATGATGATGTGGCGGCACACGCGGCCGTCGGGGTCCTTGAAGGAGGCGGTCGGGTTGATGATGCCGGAGAGGCGGCCATCGCGCTGGTGCCAGACGTAGGAGGCGCCATCGCCGATCTCGCTGAGGGCGAGATGCACGGCTTCGAGGGCGGCGATCTCGTCGCGGGCGTCGAGGCTCGTCAACGGCTTCGGCGGCTCGGCATCGGCGAATTTGGGCCGTGGCCAGGGCTTGGCGTTCTCGCCCTCGGGGCAGGTGCAGGTCGCAGCATCGGGCTGCTTGGCCGGAAATGACTGGTCGGGTGCCTTATCCGTGGCGTGGACCAGGGCGGGGGCCAGGATCAACAGGCTCACGAGCACGGCACTCGAAAGAAGCGCCAGCGCGAATGCCAGCGGGCCGGGGAATGGACGCATGGTACGGAACTCGACTAGAGGTTACGCAGGCGATCCGCGAGACGGAACGTACTGTGGCACCTTGCCGTGTCTTGGTTAAGGCGGCGTTGACATGCGTGCCACAGGAGCTGTGGAAATTGGGTCCGCTGCGGCGGGCGGGATGAGCTGGATCATGTCAGGAACTCATGAGCATAAGCCGGCTGCGGCGGGCGACTTCACGGCATCGGACGAGCCGTTCGCGCTCTTTGCCGACTGGCTCGGCGAGGCGGAGGCGAGTGAGCCGAACGATCCCAATGCCATGGCGCTCGCGACCGTGGACGAGGACGGTCTGCCGAACGTGCGCATGGTCCTGCTCAAGGGCGTGGATAGTGCGGATGCAACACCACGTGGCTTCGTCTTCTATACGAACCTCGAAAGCGCGAAGGGCCGCGAGCTCGCGGCGGCGGGCAAGGCTGCGCTCTGCTTTCACTGGAAGAGCCTCAGGCGGCAGGTGCGCGTGCGGGGGCTCGTATCGTCGGTGAGCGATGCCGAGGCCGATACCTACTTCGCCTCACGCGCACGGGGCAGCCGGCTCGGTGCCTGGGCGAGCACCCAATCGCGTCCGCTCGAAAGCCGTTTTGCGCTCGAGAAGGCCGTGGCCGCGATCACGGCGCGCTATCCGATCGGCGAGATCCCGCGTCCGCCGTTCTGGTCGGGTTTCCGGATCATGCCGCTCCAGATCGAGTTCTGGCATGACCGGCCCTTCCGTCTGCATGATCGGCTGGTTTTCCGCCGCGCCGATCCCGCGGCCGCGTGGGAGAAGCAGCGGCTGTATCCGTGAATTTCCCCTTCTCCCCGTGTTTACGGGGAGAAGGCCGGGATGAGGGGCGGCCGCTTGCGCTGACGTTTGCGTATGCCGCCGCCCCTCACCCCGACCCTCTCCCCATTGAAGACAATGCGGAGAGGGAGAAGTGTTCTCAATGCTTCAGGTTCAGCTTCGAGCGGAACGGGCCGATGATGTCCGAGAAGTCGTCGGTCCAGGGCCTGAGGCCGCGCGCATCCAGCTCCAGGTTGGTCTCGAGCTGCCGGAAAGGCGCAAGCGTCTCGTCGCTCTTCGCGACGACGACCACGGTCGAGCTCGTTTCGGCATAGCTGCCGTCAGCGGCATCGTCCGAAACGATCACACCCTTGGCGCCCTTCACGAGAGGAAGCGTCGCCGCCGCGACGCCGTCGAGGTCGAGATAGCGATTGGAGACATGGAGCACGACGGCGCCCGTCGGCTTCAGTTTCGACAGGAAGAGGCTCAGCGCCTCCGCCGTCATGAGATGAACGGGTACGGCGTCCGATGAAAAGGCGTCGACGATGATGAGATCGAAGCTGCCGTCGGCCTCCTTGGCCATGGTCAGGCGGGCGTCGCCGAGCATGACGTCGGCGTTCGGCTGGCAGCGCGAGAGGAAGGAGAAGTTGTCCGGATTCTTCGCAATCGAAACCATCAGCGGATCGATCTCGAAGAAGCGCCACGTCTCGCCCGGCTTCGAGAGACAGGAGAGCGAGCCGGCGCCGAGACCGATCACGCCATAGCGGCCGCGCGCGGCGTCGCTGCCTTCCGGTGCCGTCTTGGCGATGGCCTCGCTGATGATGCGCACGGCCTGCGCCATGGGGCTCTTCGGGTAGTAGTAGGTCGCAGGGATCGGGCGCGCCTTGATCTCCTCGCCCTTGTCGTCGCGCACGCGCTGGGCGCCGTGCAGCGTCGTGCCGTGCATGAGGATGTTGAAGTCGCCTGCCGAGCCGACGCGGTAGACGCCGAAGTAGCTGCGCTGGGCTTCGCCGCGCTTGACGCCCGACGGATAGATGACGATGGCCGCGAACATCATGAGGGCCATGACGAGCTGACGTTGCGGCGATTGCCAGAAGATCAACATGCCGACCGCGAACAGCGCGACGAGGGCCGCGGTCATACCGTACTCGCCGTAGGCCACCTCGAAGGACGCGGACATCCACGGAATCCAGATGAGGGCCAGGATGCCCGTGGCGATGAGCAGCCACATGACAAGCAGCTCGTCGCGATCCTTCCACGAGATCGAAAGCGCGCCCGGACGGCACGCCATGGAGAGCGCGAGCAGCAGCGGATACTCGAAGATCTCCGAGAAGATCCTCGGTGCGATCAGGGCCGCGAACAGTCCGCCGAGCACGCCGCCGAGCGACATCCAGAGATAGAATTCCGTGAGATAGGCGGCGCTCGGTCGTCCCTCGTAGAGCGTGCGGTGCGCGACCATGGCCGAGGTGAAGAAGACCGCGACGCCGGTGCCGGCGGTCAGGAACCAGCCTTCCTTCACCGTCTGCGAGAGAACGAGCAGCGCGAAGATCACCGACGCGAGGTGAAGCGGCAGCAGCACGGGCATGGGAATGAGCGAGCGCTCGCGGAACACGAGCACGAACGTGAGGAGATAGAGCGCGAGCGGCAGCACCCAGATGAGCGGCGCCGAGGCGACGTCCGTCGAGACATGGGTCGTGAAGGCCGTGAGCAGGGCCGAGGGAACGAGTGCGAGCCACACCCACGAGAGCCGCGAGCGCCATGTCGGCGGCGGGCGGCCGTCGACCGCGGAGGGCTCGGCGGTCGTCTCGGCCTGGGGCACGTTGCGACCGGCGCGGACGGCCGCGTAGGAGATCGCCAGCAGGACCAGGAGCGCCGCGAAGCCGATGGTCCAGATGCCGCTCAGTGCCTTGAGACCGAATGCCGGCTCGAGAAGGAGGGGATAGCTCAGCAGCGCGATGAGACTGCCGAGGTTGCTCGCCGCGTAGAGAAAATAGGGATCGCGGCCGTGCGGGTGGCCGGTGGCGGCGAACCACGCCTGCAGCAGCGGCGCGTTGGCGGCAACAGCGAAGAAGGGCAGGCCGACGGCAACGGTGAAGAGGCCGAGCTGCCAGAAATAGGGGCTGCCGGTCGGCGGCTCCGACCAGCCCGCTGGGAGGCTGATCGGCAGGACGACGAACGCGGCGAGGCATACCGCGAGATGGATGAAGCCGCTCGCGCGCGCACCGATCAGGCGAATGACGAGATGGGCGTAGCAATATCCCGCGAGGAGCGCGCCTTGGAAGAAGCAGAGTGCCACTGCCCAGACCGATGGCGAGCCGCCGAGCACGGGCAGCACCATCTTGGCGAACATCGGCTGGATCGAGAACAGCAGCAGCGCGGAGACGAACGTCGTCAGCGTGAAGAGCCACAATGTCGTCGGCCCGGCGCCCGCGGCTATTGCCGGTGCGTCACCGCTGCCGGGCGTGCCGCGTGGACGATCGGCGATCCCAGAGCCGCTGTTCGAGACACCCTTGTCCTGCATCGCTTGCTCCGACATGCCCGCGGCGCGATCGGCCCATCAGGTCCGCCTCGCGCCGCCCTCCTCGTCGATCACATAAATGGCTTTCGTCAGGCAGTCACGGTCTCGCCGACCTTGGGGACCGCGACGTTGTGCCCGGCCAGGGCCTCGACGAACTTCGAGGCATCCGGATCGAGCATCCCCGGGAAGGTGCCGTAGTGGCAGGGAAGGATGGTTTTGAACGAGAAAAATTTCTTGCATGCGAAGGCGGCGCGCTTGCCGCCCATGGTGAAGCGGTCGCCGATCGGCACGATGCCGATGTCGGGCTTGTGGAACTCGGCGATCAGGCTCATGCCGCCGAACATCTCCGTATCGCCCATGTGGTAGAGCGTCTTGCCTTCCTTGGCGGTCACGACAATGCCGTTCGGGTTGCCGAGATAGACGCCGCCGCTCGACGAGGAGTGGAGCGCATCGACGAGCGTCAGCTCGAAATCATCGACGGCGACGGTGCCGCCCGTATTCATCGGCTGCAGCTTCTCGGCGCCCTTGGAGGCGACGTGCAGGGCGAGCTCATAGTTGGCGAACAGCATCGCGCCGTTGCGCTTGCAGATCTCGCCGGAGTCGCCGATGTGGTCGTCATGACCGTGCGTGAGGGCGACGTGGGTCACGCCGTCGACGACCTTCTCCCAGGCGATGCCGGACTTCTCGAACGTCGGATTGCCTTTCAGGAACGGGTCGATGAGCAGGACGCTCTTGCCGGTCTCGATGCGAAAGCAGGAATGTCCGAACCAGGTGATCTTCATGGGGCGTATTCACTCCTTTTAGGGATCTGTTCTCGTGCGCGTGCTGTACCGAGGGCGGGCTTTGGCCGAGGCTTTCACCTGTCGCGCAGCTTCAAGTGCAGGTATAAGGCCCGAATGACAGGCGATAAACCCCCCGTTGCTGACGCTTGCGTGAAGGTCGCGCCGCCGGCGGCGGTCATTCTCGACGTGGAGGGCTTTGCGGCTGCGCTGCCTGTCGGCGCCCGGCTGATCGGCATCGATGTCGGCACCAAGACGCTCGGACTTGCGCTTTCCGATCTGTCGCGGACCATCGCGAGCGGCCTCGAGACCATCCGGCGCACGAAGTTCAAGGCCGATGCAGCACGCCTCGTGGCGCTCGTGCGGGAGCACAAGGTTGCCGGCCTCGTCATTGGCCTGCCGATCGGTCTCGATGGGTCCGTCGGCCCGCGCGCGCAGGCGTCGCGCTCTTTCGCGCGGCTCATCGGGCCGATGGCGGAAGTGCCCATTCTCATGTGGGACGAGCGTCTCACCACCGCCGAGGCCGAGCGCCTGCTCATCGAGGCCGATGCCTCGCGCAAGCGCCGCGCGGAGGTCATCGACAAGATGGCGGCGACGCTCATCCTGCAAGGGGCACTCGATCGCATGCGCGTTCTGCGCAAATCGGAGCCGTAGGGTGTCATGCCGGCGCCGATCCTGATCGCGGGACCGACGGCCTCGGGCAAGACGGCGCTCGCGCTCGACATGGCAGAGCAGCACGGCGGTGCGATCATCAATGCCGATTCCATGCAGGTCTATCGCGAGCTGCGCATCCTGACGGCGCGGCCGACGCCGGAAGAAGAAGCGCGCGTCCCGCATCTTCTCTTTGGTCACGTCAGTGCGCGGGATGCCTATTCCGTCGGCCGCTGGCTCGACGACGTCGCGGGCGCGCTCGCGTGGTGTGCGGGTGCGGGCCGGCGACCTGTGATCGTCGGCGGGACCGGGCTCTATTTCAAAGCCCTGCTCGAAGGCTTGGCGCCGATACCGCCGGCCGCGCCCGATGTCCGCGCGCACTGGCGGCGGGAGGCGGGCGTCCGGACCGCGCCGGAGCTTCATGGCGTGCTGGCGGGGCGCGATCCCGAAATGGCGGTCCGGCTCGATCCGGGGGATACACAACGCATCGTGCGTGCGCTCGAAGTGATCGACACCACCGGCGTATCGCTGGCCGAGTGGCAGCGGCGGCCGGGCACGCCGCTGATCCGCGAGGCAGAGGCGGAGCGGTACGTCATCCGCCGGCCCCGCGAGGAGGTCCGGCGCCGCGTCGATGCCCGGTTCGATGCCATGATGAAAGAGGGCGCGCTAGACGAAGCCCGCGCGGTGGCGGAGCTGGACCTCGATCCCGAGCTGCCGGCGGCGCGCGCGCATGGGCTCCGGCCGCTCATCGCGCACCTTAAGGGGGAGATGGATCTTCAGGCGGCGGTCGAGGCGGGGAAACTCGAGACCCGGCAATACGTCAAACGGCAGGAAATCTGGCTTCGACGTAATATGATTGCGTGGAAATATATAATCTAGCAATCTTGCGACTATTTTCGCATATCCAGAGTCACGGAACTCGAAAGGCCCTTGACCGCAGGGTCATTTGAGATCAAACACGCGTTCAAACCCGAAGTCCGCACGCGCGCGTACCCGTCCCCCGGCCGGCTGACGCCGCGCGACACGTTTCCCGGCAGGTCGCACGACACGAAGAGAGGATAGCACATGGCACGCACGATGACCGGCGCCGAAATGGTGATCAAAGTCCTGGCCGACCA
>JAEWIJ010000172.1 GCA_023387235.1 Pseudomonadota bacterium
GCGATTTCTGCATCGGCACTGACGAGCACGCTAATGTCCCACTCTGGTTCTGGTGGCGCCCGAATGCCGCCTAACAATTCGTCCAAGCCGACGCCGCTTCGCGGCGCGGCTTAACTCAGGTGTTAGGTGCCTGTGGCTAGATCCCTCGCGATTGCAGTAGTTGCTCTCATGCTTTCTGCGCCTGCCGTCGCTACGGAGTCCTGTGCCGTGCAGGTGCGCGCAGTCACCTCAAGCTCGGGCCGGGGGTTACAAATCAACGGGTCGGCGTGCTCTGCCGGACTCGGGGCGTTCTGGCATGAGGTCCAAGCCCGCATTTCGCCAGCCGAGACTGTAGGGCTTAGCTGGATTTCCGTTATGGGTCCGATAGGTCCAGATCATCGTGCGGCGCTGGGTTCGGCCTGGTCGGCGGCGTGCAACATCCGCAACGGCCAAGCCGCGGCCTTCGTAGGGGCGTATTCCGGCAGCCCGGCGTCGCGGGTGCTAGCGCCCGTGCTGTCGGCGCTGAACCCGGCCCCCGAAAGCGTCGATAATTTGTACGCGCTCAAGCCGTCCAAGGCCCATCCGGGCATCTCGGCGCCGAACTGCAAGTCCGAGCTCCTACCCCCGGTCATCTACTATCGGCTGCAGGCACCTAACAATTCGTCCAAGCCGACGCCGCTTCGCGGCGCGGCTTAACTCAGGTGTTAGCTGCTGTTATCGATTCTGCGTTTTCGGGTGGCGCTCGTAGCTGCGCGTTGGGCTTCGGCCACTTTCCGTTCGCCATTTGTTGTAGGTCCGCGCCGTGGTGGCTGCGTCATCAGCGGTATTCCATACCGCCCGTCTGTCAGTGCCGGCGCTTGGGAGCAGGGCGGTGCCGTTTCGCCGGCTTCGGCAGCCAGGCTTGCCCGGGGTTGCTCTGATCGTCCATCGCTCCGCCACAGGCAGCGGGCTCAAAGCTTTTCACCGCCGCTGCGTTCGCGCCCGCTGCCGTTGCAGCTAACAAGTCGCTCAAGCCGACGCCGCATCACCGCTGCGTTCAAAGGTCTGGCGGCGGGTGTATCGTCGGCTCCCAACCGTCGCGCTGCGGCGCGGCTTAGCTCGGGTGTTAGGCGGCGGGAGGTAGTTCTGTGCGGACTGCGGTGACGAAAGCCCTTGCCCTAGTTGCCACGCTCGCGCTGGGTGGCTGCGCGCATACTGCGCTGCCGCAAATGGAGCCCGCTCGAATAGCCAGTGAGTTTGGTTTCCCGAAGTGTCGAGTCTCAGTTCCACTAACTGAAAATGAGGTGCTGGAAAACGCCCGTCTCACAGGCGTCTCTGCTCCAGAAACCCAAACCGACTGGGCGGAAGTGAAGGCAGCGCGCCGCGGAGGCGATCAGCTCCGGTTGGTGTCCTGTGTAGGCAAAAGGCTTGGTTCGCCGGGCTACTCTTTTGTCGGGCTGTTTCGCGACAGGAAGGCCGTCGCCCAAGCATTTGCAGTGGTTGACAATTAACGTGCGTCGCCTGCCGCCTAACAATTCGTCCAAGCCGACGCCGCTTCGCGGCGCTGCTTAACTCAGGTGTTAGGCCGCTAGTCAACCATCAACGGGGCTCGCTAATGATCAACCCAGACTGGACAAGCAGGGGAAAGACCGTAGCCCACCTGATGCGGGAACTTGAGTCCTTCGAAGATCAGGAAATGGAGGTCCGCATCTCCTTAGACGGCGGCGAGACATCTTTCCCCATATCGCTGGTTGGACAGCTCAGTGGCGGGTACGCCGTGCTTATTAACTGCCAAGACATTCCGGTTGCCGTTCGGCACACTGCGCGTGGGGCCGATGGGCACGCGGCCTAACAATTCGTCCAAGCCGACGCCGCTTCGCGGCGCGGCTTAACTCAGGTGTTAGGGCTCATGTTGAAGTGCCTCGCGCGTTTCGTTTTCGTTGCTGCCGCGCTGTCAGCCAACCCTGTTTGGGCGTGCCGTGGAAACACCCAAGTCCCTCCACATGGCCACGCAGCCGGCCATGAAGTGCTGGCAGTGGAAGTAACGGGGGTGCATCTCACCGCCTACGAGCAGTACCGCGCGGCCACGCTGAAACTTCAGCCGTGGCCCAAGGCCGCAAATGGCGAGGACACGGTTTACCCAACCAGCTCCACGCCGAGCTTTGGCGTCAACGTTCTAGTCCACGGCTCCACTTCGCCATCTGGCCCCATCTTCCGGGAACTCACGCTGGGCGGCTGTGGCGTCCGCGTGCCCGGCCTCAAAGAGCGCGGCCTGCTGTTCATCGCACACGGCGGCTCAGTCGGAGTCCTGTGGGCGGACCGGGAGCCTGAGTACACTCGCTGGCTCGAAGAGCTCGGGCTGGCGTTCCGGCCTGAGCCCTAACAATTCGTCCAAGCCGACGCCGCTTCGCGGCGCGGCTTAACTCAGGTGTTAGGCCTCACATGGAAGCAGCGTTGCATCCGGCACATTCTGATCTCGGCGACCGCATCGTCAAGGTAAACCACGCCGGAGAGAACGGTGCCATCGCGATCTACAGCGGACAAATTCTCCTTGCGCGGCTCACGGCGCCCGGGCTTGTCGAGGAGCTGCAAGAATTTCGGTCCCATGAGCTGCGGCATCGCGCAATCTTCGGCGCGGAGCTAGCGCGCCGGAAGAGGCGCCGCTGTCGCAGTTACTGGCTGTGCGGGCTGGGCGGCTTCATCCTCGGCCTCACAACTGGGTTGTTCGGTTCGGCCGCAATCTCTGCCACAACAGTCGCGGTAGAGAGCGTCGTTCTTCGCCACCTCGAGCATCAGTTGATCGTGCTTCGTGGCAAAGATCCTGCTGCCGTAGCAGCAATCTCCGAGATCGTGGCAGAGGAACGCCAACACCGCGACCAGTCCGCCGCGCACGCGCACGCTGATACATTCTGGATTAAGGCACTCAATCCCATTGTTTCCGCTGCAACGGAGTCGGTTATCTGGCTGGGCATGCGGCTGTGAGGCCTAACAATTCGTCCAAGCCGACGCCGCTTCGCGGCGCGGCTTAACTCAGGTGTTAGGCCCCTATGGCTGCTAAGTCACCACGCGTTGGAATCTTTGCCGCATTGCTCGCCGTGGCGTGCAGCCGCACACCTGAGCCGGCGCAGGTGTCCGCGCTCGCAGCAGTTGCTCCAAGCCTGCTGAGCCAGGCCGCCACCGGCGAAATTG
>JAEWIJ010000164.1 GCA_023387235.1 Pseudomonadota bacterium
GAGAAGGGACATGTCGCGCTCGCGGCGCAGCCGCGAATGGCCCCCGCGCCAACCTTCCGTTTTGCCCCTTTCCGCCCCCCGTGCTAGACACCGGGATCATTCGGGTGCGGCGCACTAGAGGCAGGAAATCCATGAGAAATGTTCTCGACGAGCTCGAGCGGCGCCGCGCCATTGCGCGCCTCGGCGGCGGCGAAGCCCGCATCGCGGCCCAGCACAAGCGCGGCAAGCTCACGGCCCGCGAGCGCATCGATCTCCTCATGGACGAAGGCTCCTTCGAGGAGTTCGACATGTACGTCGAACATCGCTCGACCGACTTCGGCATGGAGAAGACCAAGATCCCCGGCGACGGCGTCGTCACGGGCTGGGGCACGATCAACGGCCGCGTCGTCTACGTCTTCGCCAAGGACTTCACGGTGTTCGGCGGCTCGCTGAGTGAAGCGCACGCGCGCAAGATCATGAAGATCCAGGACATGGCGCTGCAGAACCGCGCGCCCATCATCGGCCTCTTCGACGCGGGCGGCGCACGCATCCAGGAAGGCGTCGCGGCGCTCGGCGGCTACGGCGAGGTCTTCCTGCGCAATGTCCTCGCCTCGGGCGTCATCCCGCAGATCTCCGTGATCATGGGACCATGCGCGGGCGGCGACGTCTACTCGCCCGCCATGACCGATTTCATCTTCATGGTGAAGGACACGAGCTACATGTTCGTGACCGGACCCGATGTCGTGAAGACCGTGACGAACGAGACCGTCACCGCCGAAGAGCTCGGCGGCGCCAAGGTGCATACGACCAAGTCCTCGATCGCCGACCGCGCCTACGAGAACGACGTCGAGACCCTTCTCCAGATGCGCCGGCTCATGGACTTCCTGCCCGCCAACAACAAGTCCGGCGTTCCCGTCCTGCCGACCAAGGATCTCGCCGACCGCAACGAGATGAGCCTCGACACGCTCATTCCGGCGAACCCCAACCAGCCCTATGACATCAAGGAGCTGATCCTCAAGGTCATCGACGAGGCGGATTTCTTCGAGATCCAGGACCAGTTCGCGAAGAACATCGTCACCGGCTTCGCCCGCATGGAAGGCCGCACGGTTGGCATCGTCGCCAATCAGCCGATGGTGCTCGCGGGCGTGCTCGACAGCGACGCCTCGCGCAAGGCCGCGCGTTTCGTGCGCTTCTGCGACTGCTTCGACATTCCAATCATCACCTTCGTCGACGTCCCGGGCTTCCTGCCGGGCACCGCGCAGGAATACGGCGGCCTCATCAAGCACGGCGCCAAACTGCTCTTCGCCTACTCCGAGGCCACCGTCCCGAAGATCACCGTCATCACGCGCAAGGCCTACGGCGGCGCCTATGACGTCATGAGCTCGAAGCACATTCGCGGCGACGTGAACTACGCGTGGCCCTCAGCCGAGATTGCCGTCATGGGCGCCAAGGGCGCGGCGGAGATCCTCTACCGCGCCGAGCTCGGCGATCCGGAGAAGATCAAGGCCCGCATCGACGAGTACCAGACGCGTTTCGCCAACCCGTTCGTCGCGGCCGAGCGCGGCTACATCGACGAGGTGATCATGCCGCACGGCACGCGCCGGCGCCTCTGCCGCGCGCTCAACATGCTGCGCAACAAGCACGTCCAGAACCCCTGGAAGAAGCACGACAACATACCGCTGTAGGGGCGCGGCGCCGGCATCAATCGGCCGGAAAATCCTTCAGGTTGCGCACGGCGCGGATCGCATCGATGCCGTTGAGCTGGATGCCGGTGCCGATGATCGCGGGCGTCTCGCCCGGTTTGTGCCGTTCGATGGCGAGACGCACGGCCTTCGCGAGTGCGAGCCGCCGCTCGGTGAATTCTCCCGGTGCGTGCGTTGCCGTCGCGTCCCGGATGTAAGCCACCGGCGCGTCGTAGTCGAGCTTGCTGGACATGCGACCCCCGTCATCCCACTGCCTAAGGATGGCACAGCAGCCGCATTTTCGTCCAGGCACTCGGGCCGCCGTGTGCGCAGCGAACCCGAGGGCGGCATGGACATACCCAAGCAACCTTCCGACAAGCGTTATCCGTTCGCGACCTTCCGCAGATGCCGGCGGCGCTAGCGGAAGCCAGGCATTTTGCAGCCCTACTTCACGAGCCCGCGCGCCGGCCGCTTCAGCCCAAGATTATCGCGCAACGTGCGGCCCTCATACTCCTTGCGGAAGAGACCGCGACGCTGCAGCTCGGGCACGACCAGACGCGTGAAGCGCTCGAGACCGGTCGGAACCGCAGGCGCAGCGATCATGAAACCGTCGCATCCTTTGCCGCGATACCAGGCCTCCATGACATCCGCGATTTGCACGGGATCGCCCTTGAACATGTTGCCGGCCATCTGCGGCAGAATCCGCTGGTATGTCTGGCGCACCGTAAGCTGCTGCTCCTTGGCAACCTCGACGATGGCGCGCGCGATGCCCGTGGGCCCGAGATGCTCGTCGGGAAATTCGGGCATCGGGCCGTCGAGTGGATAGCCCTTCATGTCGTGCCCGATCATCTTGGAGAGATAGTCGACGCCCACGGCCGGCGGCACCAGATCATCCAGCTCTCCAGCAAGATCCTCGGCCTGCTGCTGCGTCTCGCCAACGAAGATCGTGACGCCGGCAAGGATCTTCAGATCGTCCGGCTCCCGCCCGTACTTCGCGAGACGCGCCTTGAAATCGGCATAGAGCTTCTGCGCTGCTGGCAGCGTCGCCTCGATAGCGAATATGCAGTCGGCATGACGTGCAGAAAGCTCGCGGCCTGCCTCCGACTGTCCCGCCGAGAAGACCACGGGATGCCCCTGAGGCGGACGTGGCGCGTTGAGCGGTCCCGCAACCTGGAAATGCGTACCCTTGTGACCGAGCACCTGGACCTTTGACGGGTCGAGAAAGCGCCCCGTCGCCTTGTCCTGCGGAAAGGCGTCGTCCGCCCAGGAATCCCAAAGACCTTTCACGACGACGGCGAACTCGTTGGCGCGCTCGTAGCGTGGGTCGCGCGCGACATGATCCGCATGGCTGAAGTTCAGCGCGTCGCCCGAATTGGACGTCGTCACGAGATTCCAGCCCGCGCGGCCGCCGCTGATGTGATCGAGCGATGCGAAGCGCCGGGCGACGTGGAACGGCTCGTCGTATGTCGTGGTGGCGGTGGCGACCAGCCCGATGTGCCGTGTCACCATGGCCAGCGCCGACAGGAGCGTCACCGGCTCGAACACACCCGGCCGGTCGGAGGGCGAGGTGGCGGCGAAGAGGTCCGGCTTGTCCATCTGCCGGACGCCGTTTCCGTCCGCGAGAAAGAGCATGTCCATCTTGCCGGCCTCGGCGATCTGCGCGAGCCGAACGGCGTTGGCGATGTTCGCAGCCGGCTTGTCCCACGCCTCAGGATGGCGCCACTCCCCGACATGACTGCCCTGGGCATTGGCATTGGCGGCAAGGATCATCGGCATAGTCGAGGTGTCCGTCTGCAGTGGCTTTTGCTTACAATCCCCTTGTAGGCGAGGTTGAACTCGCGATCGAGCGCGGTATCGCAGCGCTCATGGAGCAGGTGCTTCTCGTGCCGCTCGACCGCTTGATCCTTGTCGATCGCAAATGTCTCGACGTCCATCGGGGCCTCCTTGCGGGTTGCATCAACGGCTCTCCGGGACTATGCAGGGACCGCCCTGCCGATGGGTCCATTTGTTCCTGTTTTGGCCGTTCCCACGCGCGCCGAAACACGCTAAAAGCCCGGTACTTCAGGCGCGCGGGTGTAGCTCAATGGTAGAGCAACAGCCTTCCAAGCTGATTTTCTGAAATAACCGCACAGAACGGCGGAACGCATTTTCTTCCTAATGCATTCAAATATATAAATAATAGCACACAACGCGGAACCTGACCGAACCCCACTACGCATGGGATTCCTGACCCTTTTCTGACCCTTTATTCGATCCGCGCTGGGGTGTAAGCTCGCCGCATGCCGACGATCCATCTTACCGATATCGCGCTCAAGGCACTCAAGCCTGCGACTGCTCAGGTCGACTATTACTGCGATCAGCAATCAAATTTCGGCGTGCGCGTGAGCCCGAGCGGTACAAAGAGTTTCTTCGTCCGCGTCGGCTACAAGCGCCGCCGAATGCACCTCGGCAAGTATCCCGGCACGAAACTCGCTGACGCCCGCAAGGCAGCGGGGAGGCAAGTCAACGATCCGCAGGTCCCCGTCGCGTCGCAACGCTTCGAAAATGCGCTCGAGACGTACCTCGAGACCTACATCAAGCCAAAGTATCGGGAGCGCGCGTCAAAGGAAGCCGAACGGCTCCTGAACAAGCACGCTACGCCTCTTCACAAGCCGCTACGCGAGATCACCACTTCCGACTGCTCGGCGATTTTTGACGGTCTCATGGCCACACCGAGCGAAGCCAATCATTTCTTCGGCGCCCTCAAGACATTCTTCACCTGGTGCGAGCAGCGCCAGCTCATCAACATTTCGCCCATCGCGCGTCTCTCGAAGCCGGCGAAGGAGACATCGCGCGATCGCGTGCTCACGAACGCGGAACTCAAAGCTATCTGGAACGCCACCGCTTCCGCTTCGCAATTCGATACTATTGTCCGACTCTGCATCCTACTCGGCCAACGCCGAGGCGAGATCGCGGCCATCGAGCCGTCGTGGATCTCGGGCAGTGTCCTTACTATCCCGCGTCATGTCACCAAGAACGGTGTGGAACATCCGGTGCCGCTCACTCCGCGAGCCCTCGCCCTCCTGAAGCGGGCGCAGCTCGCCTCCTACAATAGTTGGAGCCAACCGAAAGCCAGGCTTGATGAACGATCAGAGGTGAAGGATTGGACGTTGCACGATCTCCGCCGGACCTTCTCAACGATCCATGCGTCCATTGGCACGCCTCCCCACATCACCGACCGACTACTCAATCATCTCACCGGTAGCCGCACGCTCAGCCCCATTGCGAAGATTTACAATCGCTACTCCTACTTCAACGAGATGCGTACGGCGCTGGAGAAATACGAGCGCCATCTCTTCAAGAGGGTCTTAAAGAGATAATCGCCAGTCAGCGCAACGAGGCCAAACTTCTGTTCTGCTTGGCGTCCCTATTGTACTTCGAACGTGTCGGCCACCGAGTTGTGGATCTGGGGTCCCCCGTTCGAGCCGGGGAGGCGGTACCAAATATTTCAATAGGTTAGCATTTGTCCAATCGCTTAGGCGCGTGGATTTGGCCCATATTTGGCCCACCGAGATTGAGGAAGTGATGTCACTTGGCGCGAGGGTCATTCTGCGTGGCGAGGCCGGTGTGTGCGTCACTACCACGGCAGACCGATTGTTCAGCGCGCAGGTCACTCCAGAGGCGCAGGCGCTCCTTTTTCGTGCGGGTCGGATTCCGCTGGAGCTTCAGCAGCAGGCCACAGACTGGATCTGTATGCTGCTGTCAGCCGCTGTGATCGAGATCGAGACACAGATCGATCGGGAGGGCAGCACGTTTACGCGTCGGTCGCTCATCGAGAGACTGACACGGTTTCGTCGGCAAGTTGCTCAGGGCCGCATAACCTCCGCATCGCTGAGCATCGAGCAGCACATGCGCGACGCAAAGGTGGCCTGCTTGCGGCATGAGCGTCTTGGGGATCGCTGGTGGGGGCCTCTCGCCCATGCCACGCTCGAGCAGTACTTCGAAGTTTGTTGTGAGGCCGTCGGCAGAGTGAAAGCTTGCCGAGGCGACAGGGCCAAACTCCTGGCGCTGCTCGATGACGCGATCGCCTCATTGCAAGAGGCGCCCGAAAGAACATTCGAGGTAATGGCGCGGCGGGGGCGACTGGATCCAAACGTGTATTTCGTCACAATTAACGTTGCCGAGTTCTGGACCCGGCAGCTCGCGAGGGGCCGAGACGACCTCAAGGGCATGATAGCGCTGGCGGACGTCGTCTGGCGCCTACTCGGGCAGCCGAAATCCGAAAAAGCCATTCGTGAGGCCTTCGCGCGACATCGTGAGTGATCCGACTAAGTCGTCCGAAATCCAGATTCGTTGAACATCGTTCCTAACTTCGCTGAGTGGCGGCACAGGCGCATTGTCCTCGAGAGCAGCGAGGACAAAATGAGAAGCATCTCTTCTGATCGTCTCTTGACCTGACCCGAAGTCCAAGCACGCGTCGGCCTCAGTCGTTCGACCGATTGGCGCCTCGAAAGCGTAGGGAAGTTTCCGCCGCGTCTTCGGATCTCACCGGGCCGCGTTGCCTGGCGTGAGAACGAGATCGACGACTTCGTGGCCGGTCGCTGGAAGCCGAAGACCGACACGGTCTAGCACCGTCGCAAACGCCTCCTCAGCGGTTTCATCATGTCAAACGACGCCGAGCCACCGGCGGCGGACGGCGATGCCTTGCCGCCCCACGGCCGGTCGATAGACACGCGGTGCTACGAAAGTTCGGAACTCTTCACTCAGCTGCCGCCGACTAGCGCGGAGGGCGAGCACTACATCTAGGTCAACACCTTCTAGAGTCCCCGGCCTTCTAACGGTCGCGTTGTGAAGTGTGCATGGGCGCGCGTTCGACAGTACGCCGCCACGATCACAAAAGACCTGGCTCATCCGGCTCGATCGAATCGAGTAGTTCAGCCTCTTGGTTGCGGACATTGTTGACGCGCGTCGACACCGGCCAAATCTTCATCAGCTCCGAGGGGAACGGCATCATCAGATGCGCAGGATCGGGATCCTCGCCGAGCCAGCGCGCGTAGTCCTTCGGATGCAGGATCACTGGCATCCTGTCATGGATGGTCGCAACCAGATCGTTGGCCGTGCAGGTGACAATCGCGAATGTCTTCGGCTCGGTCCCAGGCCGAGCATCAGCATTGGGACGGCTCTCCCAAATCCCGGCGAGGCAAAAGGGCCGGCCGTCGGCCATGGCGAGCGCATAAGGTTGCTTCAGGCCCTTGATGGCCTTCCACTCGAAATAGCCGTCGACGGGCACCAGGCATCGCCGGGAGCGGTAGGCGCCGCGGAACATGCCATTCGTCCTGACGCTCTCGCATCGCGCGTTGGCCGGCTGCACCTTGGGCTTGGCCTCTTTTACCCAGGATGGAATCAGGCCCCACTTGGCCGTCGTGAAGCGACCGCTGCTCGCATCCTTGTCGGCGATGATGATGGGATAGGTCAGAGAGGGCGCGCCATTAAAGCGCGGGCCGCTCTCGAGATCGGCGAGATTTTCATCCCGCCTCAGGCCGGAGAAGGCAGCAAGCAACTCGGCGAAGGTCGATTTGACGAAGACGCGTCCACACATCCTGGCGGTATAGCAGCCAACGAGACCTTCGGGAACGGCGAGCTAGGCGGAGCGACGCACCACATCACTCACGCGGCGCTCAATGTCCTCTTGCGAGCGAACGCCAGAGTTGGCCAGCTCTAGAATGCTTCCCGCAATACGGTAGCCATTGATCTCGCTTCGATCGCCGCAGCGCGGCCAGACCCGATCAAAGACGCTGACCAGCGTCCGCCGTGTGCTGTCGTCGAACTTTGAGTGCAGAAGAGTGTCCCGCGGTCCCGGTATGGACATGGCCGCGCTCCCATTCCTAAGTCCAGGCGGGAGCGCTTTTTGCGGGTCTCTCAGCCGTCAGCGCCTGATTGGTATCGGCCGACGGTGGAGATTTTTACCATGGAGCGGATCGGGCGCCCACTTCCAAATGTTAAGCTCCTGGCTGCCGCTATTCTTACTATGGAACGACTGAGGACCGGCACTCCGGAACCGAGCAACTGCCTCGGCGTTGAAAAGATACGATCGCATTCAGACGCGCGATCTCGAGAGGCCGGCGGGTGATGCTGCGCATATGCCAGTGCCCTGAGTGAACCCGCCGGACCTCCAGCTGAGGAGCTTCCACATGGCCGGGAAACGCGAGCTGATCGCGCCCAAGGGCGACAAGCGCTACGTAAGGCGCGACCCAAGGGGCCAGTTTGAAGAGAGCGACGACGTCGGCCGCTCCCTGGCCGCGGATCGACGCAAAAAGGCGAAGACGGCGGCTAAGCCGGGACAGGGCGATAAAGGCGACCGCAAGCGCTAGCTGCAACCAAATTTGGTCATGCCGTGTTCCAGGCTCGCTGCTACAGGGTTCCTGTGTGGCGGGCCCGGCGAGTCGCGCCTATCCTTCCGAGGCAACATTGGCCTCGCCGGGCCACTACTGGCGAATGGGCCATGTCGCGACGTACGTCTACTCACCGATCCCCGGCCCGGTTCAATGCGCGTATGCTTGCGGGCGCGAAGCCGGCACCCTTTCCAGCTTTTATAAAGCCGCAGCTTGCCACATCTCGCGACCAGGTTCCGATAGGCTCGGACTGGCTCCACGAGATCAAGTTCGACGGCTACCGCATCCAAGGCCATCTCATCGAAGGCCGGCCGGCGCTGACCACGCGCAACGGCCACGACTGGACGCACCGAATGCCTGCCCTTGCCAAGGCACTGGCGCGCGTTCCGGCGAACCATCTCGTCGTCGATGGCGAGATCATCGTTCCAGATAGCAAAGGCCGGAGCGATCACGATGCCCTCAAGGCAGCGCTCGGCGCTGGTCGCCAGTCGCATCGCCTCCTGTTCTATCTCTTCGACCTGATGCACCTCGACGGATTCGATCTGCACGCAGCCCCGCTCATCGAACGCAAGCGCGCGCTCGCCGAGCTCATCCGCGACGTCGGCCAGCCGATCCTCTACAGCGACCATCTCGAGGAGAAGGGCCAGGTCATGTTCGACCATGCCTGCAAGATCGGACTCGAGGGCATCGTCTCGAAGCGTGCCGACGGGCCTTACCGATCCGGCCGCGGCGAGAGCTGGGTCAAGGTGAAGTGCGTCAAGCGAGAGACCTTTGTCGTTGTGGGCTATACGCCGGAAGGCACGGGCCTCGTGGCCTCCCTCCATTTGGCGCGCAAGGATGGACGCGAGCTCACCTACGTCGGCAAGGTTGGAACGGGCTGGAGCATGGCGCAGAGCGCGAAGCTGCGGCAGCAGCTCGAGGCCACCGAAGTCGATCGACCGCCCGTAAGTGTGCCGAGCCGACCGAAGGCGATGTGGGTGCAGCCGCGCATCAAGGCCACCGTGGAGTATCGCGACCTCACGACTGCAGGGTTGCTCCGGCACGCTGTATGGCGAGGCAGTTGAGATTGGTCACTTACAGCGCTCGGACGCATTCGACGGACGCTCGAGCTTCGCCGCTCTTGAGTGGAGCAGCTTCCTAGGCATCTGGCGACCGCGCTCCCAATCCACGTGGCTGCCTGGTTGACATGGCGCGCTCGGGTCTATTCGGCACGCGCCGAATGGGCTTGCTACCGAGTAGCCTGGTGAGGATCGCGGCCAGATCGCGATTCTTGTACGGCTTCGACAACATAGGTAAGTCGCCATAGCGCAATGTGAGATTTGTGCTCGAGAACCCCGAGCAAAGGGCGAAAGGCACGCCGCGCTCCGCCAAGAGAGCGATCAGTTCGTCGCAATCTCCATCGCTCAATCTCACGTCGACCAGAGCAAAATCGAAAAGAGCTCGCCTTGCCAGCGTCAGCCCTTCCTCGACCGATACGACTGTGAAAACTTCGATTGAGCCCACCTGCTCTCTAAGGGCCTCTTCAAGCTCCATCCCTATCACGGGTTCGTCCTCAGCGATCAACGCTGATCGGCGGGTCGACATCGGATGACTCCCATGCACACTTGGTACTCGTCGGCTTACCTCACTACTATTCATGAGGGCGCGAGGACGTTCTACGGCTCCTTACTTTGCTGGCCCCGGATGTTCAGAAGCCTGCCTGATCATCAATGATCTCTCTCGCGCACTGCGCGCTTTGGAACGCTTTTGAGCATTGTGCGTTCATTGCGGTGTGTGAGTAACAACCCAACTTTCGTGGGCGGGAGCCATGGGCAGAAATCGAGAAGAGCGGCTACAGATAATGCTAGAGTTTGATGAGCTCCAGGCTATCGATGATTTTCGATTTCAATATCGGCTGCCAAGCCGCGCGGCGGCGGTCAGAGAGCTATTGAAACGAGGATTGGCGAGCGAGACCACAGGGGCCGTCGAAGATCACTCAAGGTCGAAGGATTTCGGAGTCATCAGTACCACCAATGGCAGCGGCTTCAAGAATAGCGGCGAGACCTGAATTACCGTTTGAAATCAAAAGCTAGGCCTCCAGACGCTGACGACTGCCATTTGCCGGCGGGATGAACATCACCGAAACCTCCCGGGATCCGCAGGCGGGGCACTTCAGCCGACCCTCGAGAGCGGTCAGCGGCATCTCGCGGCCCCGCGTCCAGAGCATTGTCGGCAGATCGAGATAAGCGCTGTGCGTGCACTCGCGGATCGATTTCATGCCGCCGCGCTTGCCAAAGGCACAGCGGAGCCGGACCTTCCATCCGAGATCATGGGCCTCGCCCAACGTCCCCACCATCTCGCCCTCCTTGACTTCGATCCGGCCTTGGAACAAAGTAGGAACGATCGCCGCCGTCAAGAGTTCGACGGACACAGTCAGTGGAGTGGGAGCGTTGCCATGAAGGTCGATCAGCATCAGCAGGCGGACAAATCTGAGCCGTTCGAGCTCTACCGACCGATTTCGGAATGGGTCGAGTCGCTCTACGGGGCGGCAGAGGACGACGATGTGACGGCACGCTACTACCGGGCACTCGATCAGATCGTGCGGCATCCCGACTTCAACCTAGATGACCTGCGGGAGGTCCTGGTCAACGGCTGGGTAGACTTCGCCGACCACCCCTCAAGCCGAGAGCGCATTGACGAGATCATCTGGTGTTCTAGGGCCATCCGACAGTTTCTCGAGGCGAAGGGCGAGGCGAACACGCGTCCCGGCGCTCCGGCCGACAATGACCAGCTCGTCCACTAGGCCTCGTGCGAGAGCCGAAAGACCCCGCCGGCCGGCGCACGCGCGCCTTCTGGCACCATTTCCCCGCGGACGACGGCTTGACGGCGTGCACGCTCGAGAGCTTCGAATGCCAGGGCTACATCCCGCTGGAAACCTGTCGGAAGTTGCTCAATGGACGACACGGTTGGGCCGACGAGAGCAGTGGCTTGCTGATTCTAGCGAGCTCCCGCAGTATCTTCCTTAGAAAGTTGACTGCTACCAGCGGATCACCAGCCCAGCGTTTGGCAGTCGAGGCCATCACATTCCAGGTTATCGCTATCTCGGCTGCGTTCCCATGCCTTGATCCACTCGAGCGCGGTGTCTAGGTGTCAATGAGCCCGTTGCGTATGCCATAGCGCACAAGCTCGGCTGTCGACTTGAGATTTAACTTCCGCATAATATTCGAACGATGTGTTTCGATAGTCTTGCAGCTAATCTCAAGAAACCGGGCCGCAGACTTATTGCTGTGCGGTCGGCGTGCCACCCGCTCGACCAACCACCGCAAGGTCAATCCTTGCACGACAATCGTGAACACCACCACGGCATACGTGGCAGCCAGGAGCGGTGGCTTTTCGACGACTTCGGGCAGCGACAGCGCCAGCGCAATGGAAATCCCGCCCCGCAATCCGCCCCAAGTCAGAACTGCAATTGTTCCCGGCGCAAATATTTGCGCCGATCGCAGGGTGCTCACCGGGATGGCCACAGCCAGAAACCGACCGGTGAGGACAAGCGGAATGCTGGCAACGGCAAGTGAGGCATAGGCGGGCTCAAATCGAAGCACGAGCACCTCGAGCCCGATAAGCAGAAACAGCACCGAATTGAGCACTTCATCGACGAGGCCCCAGAACGAGAATACGTATTGCTGAGTCTGCTCGCTCATGGCGTCCTCAGGCCCGCGATTGCCTATCAGGATGCCGGCAACCACAACCGCAATCGGACCGCTCATGTGCAGCTTTGCGGCAAGGGCATACGTTCCCATTACCAGTGCGAGAGATATCAGGATTTCGATCGGATAGTTGTCGATGGCGCGGGTTGCGCGGTACGCAAGATAGCCGGTGCCGAGGCCAATCGCGGCACCGCCAAGCGCCTCCACGAAAAACAGCCGAGCAATATGGAGAGGCTCGGCTCCGCCCTCGGCGGTGCCGCTTGCGATCGCGATAAGGACAGTGACCAGGACAACGCCGACGCCGTCATTGAAGAGCGATTCGCCTGCCATGTCGGCTTCGAGCGTTTCCTCTACCTGCACGGACTTGAGAATGCTCAAGACCGCCACAGGATCGGTCGGGCTGATCAAGGCGCCGAACACCAGCGCCCATGCGAGCGGAAGCGGAAGGCCGAGTAGGCCGCCGGCGTACCAAACTCCTATGCCAACGACGGCGGTCGAGATCAGGACACCCAGCGTTGCCATCAGCCCCACTGACCAGGCACGGCGACGCAGGACGGAGAGGTCAACGTGCAACGCGCCGGCAAATAGGAGGAAAGCCAGCATGCCGTTGAGCACTGCATTCTGGAAATCGATACGGCGCAGGAGCAATTCCACGCTTTCGTAGAGCGTGATTTGAGGCAGCAGCAGCTCGACCGCGATGAGGACCAGCGAAGCCGCCAAGCCCATGATCAAAAGGCCGATGGTGTGAGGTAGTCGCAAGACGACGTGATTGATCCAGCCAAACGCTGCGGTCAGCACCACCAGGACAGCAATCAACTCAAAGACTGACGGCATTGTTCAGCTTTCCGCACTTGGTCGCCAGCTTCCTTAGGACCGGCGTCGCGACGTGCTATCTTGGCACCTTCGAACCGTAACCAGCCCTCGCGGTGGTTATGTGCAGCGTGTAGATGCGGACGCCCTGATGAGCCTCGCGATCGAATATGACCTCGTGCTTAGGATCGAAGCACGGCCGGGCAGTTTCGTATGGGACACTCATACATTGTTGTCAGCCTATCCGTGTCGTTCCGTATCGGATGAGGCGGTCGACAAACTCCGGTCCGCGTTCGTGCTTGGTGCAGAGCGTACTCCCGAACAAGACCTGGAGTTCTCCGTTCGCCGTATCGTTGAAATTGCGCAGCGGGCGCTATCGCCCGGCATCAATGATCCGACTACCGCCTTGTATTGCATAGACCGCCTTGGTCAAACCTTCGCACACCTTGCGCAGCGGGACATTCCTTCGTCCTTTCGTAGTGACGAGAACGGGAAGGTGCGGGTTTTGACGGAATCGGCAAAGCTCAAAGATCTGGCTTCCTCCGCCTTTCGCGCGATCGCTCGTTATGGCAGTGCGGATCGCGATGTCATCGAAAAATTGCTAACTACGCTCGATGCGCTCATTCAAGTCACCCCAACCGGATCCCGCGGCGCGCTCGACAAGCTTCGAGTTGAGCTCGCCAGCGGGAACAACGGCGACAATCACCATCGCCCCCACTGAGCTTGGCATCAACATCGCGACGGGATGCTCGTTGCCAACCAACCGGAGTCCGTTTTTGAAGTAGAGGCGATCACTCCACGTCATTTGATTCCAGCTCAATGACCGCTTATTCGCGCAGCGGCACTGCTCGCTCCAATAGGCTGGCGTCCTCAAATGTCTGCTTTGGGTCTTGGCCGTGTGAAAACGCTGCCGTCGTCCCCCATGAGCGCCGCTGGCGCGGATGCTGGCACAGATGGGCGGACTTGGCGCGTCTGGGGCAACCTGAGCACCGCTGGTGAGCCGCCATCGCGTGATGACGTCGCATTGGCGCCGGATCAGGCCTGGATTGCCTTCATCAATGGTCCGCTGCCGACGATGTTCAGCACCCGCGTCAGATTGTAGGCAAGCACTGCGAGTGCCATCTCCGTCTTCACGTTCTTCAGGCGCTTCATCAGGAAGTGCGTGGCGCCCATTCGCGCCTTGATCGTTCCGAATGGGTGCTCGACCGTCTCGCGGCGAACACGCATCGCTTGCGGGTTCTCGTCGAGACGCCGTTGCACGTCTTCGAGCACGTGCTCGTGCTCCCATCGCGCGATCGTCCGATGGGAGCCGGTCGTGCAGCGATTGCGGAGCTTGCATCGCGAGCACGCTCGCGTCGCATAACGCCTAAGGCTCAAGCCATCCGTCTCCCGCTTGTGCGACACGAACACCAGCGCCTCGCCGGCCGGGCAAATGTACATGTCCTCGCTTGCGACGTAGCGGAAATCGGGCTTGCCGAATTGTCCTCTGGCCCTGTTGTTGGAGGTCTGCGGCTTTGGCACCGTCACCGTGACGCCGGCCTCCGCGCATTCCAGGATCTGTTCGCTCGTGAAGTAGCCACGATCGGCGACGACTTCGAGTTGATCGACGCCCAACACCTGCTTTGTCAGCTTCGACATGGGCGCCAGCTGCGCGCGGTCCGAGCCGCTGGTCGTGACCTCGTGCGCGACAATCAGATGGTTCCTGGTGTCGACGGCCGCCTGAACGTTGTAGCCGACGACGCCGGAGCCACGCCCGCTGGTTGCCATCGATCTCGCATCAGGGTCGGTGAACGAAATCTGCTGATCGGGCTCAGCGAACCGCTGCTTCTCGATGGCCTCCAGCCGCTTCATCTCTTCGGCGAGCGTCGCAATCTTCTCGTTTAGTCGGTTGATCCTCATCGCCCGCGCCTTTGTGCGCTCCTGGCGATCGGTGCTTTCGAGCTGGTGCAGATAGCGCGCAACGCTCTCCTCGATCTGTGCCATGCGCCGCGCCATCTTGCCTTCGGTGAAGTTGCGGTCGCGGTTGTTCACGGCCTTGAACTTCGAGCCGTCGATGGCGACCGAAGCGATCGACAGCAGTCCCATCCGGCGGCACAGCTCGACGAAGCGCGCGCACACCTTGCGGATCGCGGGTCCGTCGTCCTTGCGGAAGTCGGCGATCGTCTTGTGATCGGGAGCGAGGCGCCGCGTCAGCCACATCACCTCGACGTTGCGGTTCGCCTCGCGCTCCAGGCGCCGGCTTGACTGCACAGCGTTGAGGTAGCCATACACGTAGAGCTTCAGCAGCACCGCAGGATGATACGACGGGCGGCCCGTCGATTGCGGTTCGATGCCGGTGAAGCCGAGGTCGGCCAGATCCAGGTTGTCGACGAAGACGTCGATCACGCGGACAGGATTGTTCTCGTCGATCCAGTCCTCCAGGCACTCGGGGAAGAGCGTTGGCTGATCCCTGTCGGCGCCTTCCACAAACCGCTTCATGACCCCTCCCGCGAATCACGAGAAGAACCATACCTGCGAGGGTGTTTTCACACACCCAGGGTCATCTGCTACCGGCACTGCGGCGATGAGAATGTCCGATCGCCATCCAAAAGGCTCCGTCGGGCGGGTGTCGCGTTGGGCCAGAAAGCGGACGTAAGCAAGGATTGTCAGGCGGGCTGTACAATCCTTTCAAGATCCCATTTGCGGACATGACCACAGCATAGCGGGCCGATAGTGACACCTCCCGATATGTCCGCAATCAAGATCAATCCGGAAGTCACCGCGCAAACGTCAACCGTCGCTTCCCAACCGAATGCGGGCAGCAGAAGGTGATCGAGAACGTCTCCAGCTTGTTCAACTCTATGTGGTTCGGGAAAACAATTTGGCGCTCCGATACCGCTGAGCAGCTCCTTAAGAATGCGCTTTCGATCAAGGAGCGGAGCAACACGCGAGTCGAACCCGTCGAGGTGGAGGGCGTCGCTCGCCTTGCCTTGTTCGCATGGTGTTGTGCAGGCATGGGCACGGTGTTCGATGACAGCCATTCCAACCACTGCAAATAGTGGTCGGCCACTCCGAACCCTCGCGGTTGGTAATCAACTGCCGCAGCATTTCCGCATGTGCTGCGGCCTCGTTAAAGCGCCGATGCATGGCGCCTGTCGGCGAGGGCTTGTCGTTCTCCATAACTGAAAATCCTACACGCCTACTGGCGGCGACACGGGCGCGCTGAAGGCGTCCACGGAGGCGCCGTCGCCGCATCGCCGCCAATCTCATGCCGATGGGTTGACCTTCATCCAGCGCACCTTGCGCAGGGCAGAGAGGGCGGCGCGCTTGTCGGCTTCCGCCTGTTGCAGCTTGCCCTGCAAGGCCGTGCTGTCGATGCCACGCGCTTGGCGAGCCTTAAGGAGTGCGACGAGCTCGTCGGCGCGGTCGAACGCTTCGTCGAAGCGCTGCTGGAGGTGCTCGATGGGACTGACAACATCTGCTGTCGTCAAGCCCTCGCTCGGCGCGGGCAATTTATCGGATGGTGTGGAGGCGAACCGCTCGGTAACACGCACGCTGGACTGGGCCATTTCGTTCAACCTCTTGCTTGGCAACCAGCGGATGAACGCAATGTCATCGGCCTCGTTCCCGGCAATCAGGGTCTTGCGTGTCCTTGCGCACGGTAGCGTACCGACATCAACAGGAACGGCGCTGTGAGGGCTTCGGTTTGCCCCTGTGTCGACCTTATCGGCTCAGCTTTCTTGACCTCGAGGCGGAGGATTCTCGGCCGCCGCCGCTCTTCCCGGCAGGGACGATGTACGGCAGCCGCGTGTGGTGCCTTCCAGCGCAGCGGCGCCTACAGCGGGCGGTGGTTGCTTCTCCCGCCGCCCGCTAACTTTCACGCTCCAGCTCCGCCAGTTCCAGCATTAGCTCCACCCGCCGCTGGCCGATGTCCATGGCGTGGTGCTGGAGGAGTCGGAAGGCTTCGGCATCCTCCTCGCCGGAGCGTGCCCACGCGACGATATTGCTGATTTCCGCAACAGCCTGCGGCCCAAGTGTCAGCCCCGACCTTGACCGCCGTCTCGGCACTCTCAAGCAACGCCAGCAAGACTTCGAGCTCGGCCGCGTCGATGCGATATCCATGCGTCACCCCGCTACGCTCGAATCGGTTATCCCGATTGCAGTAGTCTACAAATGCGGGCGTGACGCGTCAGACGCAGCTCTGTATCCCAACGTACGTTCGCGGGATTTATACGCGACTTTCGGGAATGGACTTGCGACCCTCAGCCGACCTCCGGCAAACGGTCGGGAGATGAGCTGTCTTCGGGTTGCAGTCCGTCGAGCAGCTCGATGATGACATCGCAGACGGCACGTAGTGTGCGAAGGTGGCTTGAGGGCTTCTCCGGGGCGCTTGGCATCAACTGACGAGGCGGCATCGAGCAAAGCAATCCGTGCCGCTTCGAATTCTTGCACGAGTGCCAAGCTGCGCTGGATAATTGCATGCAGCAAGCGCGATGATGCTCAATGCGTCTCGTCAGCTCGATGTCCTCTGAGCGCATCCTGTCCTGCGCCATCAGAAGCCAGCGTGCCACGCGCTGCTCCATGCTCGCCCGCGACGCCGAGAAGGCTGTCTCGTCACGTTGCAGGATGGCCGTGTGGACGAAGCGCAGCAGCTGCCCGTGCATGGGCCGGTCGAGCGCAATGCGGTCGTTGAGGTCGCGGACGCCGATGCGCAACGCCTCGCCACTAAGCTGCACCGTCGTCGCTTGCGGCGTGCGATCACACCCGAGAATGGTGCTGCACCCCGTGCAGCCCTGTAGCCGACAATGCCGATGTCCACTTGGTCGCCGCTATGGGCGCGGTAAACTAGCGAGCGATGCCCGACAGGATGAATAGACGTGCGGGACAGGACGATTGCCCTCTTCCAGGCGCGCCCGCTCCTTCAATTCCACCCGGTGCATGTGTTTCGCAAGTACCTCGCGAGACTCGCGCGACATGCTGTCGAGAAGCCGGTTTGTCGATGAATTGAGCATTATCGCCCTCCACGGGCCGTTCAATACGCGTGAATCTTGGGACGAGGATTTCGAACCCATCAACCAAAACGTATAGAACTCGGCTTTGTTCGCTGGGGTACACACATTAATGCGAATCCGGCGAAACACGCTCGCAAGCACGACGTTTCCTCATCATGGCGATTTATTTTCTCGACATCGTCGGATTTCTCGCCCGAGAGACCGTCCTATGCATATCAAGCAAATCAACCGGCAGCGCGTCGGCGCCGAGAGGGATGAAGCAGCGCCGAGGACGCTGGCCGAGCTCAATGCTCTCATCTCGGCGGCCAAACCTCTTGTCGAAGGCGCTACACGAGCTGTTTTGGGCGAAGGCCCGGTCGGCGCGCGCATCGCCCTGGTCGGAGAGCAGCCGGGCGATCAAGAAGATTTGCAGGGGCGGCCCTTCGTGGGGCCTGCAGGAAAGCTTCTCGATCGAGCGTTGGAAGAAGCCGGCATCGACCGCAAGCGCGCCTACATCACAAATGCGGTCAAGCATTTCAAGTTCGAGGAGCGTGGCAAGCGCCGCCTGCATAAGAAGCCCTCTGCCGGAGAAGTCCGGCACTATCGCTGGTGGCTGCAAAGGGAGCTGGAGATCGTCCATCCATGCGTGATCGTCGCACTCGGCGCCACCGCTGTTCTGGCCCTCGCCGGTAAGGCGCTGCCGATCGGCCGCTTCAGAGGTCCCGCCGATTTCGGCGGCAGAGCCGGCTATATCACGGTGCACCCATCCTCGTTGCTGAGAAAGCCGGATCACGACGCCAGAGACCTCGCCTTCAAAACGTTCGTGACCGATCTGCAGAAGGCGAGCAAGCTGGCCGACGCCGGGCGACGAAGACATAGCGTTTGAGTGCCACCCCCGGCGCGTCAGCCCTCGAGCAATTGCAGCAGCCGCTTAGCATCTTTGGGGGCGGCGCTCTTTTGATCGTTATCGAAGTAAACGAACACCTCGCGACCATCCCGCCGCCACCGACGAATACTGTTGACCCAGGATTTGAGCTCCTTTTCGGGATAGCGACCCTTGTAGCGTCCGCCGGGGCCGTGTCCGCGGACGTAGACGTGGCGCGCCGTGACCTTCCAGGGCGCAGGCGCCTGATGATGATCAGAAAAGCAAAGTGCTGCGTCGTGCGCGCGCAGCACCTCGAGTATCTTTGCGTCGTACCAACTTTCGTGGCGAAACTCGAACACATGACGTCGCCCCTTCGGCAGCATCGCCAAGAAGGCCTGCAGCCGTTTGGCATCAGCTTCAAAGTGCGCAGGAAGCTGGAAGATGACGGGACCGAGCTTGCTGCGGAGAGCGCGCAATCTCGTGTTCATGAGCTTGAGCGAGCTCGGGCTGGTTTTGCCGAGGCGCTTCCAGTGCGTGATGTACTTCGATGCCTTCCAGGCAAACAGAAAGTTGTCGGGTGTTTCGTCACGCCAGCGGCGCACAGTCTCAAGTGAAGGCGTACGATAGAAGGAGCCATTGATTTCGGTTGCGGAGAACTGCGTTGCATACCAGCTCAGCCAGCGCTTCTTTGCAACGTCGCGCGGATAGAACGGCCCACGCCAACCGTCGTATGTCCATCCGGAGGTCCCGATCCAGACGTTAGCCAGGGTGCTCTTACGAATTTTCGCCGCTGGCTTAGACATACGGGGGTACGGACCTCACCGTGATAAGTCAGCGCCCACCACGTTACCGCGAGCAGCTGGACGTAAGCGAGACTGCCTCAATTTGAGGCCTTCATACTCGCGGTCGCTTCATAGATCTGGCCATTAGCGAAGCTGGCATCAGCCGCAGCGAGCTGAACGTAGATTGAAGCCAGCTCTGCAGGTTGGCCGGGACGGCCAAGGGTGGTCTGCGCACCGAAATTTTCAAGCTTCTCCATGGTTGCCCCTCCGGACACTTGCAAAGGCGTCCAGATGGGCCCTGGAGCGACGGCATTAACGCGGATGCCCTTTGGACCAAGTTGCTTGGCCAGAGAAATTGTCCAGTTGGAGATCGTCGCCTTCGTCTGAGCATAATCATAGAGATCGGGCGACGGCTCGCGCGCCTGAATCGACGACGTGCCGATAATGACCGATCCCGGCGGCATATGCGCCAAGGCCGCCTTTATCGTCCACAACGGCGCATATACGTTGGTCTTCATCGTTGCATCAAAGTCCTCGCTGGAAACGTCCAATATGGAGGAACGAGTTTGCTGACGCGCGGCGTTGAGCACTAGAAGGTCTAGCCCGCCCAGTCTGCTCACGGCCGCATCGACCAGCTTACGGCAGAAGCTCTCGCTACGAATGTCCCCTGGAATCGGCACACCCTGTCGGCCCTCCGCTTTGATCAGTGCGATGACCTCTTGCGCGTCTTCTTCCTCGGCCGGCAAATAGTTGATTGCTACGTCTGCTCCCTCACGAGCGTAGGCAATCGCCGCTGCGCGACCCATGCCAGAATCGCCACCGGTAATGAGCGCCCTGCGCCCGCTGAGCCGGCCAGAGCCGCGATAGCTTGTCTCGCCGTGATCGGGACGGGGCTCCATTCGGCGGGCCAAACCGGGCCACGGCTGCTCCTGGGGCTTGAATGGCGGGCTGGGATATTTCGTCGTCGGATCTTGAAGGGCCATAGAGCTAGCCTTTTCAGCTGTCGAGGTAGATGATTGCGCACGCGCGCGGTCTGCGATTGAAAGTGCGACACCGGCCGCCACGCCGCTGCCGATCACTTCGCGTCTCGAATAGTCTTGGATTGATTGCTTCCGCTCGGTCATGGGAATTTCCGCTCGGCTTTTGGTTGCATC
>JAEWIJ010000276.1 GCA_023387235.1 Pseudomonadota bacterium
GATCGCCACCTACCCAAGCCGGGCCCAAGCGGCTTGGCGCGATCACGCGGCGGGGCCGTAGCTCAGTTGGGAGAGCGCTTGAATGGCATTCAAGAGGTCAGGGGTTCGATTCCCCTCGGCTCCACCATCCTAGTTCGCGCGCAGCCGCCACGCCTACATTGCGCGCGCTGGCTCCGGTTCGAGGCTTTTCCCCTCACCTCCGCCAACTTCCCCCAGCCAATACCCCCGCACGCGGATGCTGCGCGGGGGCTGCTTGCGCGCTCAGCCGTGCTCCTTCCGCACGATCGCGGCGCCCGCCACCATGGCTTTCATCTTACCGAAGGCGACGTCGCGCGGCAGGTACTTCATCCCGCAATCCGGCGCGACGATGATGTCCTCGGCGGGCGCATAGGGCAGCGCACGACGAATGCGCGCCGCAACGATCTCCGGCGTCTCGACCTCCATATCGGCGAGGTTGATGACCCCGAGCATGAGCTTCTTGCCCTTGAGCTGCGTCACCACGCTGCAATCGAGATTGGATTGAGCCGTCTCGAATGAGACCTGATTGCAGGAGCACTGGCTGAGCTGTCCGAGGAACGAGTAGCCGCTCGGCCGCTCGTGAATGACGGCGGCATAGCCGAAGCAGATGTGGACGGCCGTCGTGCCGGTAACGCCGTCGAGCGCCGTGTTCAGCGCCTCGAGACCATATTCCTCTGCGGGCTTCGGGCGCGCCTGCATGTAAGGCTCGTCGATCTGCACGACGTCCGCGCCCGCCTTGAACAGATCCTTGATCTCCTCGTTGACCGCAACCGCGTAGGCCATCGCCGCCTCCTTGGGCGACTTGTAGAAATCGTTCTGCGCCTGCTGGCTCATCGTGAACGGCCCCGGCACGGTGATCTTCACCTTGCGCGTCGTATTGCGCTTCAGGAAGAGAAGGTCCTCGACCTCGACGGCATGCTTTCGGCGTATCTTTCCGACGATGCGCGGCACGGGGTTGGGATGCCCCGAGCGGTCAAGCGCCTCGCCGGGATTGTCGATGTCGACTCCTTCCAGCGCCGTCGCGAACCGGTTCGAGTAGCTCTCGCGCCGGATCTCGCCGTCGGTGATGATGTCGAGGCCGGCATCCTCCTGCGCCTTGATGGCCATCACGGTCGCATCGTCCTGCGCCTCGGCGAGAAACGGCTCGGAAATGCGCCACAGCTCGCGCGCGCGCACACGCGGCGGAAACCGTCCCGCGAGCTTCTTCCGATCGATGAGCCATTCAGGCTGCGGATAGCTGCCGACAAGTGTCGTTGGAAAAAGCATGGGTCCATCTCCTCACTGCATTTCGCTTCGTTGTTTCATCGTAGCACGGGCATGTTGTGTTGGAGCACATCGCGCCTGCGCGAACGTCCTTTTCAGTTCAAGTAGCCTCCATCGATCGGCAGCGCGGCCCCTGTGATGTAGCCGGCCGCCTCCGACGTCAGAAACTCGATGGCCGCCGCGACCTCGTCGGCCTCGCCGGGCCTACCCACTGGATAGCCCGCGATCATCGCCGCTCTCGCCGTCTCGTCGAGTGCCTCGAAGCGCGCACGGATGCGCGTGCCCGGCTCGCCGAGGATAAGGCCAGGCAGCAGCGCATTCACCGTTATGCCGTCGGCGGCGACGTCATTCGAGAGCTGCGACGTGAAGCCGAGAAGCGCGGCCTTTGCGGTCGCGTAGGGAAGCCGCGCCGCGACCGTCGCCGGCGGGCCCTTCTCGCCGCGCGCCAGTATCGACGAGAGATTGACGATGCGGCCGTAGTGCTGCCGGCGCATGTAGGGGATCACGGCCTTGCAAAACAGGAACGCGCTGCGGACATTGAGCGCCATGACGAGATCCCACGTGTCGAGGCCGACATTCTCGATCTCGTGCACCTTCACGGGGCCGGCGCCGCCCGCCACATTGACGAGGATATCGACGCGATTGAACCGCGCGTATGCCGCCTCCGCCGCCGCCGCAACGGCTTGCGGGTCCATGACGTCGGCGATGCGAACCGCGAGGCGATCGCTCGCAAAGCGCTGCTCGGCCTTGCGCGCCTCCTGCTCGTTGCTATCGACCAGCATCACGGACATGCCGCGCTTCAACAGCCGCGCGACGGTCGCAAGCCCGATGCCGCCCGCACCTCCCGTCACGATCGCACCGCGGTTCTCGTCCATCGTTCGCTCCTGCATCTCGCCGCTCGCCGGCAGCGTAGCGCCGTCCGGCGATGCAGGCGATGCGTGCTCTTGACATGCTTCATCTGGAGCAGACATAGTGATCATGTCAATTCGATCGTAGCGCAATGCGATACATACGGGCTTGCGCGACGCCGGTGCCACGCTCGACTGGTCGGCACGAAAGCCAAGTCCCTGCGCGACGCTTGCCAAAGGCCACTCTCGATGACGAACAATCCGCTTTTCAACGCGAACAAGCTCAAGCTCGGCATATTCGGCACGAACGGCAAGGGTGGCGCCCAGACGCTGGCGCCCGAGCAGTACAAACCGACGTGGAAGGCCTCCGTCGAGACCGCGGAATTGGCCGACAATGCCGGCTTCGAGGCGATCGTCGCCTACGCGCGCTGGAAGGGCTACATCCCCGGCCGCCCCAATCACCCGAGCGGCATCGTGCTCGACCCGTTCACCTGGGCGGCGGGCATCGCGCAGGTCACGAAATACTCCGCCGTGTTCGCCACCTCGCACGCGCCCACCATCCATCCCATCACCTGCGCCAAGCAGAGCGCGACGATCGACATCATCTCCGGCGGACGCTTCGGCCTCAATGTCGTTGGCGGCTGGAACCGGCACGAACTCGAGATGTTCGGCGCGCCGCTCAAGGAGCATGACGCGCGCTACGACCATCTCGACGAGTGGCTGCAGGTCATCGAGAAGATGTGGTCGGCCGACGAGGAGTTCGACTTCAAGGGCGAATTCTACAATGTGCTGCGTGGCTCCTCGATGCCAAAGCCCATTCAGCGTCCGCGCCCGCCGATCATGAACGCCGGCGGCTCCCCGCGCGGCATGCGCTTCGCCTGCGAGCACGCCGACATGGCTTTCGTCATCCTCCGCTCCAACGATCCAGACGTCTGCCGTAAGCAGATCGGCGAATACAAGAAGGTCGCGCGGGAGGAGTTCGGCCGCGACATTCAGGTCTGGACGTACTGTCCCGTCGTCCAGCGCGACACGCGCAAGGAAGCCGAGGCCTATCTGAACTACTACGCCGTTGAAATGGAGGACAAGGACAGCGTCGATGCCTGGTCGAAGGGCCTCGCCGCTGAAACGAAGATCGTCCAGACGCCCGAGCAGATGCGCGACTTCCGCATCCGCTTCGCGGCCGGCGCCGGCGGCAACATCCTTCTCGGCACCGCCGACGACATCGCCGACCAGCTCCAGATGTTCAACGAAGCAGGCCTCGACGGCGTGCTCTGCACCTGGGTCGATTTCTACGACGGTATCGCCCGCTTCAAGCGCGATGTGATGCCGATCCTCGAAGGCCGCGGCCTCCGCGCACCCCACGCCGGCTGATCGCTCACGGCGTCAAGCGTTCTCAAGCGTCAGATGGCGCGCGAGAACATCGCCTGCGGCGTCGAGATCGCTCGTCCCGCCCGTCCACACGATCCGGCCCTCGTCCAGAATGGCGTGGTGATCCGCGACGGCACGGCATACGGCAATGCTCTGCTCGACCAGGAGAATGGTCAATCCGCGCTGCTTCAGGTTGCCGATGAGCTCCACGAGCTGATCGACGATGACGGGCGCGAGGCCTTCCGTCGGCTCGTCCAGGAGCAGCAGCCGCGGATTCGACATCAGCGCGCGCGCGATCGCGAGCATCTGCTGCTCGCCGCCCGAGCGCCGCCCGCCTGCTGTCTTCCACCGCCGGCCGAGCGCCGGAAACAGCTCCGCCGCGGTTTCGAGCGTCCATGGCGAGCCCTGGCGGAAGGCAATGCTCAAGTTCTCCTGCACCGAGAGCGTCGCGAATATCCCCCGGTTCTCGGGCACGAGTGCGAGGCCGCGGCGCGCGATCGCATGCGTCGTCATCCCGACGAGCGACTGCCCTTCGAAGCTCACCGTACCCTCGATGCGCACGAGCCCCATGATCGATCGCAGCATCGTCGTCTTGCCGGCGCCGTTGCGGCCGAGGATGGCCACCGTCTCGCCGGCCCGCATATCGACGCTCACGCCATGCAGGATGTGGCTCTTGTCGTACCACGCATTGAGATCACGAACGACGAGCATAGGGTCGGTCATGCGGCGGATCCCAGATAGGCGGTTTTGACGTCGATGTTCGTGCGGATCTCCTGCGGCGTTCCCTCGGCGATCTTCCTTCCCTGCGCGAGCACGCTGATGCGATCGGAGATATCCAGCACGACGCTCATGTTGTGCTCGATCAGGACGACCGTTCGCGCCGGTACTAGGCTGCGGATCAGGATCTTCGCGCGATGGACGTCATCGAGGCCCATGCCGGCGAGCGGCTCGTCGAGAAAGATGAGTTTGGGATCGGACGCCAGCGCCATCGCGATCTCGAGTGCGCGCTGTCCCCCGTGCGACAGATCGCCGGCGCGCGCATGGAGACGCGCGGCGAGCCCGACGGTCTCGGCAAGCTCGGCGACGCGCGCGCTCGGGATCATGGCGAGGTCGCGGCTGCGCCAGAACACCCACGGCTCGCGCCCCGCAATGGCCTGGATCGCCAGCTTGATGTTCTCGGCGACGCTGAGATCGCGGAAGATGTTGGTGAGCTGGAAGGAGCGCGCGAGTCCGAGATGCACGCGGCGATGCGCCGAAAGCCGCGTGATGACGGCGCCGCGAAAATGAATGCTGCCCTCTGTCGGCGGCCGCGCGCCGCTCAGCGCATTGAAGAGCGTCGTCTTGCCCGCACCGTTCGGTCCGATGACCGAGTGCAGCGCGCCCGCCTCGACTGCGAGATCGAGCGCCGACAGGGCCTGGAAAGATCCGAACCTCACGCCGAGATTCTTCGCTTCGAGGACCGGCTCAGCCATGCGCGGCATTCCGCTGCAGCAGTCGCCGCGCGACGCCGCCGAGGCCGAGAAGACCATCGCGCAAGTAGAGCACGGTCAGGATCAGCAGGACGGCCACCACGATCGACCACCGCGGCCAGATCGGCGAGAGGAAGTCGGACATCGCGGCGACGAAGCCGGCACCGACGAGTGCGCCGAGCGGCGATCCGACGCCGCCGATGAGCGAAGCTATGATGAGCTTCTCGCTCGACTCGAAGTCGATGGCGCTCAGCGGCACGAAGTTGAGCAGCAGCGTGTTCATGGCGCCCGCGAGCCCGGCAATGGCGCCGGCCATGGTCAGTGCGGCAAGCTTGAAGAGCCGAACGTCATAGCCGAGCGCTTCCGAGCGGCCCTCGTTGGTGCGGATGGCACGCAGCACGCTGCCGAACGGCGACGCAATGATCCGCTGCACGAATATGAAGGCGACGAACGCGCACGTTGCCAGCGCCGCATAGAGCAGAATCGGGCTCGCGAGCGATATTCGACCGAACGCGACCGACGCGCGCGGCACGTTGCCGAAGCCGTTCTCGCCGCCGGTGATGTCCGGGAACGCCAAGGCCAGAAAGAACCCCATCTGCGCGAACGCGAGGGTCAGAATGACGAAGTACACACCCGTCCGACGGACGATCACGAGGCCGGTCAGAGCCGCGACGACGGCGCCCGTCGCAATTCCGGCGACCACGGCAGTCAACGCCCCCACTTCGACATCGCGCAGCAGGATCGCCGCGACGTAGGCGCCCAATCCGAAATACAGCCCCTGGCCGAACGACAACAGCCCGACCGAACCGAGCAGCAGCGTGCAGCTCAAGGCCCCCGTCGCGAGCACCACGATCTCGCTCGCGAGCGTCAGCGAAGGCAGAACGATCGGCAGCGCCACCAGTATGGCCGCAATGGCGATCGTCGTCGCGTTGGGGAAGCGGTGATCGCTCTCCGTTATCGCGTTCTCTGGCATCTACGAGCGCCCCATCAGTCCGGTGGGACGGAACGCCAGGATCATCGTCATCACTCCGTAGATCATCAGATGCGCGCCGGCTGGCCAGATCATGCTCATGACCGATTGCGTGATGCCGATCAGCAGCGCGGCGACCAGCGCGCCGCTGAAGCTGCCGAGGCCCCCGAGAATGACGACGACGAACGCAACCGCGAGCGCCTCGCGCCCCATGAGCGGCTCGACGCCCCGCAGCGGCGCCGCCAGCGCGCCCGCAAGACCCGCAAGCGCGCCGCCGAAGGCGAATGCCGCCATGAAGACCTTGCGCGAATCGATCCCGAGCAGATTGACCATCTCCGAGCTTTCCGCCGCCGCGCGCACGATGGCGCCTAAACGCGTCCACTCGATTGCGATCCACATGGCAAGCGCGACGAGCGCGGCGACGGCGACGACGAACAACCTGTAAGCCGGATAGACGAAGCCGCCGATGAACACGATGCCGCCGAGCGCGTCCGGCACCGGGACGTTCTTCCCGAGCGTGCCGAAGATCATGATCACGACCTCCTGCGCCATGATCGCCAGCGCGAAGGTGATCAGGATCTGCGACTCGTGCGGGAGATCGTATGTCCGCTGCAGCAGCACCCGCTCCGAGACGAGCGCGATCGCCGCGGCGAGCAGCGGACCGATCACCAGCGCCGGCAGCACGCTGCCGGTCCATTGCGCGATGGCGAACGCGGAATACGCCGCCACCATGTAGAAGGCCCCATGCGCGAAGTTCACGAAGCGCATGAGACCGAAGATCATCGTCAGACCGACGGACAGGATGAAATAGATCATCCCGATCCCGATGCCGTTCAGGACTCCATATGCAAGTACCTGTGGCTGCATCGCGCCGTCGCTACATCTTGCATCCGGTCTGATCGACAGGCAGGAAGGCCTGTGCGGCCGACACGATGTCGATGAAGTCGTCCTTGTCCTTCATCTTGTCCTTCGCCTTGCCGAGCATCAGGTAGTAGTCCTTGAGGATCTGATGATCCTCCGCGCGAACCTTCTCGACGCCCGTCACGCCCTCGTAGCTCAGCGTCTCGAACGCCTTGATCACGGCCGGCACGTCCGCCGTCCCCGCCTTGTTGATCGCCTCGACGATCGCCTGCGTGCACGCCCAGCCCGCCGCCAGAAGATAGCTCGGCGTCACCTTGAGCTTGTCGCGAATGACGCTCGACATGGCGCGATTTCCGGGCGTGTCGACGCCGTGCCAGTAGTTTGCACCGAAATACACGCCGTCGCAAATATCGGGGCCCCAGGACTGGAACTGATCGAGCCCGGTCGACCACACGACCAGGATCTTCGTGTTGCGCTTCATGCCGAAGCTGACGGCCTGGCGCAGCACGTCGATCGTCTGGCTGCCGAAATTGCAGATGCAGAGAACATCCGGCTGCGCGGCGATGGCCGCGGTGATGAAGCCGCTGTACTCGCGATCGCTCAGCGAATGATAGCTGTTGCCGACGTGCTCGCCGCCGACATCCGCCAGAGTGTCCTTGAGGTTCTTCAGCAGGCTGTCGCCGAACACGTACTTGCCGGTGATCGTGTACCAGCGCTTCGCTTTCGGATTGGCCTTCATGAATGGACGCACGGTCGTGTTGATCGCGCTGTACGTGGCGACCGGCCAGCGGAACGTATTCTTGTTGCACTGCGAGCCGGTCATCTCGTCGGCGCCGGCCTGGTTGATGTAGATGCCGCCCCCGCGCGCGACCTCCTTCGCGACGGCGAGCGCGATCGCGCTGTTCGTGCAATTCATGAAGTAGCGGATGCCGCGATCACGAATGGCGTCCTGCGTCAGGCGCACCGCACGCCCTGGATCGCCCTGGTCGTCGAGCTGCACATAGCGCAGCGGCCGGCCCGCCGCCGTCTTGTAGTGCTCGAACGCGACGCGGCTGCCAATGTCGACCTGCTCGCCAATGCTGGCGAACGTCCCCGAAAGAGAGACGAGACTGCCGACCTCGATCACTTCCTGCGCCCATGCCTGACGCAGCAGCGCCGGAGACATGACGCCCGCGGCGCCGACCTTGAGAACCTGCCTGCGACTGAACATGAAGCCTCTCCGATGAATCCACTGCTGGAAGCTGTAAGGCACCCCAAATTCGATCTATCGCAATGCAATACGATCGAATTTCAAATTCATTAGACCGCAGCGATTGGTCGCTTGCAACACAAAACGGATGCACGACCGAAGGATGAGCAGGATATGCCCGATCTCCATGCGGTGCTGCGCATCACACGACTTGCGGCGCGATGTTCTCGCTGATCCAGCGCGCGATGCCGGACAGACGGTCATCGCCGTGCAGCGGACCGACGACCTGCACACCGACCGGCAGTCCGCCGACCGCCATCAGCGGCACCGTGATGGTGGGTGCGCCGAGCACGGAGGTGACCGCATTGTACGACGGCAGTCCCGTCGTGTGCTCGACGCCTGAGTCGACACCCTTGTTGTCCAGACGCGGCGCCGGACCGATCGAGGCCGGCGCGATCAGCGCGTCCCCGATCTCGGCCACCGCGGCGTGAACGCGGCGCGCCGTATCCCGCTTTGCCAGCACCACGCGATACTCGTCGAGCGTCATCCGGCGCGCGATCTCGAGCCGCGACGTCAGGCTGTCGCTCAGGCCGCCGCCGTAGCGCTCGACCAAATTCTCCAACGTCCAGCGCATCTCGTAGGCACAGACATCGCGGGCGATCTCCAGGCATTCGCCGACCGCCTGCTCGAAGGCCTCGACAAGCGGATTGTCGGTCCTGCGGATGATCTCGATGCCGGCGTGGCGGAGCTCGGCGAGCAGCGCCTCGAATGCCGCGCGCGTCTGGTCGTCCAGCTGCGGCCAGCCCTGCGCCTCCATGACGATCAGGCGCGTCGGCCGCGTCGCCGCCCGCAGGTTCGGGCCGCCAAACAGGCCCGGATAGCCTGGATCTCCGCCCGAGCGCTTCGCGATCTCGATCGAGACGTGCCACATGTCGGCAAGCGTTCCGGCGTGCAC
>JAEWIJ010000091.1 GCA_023387235.1 Pseudomonadota bacterium
ATCCTAACCTTCTCGCCGTAAGGACGGGGAGAAGTCGCGGTCGCGGCGCGCTCCAAATCCATAAAAGACGGGGGTTCGGGGGTGTCCCCCGATTGGGGCGTGGGGCGAAAGCCCCGCTCGCGCCGCAGGCGCGATCCGTTTCCGCGTGCGCCACGCGCGCAATCGGGCTACACCGCCTGCCGCAACCAGCCACGAGCCTCATTCCATGCACCGCGCTCGCATTACGGTCGACGACACGAGCGCGGCGCGCACGATCGCGGCGCTCATCGAAGAGTCGGTGACACTGACGCCGCTCGCCGTGAGCCTGTTCGAAGCGCCCGGCGATGGCTGGGATGTGTATGCCTATTTCGAGGACGCGGTCGACGCCGCCGATATCTCCGCGCTCATCGACGACGCCGACATCCGCAGCGCCCATATCGTGGTCGAGCCTGTTCCAGACGAGAACTGGGTTGCCGTCAGCCAGGCCGGCCTACCCCCGGTCGCTGCCGGACGTTTTCTCGTGCACGGCAGTCATGATCGCGCCATCGGGCGGTTGAAGCGCGATGCCATCGAGATCGATGCGGGCGAGGCCTTCGGCACGGCGCATCATGCAACGACGCTCGGCTGCCTGCTGGCAATCGATCGCCTGACGCGCAACCGGCAATTCCGGCGCGTGCTCGATCTCGGCTGCGGCTCAGGTGTGCTGGCGATTGCGGCCGCGCGCGTGCTGCCGAAGGCAGCCATCATCGCCAGCGACTTCGATCCCGAAGCGGTGCGCGTCGCGCGCGAGAACGTGCGCAAGAATGGACTTGCCGGCCGGATTGCCGTCGTGCCGGCGCTGGGCCTCGACCATCCGGCCCTTCGCCGTCGCGCGCCGTTCGATCTGGTCATTGCGAACATCCTCGCCGAGCCGCTGATCAGCATGGCACAAAGACTGGCGGGCGTGATCCCGCCGCGCGGCATCGTGGTGCTCTCGGGCATCCTGCAGTCGCAGGCGGCGGCCGTGCTGGCGGCCTATCATGCGGCGGGGTTCGCGCGCGTCCGCACGGACCGGCTGAACGGCTGGGTGAGCCTGACGCTGGGGCGCCAGGCCTCCACGGGATTGGACGACGCCTGACAGGCTTGCGCCCCAGGGCGGTGCTTGATAAGAGGGGCCTCCCGGCGCGCCGGCCCGACCGGCGCCTGTTGGGGGATCGTCTAATGGTAGGACTGCAGACTCTGACTCTGCCTGTCTAGGTTCGAATCCTAGTCCCCCAGCCACATTTTCCGCCGCTCTCAATTCTCTGCCGCATCAATACCTTCCAGATGCTCCGCTGGCATCTGCCGCCTCGAGGCGCTCGCCCGCCGAAAGGCCCTGCTGTGCCCGGCTTGGCCGGGCGGGACTCTCGCCGAGCTGAGGCCCGGCATGGCTCCCCTCGCAACCTCCAGGGACATACGAGCGTTGCCGCCTCGGGGACACATCTCGAGAGACAAGAGGGCCCGGACCAATCAGGAGGTCCAGATGTCCACCGACGACATGATCATGCCACTGGCACGCACGGATGAGCTGCCGGTGGTGCGCACGATCGGGTTCCACGATTTGCGACAAGCGCTGGCCAACGGCCTTTCAGACTTCCTAGCCATGCCGACGCACGTGGTCTTCCTCAGCCTGATCTATCCCATTGCCGGCGTGAGCCTCTGGTTTGCCACCGCCGGGCTCGACCTTCTGGCTTTGCTCTATCCGCTGGCAACCGGATTTGCCCTGCTGGGCCCGTTCGCCGCGATCGGACTTTATGAGCTGAGCCGCCGCCGCGAGATGCATCTCGATACGTCGTGGCGACATGCCTTCGATGTCCTGCACTCGCCGTCTCTCGGTCCGATCCTTCTGCTCGGGCTGCTCCTGATTGTCGTGTTCCTGACCTGGATCGCGGTCGCGCACGGTATCTACGTGGCAACCTTTGGCGGCCACGAGCCCGAAACGCTCAGCGCTTTCATGTCCAAGGTACTGACAACGGACTCCGGCCGTGACCTGATCGTAGCCGGCAATCTCGTCGGTGCTGCCTTTGCGGCGTTCGTCTTTGTGATGAGCGTGGTGTCTTTCCCGTTGCTGCTCGAGCGGGACGTTGGAGTGGCGGTCGCCGTCACCACGTCCCTCAAGGCCGTAGCCGCAAATCCGCTCGTCATGATGTGCTGGGCCGCGACCATCGCCGGCGGATTGCTGATCGGCTCGTTGCCGCTGCTCGTCGGGCTCGCCGTCGTGATGCCGATCCTCGGCCATGCGAGCTGGCATCTCTATCGGCGCGTCGTCGAGCCACCCGGGCTTTAGCAGGCAGAGGTCGCGTGGCTCCAACTAGTAGTGGCTTGGGACCGGGCCGCCAGGAGCTTTCATGGGCACGACATTCCAGGAGGAAAGCGCAACGGCTCGGCCTTCGCCCTTGGTGACGCAGACCATGTGGCCCTCTGCTGCAAACCAGGCCTGAATGCGCTCCGGCACCGCGACCGAAAGCTTCTCGGCGTCGAGCTCGACAGCGATCGGCCCAGGAAGATCGGGACTGAGCGCAACGAACACGCCACTCGGCTCCCGTCGAACCGTTACGCGGACAATTTCAGGAAGGAGTTCTCGCTGCATGACGGGAGAAGCTGCCTCGAGACCAAATGGTTCCCTGCTCCGTGAATGATCGATTTAGGCTTCGGCAAGAAAGCAGGCGCTTGGTTGTCGCCAAGCTGAGCCATCAACCCTCGTTAGAGCCACGAGCCAAGAACACAGACTTGCCGTGGTCCGCCTTGGCTTATCGGCTTCTCCCAAACAGCCGACCAGGCCCGCCTTGCCTTTCCGCCGTGCGATGCGATGGTACGGCGGTTGGCCAGAGGAGGAGGACGATGGCACGAAACCTTGCGGTCATCATCGCCGCTGCGTTCATCACAACGCCCGATCTTGCGGTGGCTCAGAGCAAGCAGAACGATCGACCGATCGCGGCAAGCCGTTTCGGCATCTCGATCGACGGCGTGCAAAAACCGAAGTCAAAGGGCCTGAAGTCGTCGACCGGCAAAAAGGGCGGCAAGGCGAAGAGCTACCAGCTGCAGAACGCTTGGCCGCGCAAGAATTACTAGCTCGGCCGCGCGACGTGCGGGCATGCGCGCCTTCGCGTTTCGCAAATCGCGAGCGCGTCCTCACATCTGAGAGGACTTTCCGCGCGCCGGCGACTTCTTGCGCTCGGCGCCATAGCCCTGCTCGCGCAGATACTTGACGCGCTCTTTTGCAACACGGCGGCACGTAACTTCCCACTCCTTCCGCGTCATGTGCGTGGAGCGGTCCCACTGCTTCATGCATTCCTTTACGCGCGCAGTCTCATCGAGCAGGGTCGCGTCGTAGGTCTGACGCTTCGTGCCTTGCTGGGCCTCGGATGGGGCAGCGGCACCCGCTGCGGAGATAACCACTGCCGCCAGATAGACCAACGCACGCATGTTGCGCTCCTTGGAGCCATGGAAAGAACGCGAGCGCTCACCGTCGCCCAAGCGTCCCGGACAGAAGTGGGGATTATTCTCCGCGATCGTGCCCACGCGGCCATCCGGGATTTCCCTGATTCCCCAATGGCCGATCCCCGACGCGAGACGTACGCGGCTTTCCGCGTGCATCAGCTCAAATTAAAATGCCCCGGTCTCGCATGAGGCCGGGGCACATCGAGTGATCCTCGATGGTCGAGATCAGTAATCGCAATACCAGATGGGTCCGACCTGCACACACGCATTAGGTCGACGGCCCCGGCCATCCCAGCGGCGGCAAGCCCTGCGCTCACCCCAGCGGTTGTGGCGGTGCCAGCCACGCCTGTCACGGCGGCAATCACGATGATCGCCATGGACCTGGATCAAATTTGAGCTGACGCCGCCCGGCATCGAGCTCGGCTGCGCCGGCGCAGCCGCCGCCAAGGTCGTGGCCGATGCGAGCAGACCCGCAGCCGCCAAAGCCTTGAGAATTACTGACATCGATTTCTCCTCTTGAATTCCAACCGGAGCCGAAGGAACGCACAATCCGGATCGACGGTTCCCGGAACGATTTGGCGGGCGTCGGGGAAAACCCGGACGCGGCAATGCGCGATCCGTTGACGGCGATCACTTCATGATGCAGCGCGCCGCGCCACCCTTGACAGTCAGCCTGGAGAGGCCAAGATGAAGAGGTGACGATCGAAGCATCGCGGCGCGTAGAGCTGATGGCAGATGTGCCCGGCCAGAAAGCGCTCCCCGGTCATCGTAATCGTCGCGTGTGCCAATAGCGCGTGGAGGTTGAATGGAACCACCGCAGAAGGACACAGGCCGGAGCCGAAGGGCGAAGGCACGGTTTGGTGGCGCAGCCTGATCAGACCAAGCCGAACTCAATCACAATCTGACCAAATCCAACGAGGTCACGCCTCGTAAAATCAGCCCGGCGTCGCTGGGCATGAATCGGAAGAGATGAAGGGCCCCGCTTCACGCACTGCGTGACGGGGCTTTCGCTTTTTCGCCTTCAGCAGCCGGGCGGCGCTTCGAACTGCACGAGGCCCCAGCCGAAGATCGCATCGCGTCCTGGCGCACCAAGATCCTTCGCGCGGGCTCGAAGGCGATCCGCCGCATCGGCGTGGCTTCCTTTGTCGCCGAGGCTCAGCGCCAACGCCGCAGAAACGAATGGCGCCGCGAAGGACGTGCCATCGACGCGGCTATGGCCGCCGCGCGCCGACGCGACAATCACGCCAACCCCCGGCGCTGCGAAGTCGATATGCGCGCCGCGGCTCGAGAGACGTGATGGCCGCATCCGCACGTCGACCGCGGACACCGCGAGCACGCCATCGTAACGCGACGGATAACCCGAGCCGCCGCCATCCGGGCGTCCTGCTGCCGCGACCATGCTCACGCCGCCGGCGGCGACGCGCGCCACCGCATCGGCCATGACCGGATTGGCCGGCCCGCTGAAGCTCAGGTTGATCACGCGCGCGCCTTGCGCCACGAGCCAATCGAGCGCCGCGACAAGATCGAAGACGTCGGCGGCATCTCCGTTGCCCGCACGATGAAAGGCATCCACGGCCAGCACGCGGGCGCGCGGCAACACCCCGACAATTGGCGTGCCCGGTTGACCGACGAGCAGGCTCACCACACCCGTTCCGTGCGCGACGTCAGAGGGGCGCCGATCCTGGCGGCGCACGGTCGTCGTCGTCAGTTGTGCGCCGGCAAGGCTCGGGTGGCTGGTATCGACGCGCGTATCGATCACACCGATGCGTGGCGCGATCGCACAGGCCATCAGCGCGGGCTGCCAAGCCGTGATCTCGAAGTGCTCGCAGCGCTCGCGGCAGAGTTCGCCGGTCGGGCGATAACGGCTGAGCGCGAAGCGGCGAAAAAGATCATTGCGTGCCGCGAGCGCTCCAGGAGCGAGCCTGCGCATGAGTTGCAGCGCCGATGCGGCCGAGCGGCCCGGCGGCCCCTCCACGCGCGAGACCGAACCGCGCATGAGCCCTGACGGCACTTCCCGCGCGACACGAAAACCCTGTGCCGCGAGGCGTGCCCGCGCCGCATCGTCGAGACCGATGATGACGAGCTCGGCGCGGCGACGTGGCCGGTCGTCATCGTCATCGTCGTCGTCGTCGTCATCATCGTCATCGTCATCGTCGGCGTGGGCGACGCCATCCGGAAGCAGGCCGGGTGCGGCCACGGGCACGGCAAGGGAGAGGATCAGTGCCACGAGGAGCACCTGAAACCAGTTGAAATCGCGCAAGAATTCATTCCTCTTCGCGTTGGCGTCGGACGTCCTCAGCCGTTCGTCCCACCGACGTTTGGACGTTTCTCGAATACTGTCGGGAATGGAACGCCGCCGCCAGCGTTCTTATTCCCGAGGGGCAGCGATCGCGAGACCGGATGACCGCCACCGACGCCGATATTCGCCATCAGATCGTTGCGCTGCTGCCGCGTCTCAGGCGCTTTGCGCTGGCGCTTGCCGGCTCGCGCGACGCGGCCGACGACGTGCTGCAGTCGGCCTGCGAGAAGGCCCTTGGCCGTCTCGACCAGTTCATGCCCGGGACACGGCTCGACAGCTGGATGTTTCAGATCGTGCGGACGACCTTCATCGATCACATACGGCGACAGCAGCGGCGACAGCACGCTGATCTGACGACCGAGCTCCTCGAGAGCATCCCGAGCGATGCGCGCATTCACGAGCAGACGGCGGCGCGCGCGGACCTCGCGATCGTGCGCAACGAGATCGCGGCGCTCCCCGATGAGCAGCGCGAGGTACTGGCGCTCGTCACGATCGACGGCCTCTCCTACCAGGAGGCCGCCGACGTGCTGGGCGTGCCGATCGGCACAGTCATGAGCCGCCTCTCTCGCGCGCGCCGCAAGCTCGCCCGCGCACTCGATGCCCCAGCGCCCGGTGCCGCGAACTCACGAGGAGTACCGCAATGACCCGCCTCTCGGACGAGATGCTCATGGCCTACGCCGACGGCGCGCTTCCCGATGCCGAGGCCGCGCGCGTAGCAGCCGCCATCGAGCACGACACCGAGGCACGGGCGATCGTCGCCGAGTTCAGGCGCACGGCCGAACGTGCCCGCGCCGCCTATGCGGAGATCATCACGGAAGCCGTACCGGACAGCATTGTCCGCGCTTTTCTCAGCGACGAAACGCGCACGGCGAACGTCGTGGACATCATGCAGGCCAGAAAGCCGCGATCTCAGATCTGGCGCGCGCTCCTGCCGCTTGCCGCAAGCGTGGTTCTGCTCATTGCCGCAGCCGCGATGTTTTTTCCAAGAGATCTTCCCGGCGCGCAATCGATCGCGCTCGGCCCGGTGCCGTCGGCGAGGCCGCTGGCCGTGCTGCTGGAGACGAAGGCAAGCGGTGTTCCTGTTGCCCAGGCGAAGGGTGCCGCAAAAGGCGGCGGACATCTGATGGTCGTCGCCACCTTCCGCGACCGCGACGAACGCATCTGTCGCGAGATCGAAGTGCTCGATGCCAACATGCAGGCGACGCTCGCCGGCGCGGCCTGCCGCGATCCTGCAAGCGGCACCTGGATTGTCGAGGGCATGGCGCGCATCGCCTCGGCGCCGGTCTCGCACGGCAGCACCTTCGTGCCCTCCGGCACGGCTGAGAAGGATGCGCTCGATGGCCTGCTTGCGCTCCTCGGTGCGAGCAGCGCCATGACCGCCGACGAAGAGCAGCGGCTGATTGCCGGTGCATGGCGCTGAGCGCCGCAGACGATCTGCGGAGAAGCGGGGAATAGCTGGTCGGCGCAGGCGTTTCCTGATGACACGAGCGATCATCAGACCGGAACAGGCACCCGCCATGTCTCTCACTGTCCTCATTGCCCCGAGCGGCCTCAAGGAATGCCTGTCCGCACATGAGACCGCGGACGCCATAGCCCGCGGCGTGCGCCGCGCATGGCCGACGGCGCGCATTCTCAAGACCCCGATCGCTGATGGCGGCGAGGGTTTCACGAACGCGCTCATCCAGGCGACAAACGGCGCGTTGGAGAGCGTCACCGTCACCGGGCCGACCGGCGCGGCGATCACGGCGCAAATCGGCTTTCTCGGACAGGCGGCCATCCGCACGGCCGTGATCGAGATCGCCGCCGCTGCGGGGCTCGGGCTCGTCCCTCAAGCTCAGCGCGATCCCGCACGGACGACCAGCTACGGCGTCGGCGAGCTCATCGGTGCCGCGCTGGACCGCGGCGCCGAGCGGATCATCGTCGGCTGTGGCGACAGCGGCGTGAACGACGGCGGCGCCGGCATGATCCAGGCGCTGGGCGCGCGGCTTCTCGATGCCCATGGCCGCGAGACGGGCCGCGGCTGTGCGGCGCTCGCCGACATCGCCCGCATCGATCTCGCCGCACTCGACCCGCGTCTTGCGCGTGTTCGCATCGACGCCGCGGTGAACCCGCACAATGCGCTCCTCGGGCCGCATGGCGTAACGCGGGTCTATGGACCGCAGAAGGGCGCAAGACCGGAACAGATTGTCGTTCTCGAGCGCGCGCTTGCGAACTACGTGGCGCGCCTCGAGGCGGCAACCGGCGTCGATGCTGCCGCCCTGGCGGGGGCAGGTGCATCGGGCGGCATCGGCGCCGGGCTTGCGGCGATGTGCGGCGCGAGGCTCCACCCCCGCTATGACATCGTCATGCCGCATACGAGCTTCAGCCGCCTGCTTCCCATGGCCGATCTCGTGATCACCGCCGAGGGCCGCCTCGACGGCCAGACGCCTTTCGGCAAGGTCCCGGCCGAGGTCGGACGCCGCGCCCGCGCGCTCGGCATTCCCGTGATCGCGCTCGCCGGAAGCCTCGGCGAGGGCGCCGAGATCAATCTTGCGCACGGCATTAGTGCCTTTGAGACCATCGCCACGCGACCAATGCCACTCGCCGACGCCATGGCGCAGGCCGAAAGCCTGCTCGCCGAGGCTGCCGCGCGCGTTCTCGGCACGCTCGGGCCGCGCCTGCTCGCCCGAACAGCGATTTCGCTGCCAACGCGCGCCGCGATGCCCCGCTGCGCGTGAGGGACCACCCTCGATCCAGTCCGGCGCCCGCTGCATAGATCCGATGACGATTAGGCATCGCACGGCGAAGAACCCGGATAGTCAATCCGCCCAAGTCTGATGCAGACTGTGAGCGCCGCGAGCCGGCACCTGCCCGCGCGGACGACAGACACGCTGCCGCCGCCGAGCCAACAGTCGCTGCGAGCAACCGCCGCGAACGATAGATCCATTGGAGGAACCGTATGGAACTCGGCTATTTCACGATGCCGTCGCATCCGCCCGAGAGACCGCTCAAGGACGGCCACGAGTGGGAGCTGCAGGTGATCCGCTGGCTCGACGAGCTCGGCTACAAGGAAGCGTGGATCGGCGAGCACCACACCGCGCCATGGGAGCCGCATCCCTCGCCCGACCTCGTCGTCGCGCAGGCGCTCATGCAGACCAAGAACATCCGCCTCGGGCCTGGCGGCTTTCTCCTGCCGTACCATCACCCCGCCGAGCTCGCGAACCGCGTCGCCATGCTCGACCACATTTCCGGCGGGCGCCTGAACTTCGGCGTCGCCGCCTCGGGCCTGCCGAGCGACTGGGAAATGTTCAACGTCGACGGCACGAGCGGCGTCAATCGTGACATGACGCGCGAGGCGCTCGAGATCATCCTCAAGATGTGGTCGACGAACGAGCCCTTCGAGTACGTCGGCAAGTTCTGGACGGTGAAGAACCCCGACACGATGTATGGTTTTCTCAAGCCGCACATCAAGCCGCTGCAAAAGCCGTTCCCGCCGATCGGCGTTGCCGGACTTTCGAAGGGCTCGGACACGCTGAAGCTCGCTGGCGAGCGCGGCTACATTCCGATGAGCCTCAACCTGAACCCGGCCTACGTGTCGAGCCACTGGGAGTCCGTCGAGGCAGGCGCCGCCAAGACGGGCCGCAAGCCGAACCGGCGCGACTGGCGCATGGTGCGCGAGGTGTTCGTCGCGGAGACGGATGCGGAGGCCGAGCGCCTGTCGGTCGGCTTGCACATGGGCCGCATGATGCGCGAGTACTTCCTGCCGCTCCTCGCGAACTTCGACTTCCTGCCCTACCTCAAGCACGACCAGAACGTGCCCGACAGCGATGTGACGCCGGAATACTGCGCCAAGCACAACTGGATCATCGGTTCGCCCGCGACGGTCGCCGAGAAGATCGAGAAGATCCACAACGATGTCGGCGGCTTCGGAAACCTGCTCGTGTTCGGGTTCGACTACATCGACAATCCGCAGGCTTGGCGGCGCTCGCTCGAGCTGCTCGCCAAGGAAGTGCTGCCGAAGGTGAAGCATCTCTCGGCCTGAGGCTGTGACCTCCGCAAAACAAAACGCCCGCCGGAACATCCGGCGGGCGTTGTGCTGATATCAGGCCGTTGGGCGCCGGCCGTCGCGTCAGATCAGAACTTGTAGTTCACGCCCGCGCGGACGATGTGCATGTCCTCGAGCGTCGCGCGGTTGGTGCCGCCCGTGCCGAAGCTGTCGCCGACGTCGACGTAGAGGTACTCGCCCTTCAGGCTCCAGGCGCGATCCAGCTTGACCTCGAGACCACCGCCGACCGTCCAGCCGGTCACCGTGTCGCTACCCGACGTAATGCCGTTGTCCGCCGAGATGTCAGCGACGGCGAGACCGCCCGTGATGTAGGGCATCCAGCCATTCATATCCAGGCCGACGCGGCCGCGCAGCGTGAAGAGCCAGTCCATCTTGGTCTTGCAGTCGTCGACTACGCCGCAGTCACCCTTGGCTTCGATGTTGGAGCCGGAGAAGTCCGTCTCGATGCCCCAGACGACGTTGCCGCGCTGGAAGTTGTAGCCGAGCGTGCCGCCGCCGATGAAGCCGTCGGCTTCCCGCGAGAAGAAGGTGCCGCCGCCGTTGAACTGGAATGCGTCGGCCCAGCCGTAGCCTGCCTGCAGACCAACATAGAGGCCTGTCCACAGATAGCGCGGCGGGCCGTAGTCGGGCTCGTCCTTGTAGGAAGTACGGCCGCCGAGATCAGCCGCCTGAACAGCCGGCGCGGCCACGACAAGCGCCAAGGCAGCAGCCATCACACTCTTGATTAGGGAAGCACGAGACATTTCTTTTAACCCCCATTCTGGTCCCAAGTGGCGGATTAACGCTGCATCCCGCGCCTTGGTTCATTGTCACCCGATCGAATGCCCACGTCGCGTGGGCAGGCCGAAATACGAGCGGATTGACACCAGATAGTGCTTGCACTTGGCAAACGTCAACTTAATGGCGACCCGAATTCGCACTGTTGATCTCGATCGTGATCAATACACAACCCGTGTTGCCCATAACAGCAATGTGACTGATTGCCTTAATGAATTCGGATCAACGCCACCAATCCGCCATCGGATCGAATGGGCGAATCACCTCCGAGTGATTCGCATCCACAAGTTCTCCACAGGCCTGCCTTCCGGCGGGCCGTGCACAGGCTTGAGGTTGCTTATCCCAGGTCCGCTGCCAGCCAGCTACGCCAGCGCCGCCAGAATGCGCGCCCAGCTTCGCGCACCCTTCCGGAACGAGGTCAGGTTGTATTTCTCGTTCGGCGAGTGAATGCGGTCGTCCTCGAGACCGAAGCCGACGAGCAGGCTGTCCATGCCGAGATCATCGCGGAACGACTGCACGATCGGGATCGAGCCGCCGAGCGCGATCAGCGGCGCCGGTTTTCCCCACTCCTCGCCGAGTGCCTTTGCCGCCTTCTCGATGTAGGGCGCGGTCGTGTCGAAGGCGATCGCGGGGCTGCCGGGGCGGGCCGAGAAATCATACGTGCAATCGGCCGGCAGGCGTGCCTCGACGAAGGCCTTGATGCCGGCGATGACCTTCTTCGGGTCCTGTCCGGGAACAAGACGGCAAGTAATCTTCACTGACGCCTTGGAAGGAATGACGGTCTTCGTGCCGACGCCCTGATAGCCGCCGGAAATGCCGTTGAACTCGAGCGTCGGGCGCGACCACGTCTGTTCCATGACCGAATAGCCGGGCTCGCCCGCGGGCACCGAGAGACCGACCCCGCCGAGGAAAGCCGCGTCGTCGAAGCCGAGTGATTTCCACTGCTTGAGTTGCTTCGCCGTCGGCTTGACGATGCCGTCATAGAAACCGGCAATCTGCACCTTGCCGTTTTTGTGCATGGCGCCGCAGATCTGCGTGAGCACGCGGATCGGATTGGCGGCGGCACCGCCGTAGAGACCGGAATGGAGATCGCGCTTCGCGGCGGTGATGACGAGCTCACCGGCCGCCATGCCGCGGAGCTGCGTCGTGATCGACGGCGTATCCTTGTCCCACTGACCGGTGTCGCAGACGAGCGCGAGATCGCGCGTCACTTCCTTGCTGTGCTTGGCGAGAAAGCCCGGCAGCGAAGGCGAGCCGCACTCCTCCTCGCCTTCGAGCAGCACCGTCACCGCAACCGGCAGCTCGCCCGCAACCGACTTCCAGGCGCGCGCGGCCTCGAGGAAGGTCATGAGCTGACCTTTGTTGTCCTCCGCGCCGCGCGCGATGATGACCTTGCCATTGCCTTTCTCGCTCGCGATGCGCGGCTCGAAGGGCGGCGTCTTCCAGAGATCGAGCGGATCGGGCGGCTGCACGTCGTAGTGGCCATAGAAGAGCACATGCGGCATTCCCGCCGGCACTTTTGCCCGGTCGTGCGCAACGACCATCGGGTGACCGGTGGTCGGCACGACTTTCGATGATACGAAGCCGATGTCCGACAACTCCTTCGCGCACCACTCGGCCGCTTGCTGGCAGTCTGCCTTGTAGGCCGGATCGGTCGAGATCGAGGGAATGCGCAGAAAATCGAAGAGCCGATCCAGCGCCGCCTGCTGGCCGGCATCGAGCTTTTTCAGAACATCGCGGAGCTGGTCACTCATACTTGTACATCCCTGTCTGTCGACGTCGGCGGCGTTTCAGCCAGTCTATCGGGCGGCCTTTCGAGGCCGTCAAGCGGGATGGAACGGACCTTGCAACCGCGGATAGGCGGACTGCGTTGCACAATACATCACCTCCGACTTTTCCCGCACCCGCCGGCCTGATAAGCCATGCGCGCAACAATTCCGCTTGCGCCGGAAGTGGAGCCTATTCCGATGACGACGACCGCCCCAACGACCCGCCGCCACGTCTATCAGTTCGGACCCTCGCGGACGGACGGCAAAGCCGACATGAAAGCCCTGCTCGGCGGCAAGGGCGCCAATCTCGCGGAGATGTCGGCGCTCGGTCTGCCGGTGCCGCCCGGCTGCACGATCACGACCGAAGTCTGCACGGCCTACAATTCCAATGGCGGCAAGATCCCCGAGGATGTGCAAGCGGCAGTCCTCGCCGCCATCGCGGAGATCGGGCGCGGCGTCGGGGCGACGTTCGGCGATCCGGAGGCGCCGCTCCTCGTCTCGGTGCGCTCGGGTGCGCGCGCCTCCATGCCGGGCATGATGGACACGATCCTCAATCTCGGTCTCAACGACCAGACCGTCGAAGGGCTCGCCGCGCGATCGAACAACACGCGATTTGCCTACGACAGCTACCGCCGCTTCATCCAGATGTACGCCGATGTCGTGCTCGGCGTGGACCATAGCGTGTTCGAGGACATTCTCGAGAACCACAAGAACCTGAACGGCTTCTCGCTCGATACCGATCTCGGCGCCGAGGATTGGAAGAGCGTGATCGCCGAGTACAAGGCGGCGATCGAAGACGCGATCGGCAAGCCCTTCCCGCAGGATACGAACGAGCAGCTCTGGGGCGCCGTGGAAGCCGTGTTCGGTTCCTGGCAGAATGCGCGCGCGATCACCTACCGCCGTCTCCACGATATTCCCGACAACTGGGGCACCGCGGTCAATATCCAGGCCATGGTGTTCGGCAACATGGGCCCCACCTCGGCGACGGGCGTTGCCTTCACGCGCAATCCCTCGAACGGCGCCAAGCAGCTTTACGGCGAGTTCCTCGTCAATGCGCAGGGCGAGGACGTGGTCGCAGGAATCCGCACACCGCAGCCGCTCACCGAAGCGGCGCGCAAGGAAGCTGGTGAGGATGCTCCCTCGCTCGAAGCGCTCATGCCCGAGACGTTCGCCGATCTCACGCGCATCTTCGCGCTGCTCGAGCACCACTACCGCGACATGCAGGACATCGAGTTCACGGTGCAGGAAGGCAAACTCTGGATGCTCCAGACGCGCGCCGGCAAGCGCACGACGGCCGCTGCCTTCCGCATTGCCGTCGAGCTCGCCGAGGAGGGCATTCTCTCGCGCGAGGAAGCGCTCATGCGCATCGAGCCGGGCGCGCTCGATCAGCTCCTCCATCCGACCATCGACCCGGATGCCGAGAAGCGCATCATCGCGACGGGCCTGCCCGCCTCACCGGGCGCGGCGGCCGGCGAAATCGTCTTCGATTCAGATGAAGCGGAGGCGCTCAAGGCGCAGGGT
>JAEWIJ010000161.1 GCA_023387235.1 Pseudomonadota bacterium
TGAGGTGCAACGCCTGAGCAAGAACGTCGCCACGAATGCGGCCCGGGGATTGCTCTTCGATTTGCAGGCGGCGATGGAGCAAGCGGCCATTGCGAACCTGTACCGCCAGATGCGCGAGGCCAACTGGATTGCCGTCGTCATCAGGTTCGGGGCCGCCCACGCACGTGATCGCGATTGCAATCGTAGCAGGACTGCATTTTGACAGACCGCCCTTTGCCATGGCGGCGGCTACCTCGGCGCTGACTGCCGAGTGCGACGAGATAAACTCTTGCCGGATGCCCAAAACGTCCGACTTGCACGCCTTGGCATACGTGATAAACCCGCCAAGCAGAACGTCGCCTGCGCCGGGCGTATCCGCCAGGAGGGTGCACAATGAGCCGGCCGTGCACGATTCGACGGTGATGATCCTGGCATAAGAAGCCCGCGCTGCTTCCACAACGCGGGCCGATAGATCCGTAATAGACGCTTTGTGCGACATGGCGCTATGCCCGACGGTGGGACGCCTCCGCTCCGCCCTTCTTTCCGGTACCGCGAGATTGCTTGGCGGCTATACCATCGGAATCGGCTTCGATATTGATCTCCGACAGGGCCAGTTCACTAAGCTTCATGTCGGTTTCTTTTTCTTCCTTGAGCGTGGTCTCTAGGAGCTTGACCGCATCCTTCATGCCGAGTTTCTCGGCCCAGGCGGCCAGTGTGCCGTATCGCGCGATCTCGTAGTGCTCGACAGCCTGCGCGGCCGCCAGCATGCCGGCATCGCGGACCGTGCGATCCTCGGCCTCTTGCATGATCTCCGAGGCCTCCTCGGCGAGACCATCGATGGCCGGGCAGCGCTTCCCGCGCGGCGCCTTGCCGATGATCTCGAAAATCTGCTCGAGACGCTCGACCTGCTCTTCAGTTTGGTCGATATGTTCTTCGAACGCAGAGCGGAGCTTTTCCGATGTGGCCTTCCTCGCCATCTTCGGCAGGTTCTTCAGAATGGCCTTCTCAGCGTAGTAGACGTCGCGAAGCGTCTCTTCGAATAGCTTGTCCAGATTGTCCATGACAGCACTCCAGGTTGGGTAACCTGGAACGCTGCACGACCCGTCGTTGTTCCAGAAATCTAATGCTGTCTGGCGCCGGCAAGGGCGGCCACAGCCGCTGTCACAGTACCTAACGCCGCTCCCCACACGATGTGCGCGGCAATCATCATGGCATTTCGCTCGCTCGGCTGTTTAGTCGCGGCCGGCATCAGGCCTGCAGCTGGAACCCAGCCGAGATAACTCGCGGCCCATACACCAAGTCCATATGCGACGCCGGAAGCGAGGCCTGGCTTGGTCCGCGGACCGGACGTACCGACCCCATAAAAAGTTCCCGTTGCCGCCCCAAATAAGAAGTGCGCAGCCAGCGCCCGGCCGGGCCCAGATTGTGGGAGGACTTGTGCGGTCAGAGGGGAGCGCTGAGCCACGCCATCCGTAATGATGCGCGGCGGCAAGGCATAACGCTGCCTTCGCGGCAATTGTCGATGAAGATGCACCATGACCATGGTCATTGGGACAGTCGCCAAAAGTCCCGCGAAACATCCGGCGAAAGCCAAGCCAGAGTAACGCATGATCGTGCTTTTTGCTGAAGCCGTCATCTCTGATGTACCGCGTGAGCCTGTTGATGCCCGGTCGGCCGGCTCAGCACGTGCGTGACTTCGGCGCCGTACAGCAGGATCTGAGCCGAATAGTAGACCCAAATGAGAAGCACCACGAGCGACGCGGCCGCGCCGTAAGTCGATTCCAAGCCCTGTGTGCCGATGTACCAGGAGATTACGGTCTTTCCCAAGTTGAACAGGAGTGCAGTGACGAGGCCACCTGCCCAAGCGTGCCGCCAGGTCACGTCGGCGTCAGGGAACCATCTGAACAGCATGGCAAACAAGGCCGACAACACGGCGAGCGAGATTGCAAAGTTCAGCGCTTCCCAAAGCAGGGTTTCACCTGAGCCGAGCCAGGACGAGAAGCCGGAGAGCGCCGTATTGATGACGAGTGATACGGCTAAAAGAAACCCTAGCCCCAGAATGCCAGCAAAAGAGATCAGATAGGTTCGCAGGTAAGTCCACACGCCTGAGTGCTCGGGCTCTTTTGCCTCCCAAATGGTGTTGAGGGCATCCTTCAGCTGGACCACGACACCAAGGGCAGCGGCCAGTAGTAGAAGCACGCCGATCAAGGCTGCAAGCGTGCCACTGGTCTGAGAGCCGCCACCCTGAAGCATGGCTTCGACAGCCTGACTTCCGGCGGGGCCAAGGAGCTCTCGAAGCTGCCCGTTGAGTGCCGTCGACACTGCCTCGCGACCAAAGAACAAGCCCGCAATGCTCACGACGATTAGGAGAAGCGGGCCGAGAGAAAAGACCGAATAATAGGCCAAGGCCGCGCCAAGACGAGCGTCCCTGTGACGGAGCCAGTCATTTACGGCAGCAACAAGTACGTTCCCCATGGCGTTCTGCGTCAGCCTTCCTTGTACTCACTGAGGGGTGCGAATGCCGGGCCATTCAGCGCGGTGCCATCCGGCGCAAATTGCGAACCGTGGCACGGACAATCCCAGCACTCCTCGAAGCTGTTCCAGTGAACATGACATCCAAGATGAGAGCATGCTGCCGAACGCAGAAGCAGCTCGCCATTGGGCGCTCGATAGGCGGCGATCTTCTGCAGACCTTTGCGCACGACTGCGCCTTGGCCTGGCTGGAGATGATCCCAGGAGTCGAGTTCTCCTGGCCCCACGAACTCCGCGTAGTTCTTCGCGGCCGTCAGGTTCCCGCTGATGAAGGTTCCGGCCGCCTTCAAGGGCTTTCGCGCGGGATCGTACACATCCTGCCAGGGCGATTTCCCTTCGAGGATGAGGTCGCTGATGAGGATGCCCGCGACGGTGCCGTGCGTGATGCCTTGGCCGGAATCGCCTGTGGCAATGAAAGTTCGCTTGTCGCCGGGATTGAAGCCGATGAATGCGCAATAGTCGATGGTGTCCTGGATCTGACCGGACCAGCGATGCAGTTCCTTGCCGAGCTCAGGCAGCAGATTTCGCATCCATGCCGTGAGAGCGAGAAACCGAGCATCCGCGTCATTGGCCTCGCCGGACTTATGATCGGCACCACCGACGATCAATATGTCGTTGCGGTCCGTCCAAGGCTGCAGCCGCACATAATGATAAGCCTCCAGCGTATCCCAATAGAGGCCATCGGCGAGCTTGCCCTTCGGCAGCGCGAAGGCCATGGCGTAAGTACGGTACGGCGCCTGCTTGCTGTGGATCACATACTTGTCGTTGATCGGCGAGTTGGTCGCGACGACGGCATATTGACCGCTCAGCGTGTGAGATCCTGCCTTGATGCGAACATCAGCATCCGACTCCTCGACGGCGGTGGCGATCGTGTTTGCGTAGAATCGCCCGCCCTTTGCGCCTATCGCTTCAGCGAGGCCTGCAAGGTACTTCAGCGGATGAAAGGTTGCTTGGTCCGGGTAGTGCAAAGCAGGCGTCGCATCCTGATCTGCGAATGGCACGCCCTTGGCGCGGTTGACGGGCATCCCGACCTTCCTGGTCGCATCGAATTCCTTGTCGATAAACTCCACATCCATGCCCTGCGCCAAGAACAGATGGCCTTCGACTCGTCTGAAATCGCAATCAATATCGAGCTCTTTCTGATTGGCTTCGATCCGATCGATCGATGCGGCCTGGCTCTGATACCAGAGCTTCGCCAGTTACTCGCCACGCCGGGCGATGAGCTTGTCGAATCCATCGTCGCATTGCGCCGTGAGATGTGCGGTCGTACGGGACGTCATTCCCTTGCCGATGGGGCCGCGATCGACGACGACCACTTTCTTCCCGGCCTTTGCCAGTTCATAGGCAGTGGACAGGCCCGCAATACCGCTGCCGACCACGATGACGTCGGCCGTCTCATCGCTCTGCAACGTGAGAGCGTCGTCGTAGACGCTGGTGTCCATCCAGAGCGATTTGCTGTGCTCATTGCTGACGTTCATCGAGGATTTTCCGGCTCCGCCGCCGCGGGCGCCTCTGGCCGTACTTGCAGTTGCACGAATTCCCTAAGCTCGATGCGGGCCTCATCCAGGGCGCGCACCGCATGCAGGAGATGCAGCTGACGTCCAGTCCGCTTGAACTCATCGAGCTCACTGGCCAGGATCTGCAGGCTTGGCATGCGATGGATCGGGTCTGGTCGAGCCTCGGCGAGCGTCGTCATGTCGTCCCTCCTTTGAAATTCATGCACTCTTGCGCGCCCGCTTTTTGGGAACAGCCTTGTGGGCGTGCGATTTCTTGGGTGTGCCGCGGCGAGCGGTGGTACGAACGGCGGGCTTGCCTGCGGCTCGTTTGTTGACGACCTTTTGCCCGAGCGAACTCAGCCGCTCGTTGGCGGCAACTTCTTCGGCCAGGTTCTCGCCAAGGATGTCGGCGAAGTCCTTGCGCCCCATCTCGCTCGCCCACGCCATGAGCGACTGATAGCGCGTGATCTCATAGTGCTCGACGGCTTGCGCTGACCCGATAATGGCGGCATCGAGCACGCGTGTGTCGGAGACATCGCCAACGATCGAGTCTCCCTCACTGATGAGACCGTTGATGCCCGGGCACCTCGTGCCTTTCGGACTTTCCTCGCGCATCTCGAAGATCTGCTGAAGCCGCGCAATCTGCCCTTCAGTCTCCTTGAGATGGTCCTTGAGGCCGCGCTGGAGCTGCGGATTGGTCGCCGCGTCGATCAGTTTCGGAAGCGCCTTGAGGATCTGATTTTCGGCGTAGTAAATATCCTGGAGGCCATGGAGGAAGAGGTCGTCAAACGTCGCAATATCTTTGCTGAACAGGCCCATGGCGCACTCCACCGGTTGGTAGTCGCCAAATGCTTTGGGCAGTCGAGCGGTTCCCTGAGCGTCGTCAGAGGATTGCAATCGCCGGTTTGGCGATCATAAGCCAGAATATGCCGAGCACGGCCCCAAATGCCGGAAAGCCAAACGCAAACCACCACCAAAAGAGGCGGTGATACTCGGGCGGTAGCTCGGAGCCCCCGAATGCGGCTTCCGCCGCGAGATCTCGCATTCGCATCTGCATCCAGACGACGGGAAGCCAAAAGGCCCCCGTCAGCAGATACAGCAGGATCGAGAGCAACAGCCATCCTTCCCAGATCGACCAGCCCATGTGCCAAGCCAGCGCCACACCGGTTAGGGGCTGCACAACAACGGCCGTCGCTGTGAAAAGAAAATCTGCGATCACCACAATGCGGGCGATGGCGGCGATAACCGCTGCCTTGTTCGTGAAATGGCCGAGCAGCATGAAGAACGCAATACCTGCTCCGGTCCCCAGCAGCACCGACGCACCGATGACGTGCAGGTACTTGAGGACCAGATAGGTCATCAGCGATCCTCGAGGATGGCAATCGCCACCAAGTTCAACGCTAAGATCGGCCAAATCTTCAGCATGGGGCCAAGCGGGTCGATCCAAAGGTCTGGTACCAGCCAGGTTCCGATGAGGACGTACGCCAGGGAAAGACCGAATGCTGCATACAGCGCGGGCCGAGTTGTCCTGCGAACCGCAACACCGATGCCGACAGCAAGGTCCGCCATCGCACCCGCGATAACCGTCGCGGCAGCCCACGAGCCCGTGACGCCGCCTTCATTCATGTAGCGAATGCCGAGATCCCACCCAGGCCCAAGCGACATGAACGCTGTGGCGATCCAGAACATCGAGAAGATTGCGAAGATCACCGGCTTGAGCAGGTATACTTTCGCGAACCACTTCTCCTGCACGCTGGCGGGCACGCTCATCAAAGATGCTCGCAGTGAGGCTGGCTTGATGCCGGTCTTGGCCATCCAGGGTTTGGGGTCCCCGACCGCCCCTCGCTTCATTTCGATAAGCGCCGTAGTCCGCACCGGGGGGCGCCAACCGAGCCATCCCGCAAAATCTCCCACGGCGAAAACCGCACGCATGAGCCCTTGCGGCAACCTTATCCGCCTTGCCGGACGCCAGCCAAACCAGGCACGGTATTCACCAACGACCTCCGCGAATGCCAGCCTTTCCGGACCTGCCAACTCGAGCGCCAAGCGCGTCGGCGCGTCGGACTGCAAGAAGAAGCGGACGGTAGCGACCACATCCGAAAGCTGAACGACCTGGATTTCCCCCGCGTCTTTCAGCTCGGGGAGGATGGGAAGGGCCGCCAGCCCGCGAAACAGGGCACTTCCCCCATAGGCACTCTGCCCGACCACGACGGAAGGCCGCAGGATGACCCAATCGAGATCGGAGGCCTGAAGTGCTGCATCTCCCCTGGCCTTGCTTTGCGAGAACGCGGTAGGGGTTTCGCGGTCCATCCCTATTGCGGAAAAGTGGATGACCTTGCGCACGCCCGCCGCCTCGCAGGCGGAGAACAATACTGCCGGCCCGTCTGCATGGGCGGCATTCGTTGAATCCCTGGAGCTGTCCTGGAGAACGCCGGCACAGTTGATGACTATGTCAATACCTTGCAAGTGACGCAACCAGTCCTCTGCCCGCGCAGTGCGCATGTCGATCGAAATGGCGCGCGCTAAGCCCGATGGACGACCGCTGCGTGTCGCGCCGATTACCTGATGACCATCCATCGATAGGGCGGCCGAAATTGCCGACCCGATCAAGCCGCTCGCGCCGACGACTAGCACGCGCATGATGAGCCCGACATGCAAACAGGGCGTAGCGAACTCAAGGCGTCATCACGACCTTGATGCAGCCATCCTCCTTGTCCCTGAATTTCTTGTAAAGCTCAGGACCGTCCTCGAGGCCAGCACGGTGTGTTATGACGAACGAGGGATCAATCTGGCCCGACTGCACCTTTTCGAGCAAAGGCGCCAGATAGCGGTGTGTGTGCGTTTGGCCCGTCCTCATCGTGAGCGCCTTGTTCATGAAAGCGCCGAAGGGAATTTTGTCGACGACCCCGACATAGACGCCCGGCACCGAGATCGTACCGCCCTTCCGGCAGCACATGATGATCTCGCGAAGGACGCTAGGCCGGTCGGTAGCGAGGTACAAACTCGTCTTCACCTTATCCACGACAGACCCGATAGCGCCACCGACGTGAGCCTCCGTGCCGACGGCATCGATGCAGCAATCGGGGCCACGCCCTTTCGTCATTTCCTGCAACCGGTCGTAAACGTCTTCATTGTCGAAATTGATTGTCTCTGCGCGCCCATGCTTCCTGGCCATTGCCAGGCGCTCAGGAACACGATCGATCGCAATGACGCGGCCAGCGCCCAGCATCCAGGCGCTCTGGATGGTGAACTGGGCGACAGGACCGCACCCCCAAACCGCCACGGTGTCGCCCTTCTCGATCCCCGCGTTTTCCGCCGCCATATAGCCCGTCGGAAAGATATCGGACAGGAAAAGTACCTGCTCGTCCGGAATGCCGTCTGGGATCTTGATGGGTCCAACGTCGGCATAGGGCACGCGGATGTATTCAGCCTGGCCGCCAGCGAACCCGCCCAAAAGATGGGAGTAACCGAACAAGCCTGACGGCGAATGCCCCATGATCTCGGCAGCCTGCGCCCGATTGGGATTGGAGCGGTCGCACAGCGACCATAGCTGCCTCCTGCAGAAGTAGCAGTCGCCGCAGGCGATGTTGAACGGAATCACAACGCGATCGCCGACCTTCAGTTTACTGTTTCCCTTTCCAACCTCCACCACCTCTCCCATGGTTTCGTGGCCGAGCACATCACCGGCCTTCATTGTCGGCATGTAACCGTCATAGAGATGGAGGTCGGAGCCGCAAATGGCGCACGCGGTCACTTTGACGATCGCATCGCGTGCGTCCTCGATCCTCGGATCCGGTACTGTCTCGCAGCGCACGTCCCCTTTTCCGTGCCAGCACAAAGCTTTCATGGTCGCCGACCTTTCACTGCTTGGCTGATCCCGGCGCCGCGCTTCTGCGGTGCTGTTCGGCCAGAACCGATGCGGGCGTTATGTTCGCGATGGCGGACTGAAGCTTGTTCTGCCAGCCGCTCGCGACATCGCCCTCACCATTCATCATGGCTTTGAAGCCCGTCGCGGCGACGTCGGCGGGACTGTCCTTCTTGCCCTGTCCGACCTTTGTGTCGAGCATGTCAGCACGCTCGAAGAAGTCGGTTTCCGTCGCGCCCGGCATGAGGCACGTGACGGTCACGCCGCTATCGGCAAGCTCCGCGCGGAGAGCGAACGAGAACGAGTCCAGGAAGGCCTTGGTAGCATTGTAGACGGCCTGATAGGTCCCAGGGATGAAGCCGGCAATTGAACCGACGATAAGGATCTTGCCGTCGCCCCTTGCCCGCATGCGCTGACCCACGCGATGGATCAGATAGATGGTGCCAGTGACGTTTGTATTCACTACATGGAGGATGTCATTGAAGTCCTGATCGAGGAAGCCTTTGCCGAGACCGCGCCCGGCATTGGCAAGCAGGGCATCGACCGGGCGATCGCCGATGACCTTGTAAAGCTGGTCAACGCCTTTGACCGTCGCCAAATCGGCCTTCACGGCGTCGACACGCGCACCGAGCTTCTCGAAGTCGGGAGCTACAGCCTCTATTTCCACCTCATCGGCTGCAATCACCAGATCGAAACCGGCATCTGCACAGCATTTGGCGAGCTCATAACCGATACCCGTGGAAGCACCGGTTACTATCGCCAAAGGCCTCGCTTTCCGAGCCATGGAACATCTCCGACTGAAGTGCGACTAGGCTAGGAACTGACAGTCAGCGCGTACGTTCCTGGAATATCGCTGAAATCTCCGGCTTGGCGGGAGGTAGTATTGTTCAAGGGCATCATGAATTGGCTGACCACATCGGTCGGCTCGATCGCCACGAAGTACGCATTGCGCGCGTCGGTCGCGATCCCCTTCGTACTGGCCGCTGGCTTTGCCATTGCAGGGCTCACCGCCTACCTCATTGAGCAGTTCGGCGCGAGAGATGCGTACTGGATCCTTGCTGCCGGCTTCGCGATCTGCGGCGGGCTGGCTATCCTCATCGTTCGCTGGCGCGAGGCCCATGAAGAGGAAGAAGCAATGGGCCTCTCGACATCGAGCGTCGCTCCACTCGTAACGGCTGCGACGAAGGCGGCAGTAGCCGCGCCCGGAGGTGCCAAATCAACAGCGTCTGATCGTGGCGGGTGGGCGAGCGCATTGACCGGTTGGCCGCTGTATCTGGTGGCCTTCGGTCTTGTGTTCTTGACTGTGCAGGATCGACCGCGAAATCCGCAGTACCGTTCACTACGAGCCGATAGCAGGTGGTCTTGAATGCCCGACGTTATTCGACTTCTTACGAATTCCGTGATCTCGGGCACGGTGGCTAGCGCGGTCAGTGCTGCGGTGCTTGGCCTCCTTGCAAGAGCTGAGGGCGCATCATTTCTCCAGCCGATCAATGCGACGAGCCATTGGCTCCAGGGCGAGAATGCGGGTGACGTTAAGGAACTCGACTTGAAGCATAGCGGCACGGGGCTGGCGACTCACCATGGCGCATGCGTGTTCTGGGCGACCTTGTTCGAAGCGCTCCGAGCGACGGCCCCGCATGCTGGCCCGCCGCGTATTGTGCGCGCCGCAGCCGCCGTCTCGATGATTGCCGCCGTTGTGGACTACGGACTGATGCCCAGGCGCTTTACGCCTGGATGGGAAGGCCCGCTTCCAATCCGCTCCGTAGGAGGTGGGTTTGCTGGGCTTGCCCTTGGACTTGCCGTCGGTGGTCTCCTTACAAACGGGCGTAGATAGCGTCGCCACTTGTGCGCAACCGCACGCCGTGATGGGGGTGCGACGAGTCGGTAATTATCCTGCCATTTGCCGGCAGGCCTCCGCGCAACGCCTGCATATATCCACGCACTCCTGCATGCCGTCCAGTTGCTCGCAGCTTTGCGCGCATTCTGTACAGATTTCGGCGCATTCCCTGCATGTGTGCTTGTGATGTTCGGTCCCGATCAGCATGAAATGCGCTGACACCCGGCAAATTTCTGCGCAGGCCATCATCAACCGAAAATGCTCAGGCTCGACATGCTTGCCTCCTTGCTCGAGGCAATGCGTCATGGATGTACCAAGGCACGATGCGTAGCAGGCTAGACACGTATTGATGCAATCGCGCATTTCCTTGCTGAGTTTGTGCATACGATGCCCTATCTCTGCTGTAAGCACGCCGAGTGTGGAGCGACCCCTACAATCGAGTTCAGCTGGCCGCCCGCTGATTGATCATGCCTTCGGCAAGCGACGTGAGTTTCTGATCTGCGGCCTTTTCCTCGCTTAAAGTCTGCTCGAGAAGCCGGATTGCATCCGTGTGTCCGAGCTGCTTTGCCCAGGCAATGAGCGATCCGTACCGGGTAATCTCGTAATGTTCGACAGCTTGGCCGGCAGCGATGATGGCGGCGTCGAGAACGTCAGTGTCCTCGACTTCTCCAGTCACCTCATCGGCTTCCTCGATGATGCCATCGATGGCCGGGCAGTTGACGGATCGGGGCGATTGGCCGATCGCTTCGAACACCTGTTCCAGCCGCTGAACGTGTCCTTCCGTCTCGCGGAGATGAGCCGTCAGGCCGCGCTTCAGTTCTTCATTGCCGGCGTTGTCGATCATGTCCGGCAACGACTTCACGATTCTGTTTTCTGCGTAGTAGATGTCCTGCAGCGTGTGCAGGAACAGATCGTCCATGGTCTGGATATCTTTTGAGAACAGCCCCATGACGGCCTCCTCTTCGATTGTGTTGGCGTAAAGGGTTGTGTCCGTGTTGCGCATAAGGGTTGTGTCGCCATAACCCGTGGTCGGGCGCCGTCGTTCCTGGCGTCAGGAAAGAAATGGCAGCGGCTCCGGAGGTTTATTCGACCGGCGCTCCAGAGCGCCCGTTCTTCACGCTGTTCGGTTGTCGGAACTCAGCAGAATGGCTGGTGTTCTTTCCGCATGAACCAGCGCCGAGATCAGTCGCCCCCTCCAACTGTGGACCGCATCCGCGCGGATATCAGTGGCGGAAGAACACGTGAGAAGGTGGATTCTATCGATCCGGCGGCTGCTCCATTGGGCACAGATGATGAAGCCGCCGGCCACGCAGCTTCGCTTCAGGAACGACGTATGGAGGCGGAGGCCCGTCCGCCGTTGCGTCTTGCGCCGCCGCCTTCACGCGGCCCCATAGCGTTCTATCTCGCATTCATTCTGGTGTTGGCAGTCGCACTGGCTACTGGCGCCTACCTGTTGCGGTAATCCGCCGAGAGCACACTCGCTGGCAGCGAGCAGCTCCGTGGGCCACTCGCTATACGCAGCGGCCAAGGAACTTCGGTGCGAACCGATCGTTGCGGTTCACGACAACTCGAGGAGAACAACGATGGAGTCGCGTCGCAAGACTTTCATTCAGACAAATCCTGGCGGGACCAGCAAAAGCAGAAAGGGAAAGGAGCCTAGCAATTTGGGGATCGCCAATGGGCCCGGCGGCGAAACGCATCAGATCGCGTCGGACATTGACTGCCTTACAACACAGAAGGGAATACCCGTAGCCGACGATCAGAATTCCCTTAAGGCAGGGCAGCGCGGGCCTACGTTGCTCGAGGACTTCCATTTCCGAGAGAAGATCTTCCATTTCGATCACGAGCGCATACCCGAACGGGTGGTGCACGCTCGTGGATACGGTGCGCGCGGCTTCTTTGAGCTGACCGAATCGCTCGCTGACATCACCCGCGCCGACATTTTTCAGCGCGTCGGCGAGAAGACCGAGGCGTTCGTGCGCTTCTCGACCGTCGCTGGCAGCAAAGGATCGTTCGACCTTGCACGCGACGTGCGCGGCTTCGCTGTCAAGCTCTACACCAAGGAAGGCAACTGGGATCTAGTCGGTAACAACATTCCAGTATTCTTCATTCAGGACGCGATCAAATTCCCCGACATCGTCCACGCCGTAAAGCCGGCGCCAGACCGCGCGTTCCCGCAGGCGCAGTCGGCCCATGACAATTTCTGGGACTTCATTTCGCTGACGCCCGAGAGCATGCACATGATCATGTGGATCATGTCGGACAGGGCGATACCGCGTTCTTTCCGCTTCATGGAAGGCTTTGGTGTGCACACCTTCCGGCTTCTCGACGCGGACGATCGCTCGACATTCGTGAAGTTCCATTGGAAGCCGAAGCTCGGTCTCCAGTCGGTGATGTGGAACGAGGCCGTAAAAATCAACGGTGCCGATCCAGACTTTCATCGGCGCGATCTATGGAACGCCATCGGCACGGGGGCTTTTCCGGAGTGGGAGCTCGGCTTGCAGCTCTTCGACCAAGAGTTCGCTGACTCTTTTGAGTTCGACGTTCTCGACCCAACCAAGCTCATTCCAGAAGAGATCATTCCGGTACGCGTGGTAGGACGGCTCGTTCTCGATGAACTCGTCGACAACTTTTTCGCGGAGACCGAACAGGTTGCGTTTTGCACGCAGAATGTGCCGCCGGGCATCGACTTCAGCAATGACCCACTGCTGCAGGGACGGAACTTCTCCTATCTGGACACGCAGATTAAGCGTCTTGGGGGCCCAAACTTTACGCACATCCCCGTCAATGCCCCGCGCTGCCCCTTCGCGCATTTTCAGCAGGACGGTCACATGGCGATCCAAAATCCGAAGGGGCGCGCCAATTACGAGCCGAATAGCTGGGGGGCGGAAGGCGGTCCGCGTGAGCATCCCAGTCGTGGCTTCCGAAGCCATGCAACCGAATCCGAGGGCGCAAAGATGCGGCTGCGGCCCGAAAGCTTTGCGGATCACTACAGCCAGGCGCGGCTCTTTTATCGAAGCCAGACACCCGTTGAGCAGAAGCACATAGCTGCTGCACTTGTCTTCGAGCTCAGTCGGTGTGAGCGTGCCGATATTCGGGAGCGCATGACCTCACATCTCGCCGTGATCGATGAAACACTCGCTATGACGGTGGCAGGTGGACTCGGCATTGAAGTGCCTGCACCGGCGGAGTCCGCAAAGAAGCCGATTGATCTTCCAACTTCCGACGTCCTCAGCATCATCGTCCGGGGGCCCGAGCGCTTTGAAGGCCGTAAGCTCGGGATTTATTTAAGTGATGGCGCGAATGCGAAGCTCTACAAGGCGGCACTGACGGCTGTGAAGAAGGCTGCCGCGGTCCACGAGGTCGTTGCTCCCAAAATTGCGGGCGCCACGCTTTCCGATGGGACGCTCGTCGAAGCACACTACAAGATCGACGGGGGCCCTTCGGTTCTGTTCGACGCGGTTATGATACTAACGTCGGAAGAGAGCGTGGAACAATTGACCAAGGACGCCCCGTCCCAAGATTTCGTCCGCGACGCCTTTGCGCACTGCAAGTTCATAGCTTACTCGCGAGAGGCGATGCCGCTTATCGAGAAGGCGGGAATCGCCGATGACCTCGATGAAGGTTGTGTGGAAGTGATCAAAGCTGCAGATATCGCCAGCTTTATCGAAAAATGCGGAGAGCTCCGGGTGTGGGCCCGAGAGCATGTCGTAGACCTCGATAGTTAGCTGATAGGCTAAGGCGACCGCTGCCCGTCAAGGAGCGCGATGGTATTGCGTCTTTCCGGACAACCGGCGAGGCTCCGTCGCCGGAAGCCTGCGTCTTTGGACAAGCAAATGACGCTTTTTCCGCTGCCGCGGTCAACCGTAATCGCAGATCGGACGATCGAAGCAACACGGCGTCGCTCGCGGCAGTCAAAGTGCCGAAACCGAGCAAACCCAGTGAACGCTGCTATCTTAAGGGAATAGAGGAACGATTACCACTGAAGGTCGTTTTAAGCGATGTCAGCAGACGGCCAAACATTACGGGCCCACTTCAAGGGGAGGCGCATCCGATGAACGGCATCATCTACTTGGTCGGCTTGATAGTGGTCGTTATGGCCATCCTTTCGGTCCTTGGGTTGAGGTAAAGAGAGATGGCGACCATCGTAACACCTGTGAAGACCAGCGGCGTCGACTGGCGAGCCGTTATTGCCGGCGCTGTCGCAGCCGCGGCGCTGTCCGGACTGCTCACCGCGTTTGGCACCGGGGTCGGGCTGTCACTGACATCGGCGCATCGGAACTCCGGGCTGTCCATCATCACTCTGGCAATTGCGGCTGCGGTCTGGATGGTCATGGTCCACGTTTGGAGTTTCGCTGTGGGCGGCTATTTGGCCGGCCGTTTATCAGACGTGCCGGATCTGGAGCCCCAGGAGGCGGAGTTTCGGGCCGGTGCGAACGGCTTCATGGTCTGGGCGCTCGGCACCGCCGTGGGGTTGGTTTTTCTTGCTCTCGCGGCGGGAACCGCAGCCCGGACGACGGCGAATGTGGTCGGCCAAGCCGCGTCGGGCGTCGCCGAAGCCGCTTCTAGCCTCTCTGCAGAGAATGTATCTTACGTCGCAGACACACTTTTCCGCGCGCAAGCAGCACCTGCCGGGACGCCGGCGCCAGCATCAGGTCAGACCAGGCCTGATCCTGCAATTGTTGCGGAGGCCGGACGCACCTTCGTCGTTGGGCTTGCAGATGGTTCACTTGCCGCGAACGACCGAAACTATCTTGCCCAGCTCGTTTCTCGTCAGACCGGGCTCCCGGAGGCGGATGCCCAGCGTCGAGTAGATGAAACCTTCGCTCGGGCGCAGAGCATGAAGCAAGCCGCCGAACAGAAAGTGCGCGAAGCTGCCGATAAGGCGCGCAAACAGGCCGTCGTCGCCGGCTTTCT
>JAEWIJ010000163.1 GCA_023387235.1 Pseudomonadota bacterium
GACCCTCTCCCCGCAAGAGCGGGGAGAGGGGGAAGAAAAGCACCCCTTTCCGGCAGCCCGCGGCACTATAAAAACAACTCAGCGCCCCTCGCGCCACCAGGCGAGGGTGAGGAAGGCGAGGAGGGCTGCAAGCGCCAGGAGGCCGGTGAACATCGGCGTAATGCGCACGCCGCGCGTGACGTATGCCTCGCGGTCCTTGAGCCCCATCCAGCCGGAGCCCGCAAGAACGCGGGCGTTGGCGAGAAGCGACACGCGCGGGACGTCCACCGCCGTATCGCTGGCGCTCGCGAGGAGCCCGCCACCGCGCGTCCAGAAGGTGCCGCCGCCCGTGGCATTGATGAGCGGGCGCAGCTTGGCGTCGGTCGCCGTGACCTCGCTCATCTCGCGGGCATCCTCGAGGCCGGCGTGCGCGACGGCGGTCAGGACGCGCCGCTCGGGGGCGGGGCCATTCGTCTGCATTTTGTAGAGGCCGGGCAGGCGAACATCGATGGTCGTGCGCCAGACGCCGTCGCTCGCGGGCTCGAGCTGAACCTCGCTCGTCTCGCCGCCGGGGGACTGGACGCTGACGGCCGGCACGCTCGCTTCCATCGAGCGCCGCTCGATCGTGAGCTTGAGACCACGTGCGTCGGCGATGAGGCGTTCTTCCTCGAGATCGGGCTCTTTCATGAGCCAGTGCGAGGTGCGGCGCAGGAGATCGGTGTGCGGGCCGCCGCCGTCGTAGCCGCGCGCCCAGAGCCAGGCATGGTCGGAGAGCAGGAGCGCAACGCGTCCACGGCCGACACGGTCGAGTACGAGGAGAGGCCGCTGCTCGACGCCGCTCATGAGCGTGCGGCCGCGCATGACATTCGTTTCGACCTGGCGGAACCAGCGGCCCCAGTCGGGCTCCTGGTTGGCGTCGCCGACGCCCGGCAGGTTGCGCGTCACGGGATGCTTGTGGCCGTCGGTGGTGATGCGGGCCTTGAAGGGCTGCTCGATGACGCGGCCGGAAGGCGCGGCGGGCAGAACCGGTGCCAATGCGGTGCGGAAGAGGCTTGCGGCCTGCGCGTAGTCGTCGCCGGACGCGACGAGAAGTGCGCCGCCGTTGGCGACGTACCGCGCGATGTTGTCGTAGTAGATGGGCGGCAGGATGCCCCGGTTCTGATAGCGGTCGAAGATGATCAGGTCGAAGTTCGTGATCTTCTCCGAGAAGAGCTCGCGCGTCGGGAAGGCGATCAGCGAGAGCTGCTGGATGGGCGTGCCGTCCTGCTTCTCGGGCGGGCGCAGAATGGTGAAGTGCACGAGGTCGACGGCGGCGTCGGATTTCAGAAGATTGCGCCAGACGCGCTCGCCGGCGTGCGGCTCACCCGAGACGAGGAGCACGCGCAGGTTCTCGCGCACGCCCTCGGCAGCGATGACGACGCGGTTGTTGAGGTGCGTCAGCTCGCCCTCGACGGGATCGAGCTCGATCTCGACGATGTTCTGGCCGGCCGTGGGGAAGGGCATGGCGACGCGCGTGCGGGCGTCGATCTCCGTCCGGATGGTCTCGTCGGGACGGCCCTCGCGGCGCACGCGCAGGTTCACCTGCCGGCTCGCCTGACCGCTCTTGCCCGTCTCGCGCACGGCGATCTCGATGTCGCGCGGCGGACCGTTGACGATGCCGAACTTGGGTGCGGTGATGACCTCGATGCGCCGGTCGAACTCGTCGGGGCGTCCGGTGATGAGGGCGTGCACGGGCGCGTTGAAGCCGAGCGCGGCGACGGAAGCCGGGATGTCGTGGACCTGCCCGTCGGTGATCATGATCACGCCGGCGAGACGGTCGGGCGCGACCTCGGAGAGCGCGCGGTTGAGGTCCGTGAAGAGGTGCGTGCCGGATGTGCGCTCGCCGGTTGGGCGAGAGGCGTCGATCCACTTCACCTCGAGGCCGGGCAGGCGCTTCAGCTTCTCGTCGAGATCGGCGCGGATGGCGGCGGTTTGTGCCGGGCGTCCGGCAATGCTCTGACTGGTGCTCTCGTCGACGAGCACGACGGCGATGTTGTTGAGGCCCTCGCGCTCCTCCTGCCGGAAGGACGGATTGGCGATCGCGGCGACGAGGGCCGCGAGCGCAAGCGCGCGCAAGGCCGCGCCGCGCGTGCGCCGGAAGAAGAGCACGCCGATGAGCGCGAGCGCGACGAGCGCCGCCAGGATCAGCACGGGCGTGGGCACCATGGGTGCGATGTCGATCGACCAGGTCATCCGGTCTTAGAACTCCACTCTCTACTGGCCGAGGCGCTCGATGAGCGCCGGCGCGTGCACCTGATCGGCCTTGTAGTTGCCGGTCAGTGCGTACATGGCGATGTTGATGCCGACGCGCACGGCCATCTCGCGCTGGGTATCGCCGCCGGGGACGACCGGAAACATCGGCCGGTTCTGGGCGTCGAGCGCCCAGGCGGCGGCAAGGTCGTTCGGCGTCACGAGAATGCTGCTGACGCCGTCGGCGCGGCGGGCCTTGCGCGTGTCGCCATCATCGGACTGGCTGCTGTCGGCCTCGACCCACATCTGCCCGCCATCCCAGCGGCCGGGGAACGTGCGCAGGATGTAGAAGGCCTTCGTCAGGACGTGGGATTCGGGTACGGGCTCGAGGCGTGGAATATCGAGGCGGCCGAGCAGGCGCTGAAGGGGCGTGCCGCCTTCGCGCCCCATGCCGATGCCGGTCGGCAGGCCGGAGCCGAAGTCGCGGGTGTCGAAGATGATCATCCCGCCCTGTTTCATGTAGCTGTCGATCTTGTTGAGCGTCGCATCGGGGAGCGGGCTCGCGTTCGCCAGCACGGGCCAGTAGAGGATCGGGAAGAAGGCAATCTCGTCGGTAGCGACGTTCACGCCGAAGGGCTCGCCCGGCTCGACGGACGTGCGCATCGCGAGATGGCGTCCGATGCCGACGAGGCCGGCGCGGCTCGTGTCGTCGGTCGCGGCGTCGCCCGTCAGCACGTAGGCGAAGGACACCTTGCCCGTTGCCTGGATTGCGAGCTGAAGGTCGCGGCTCGCGGGCATGGCGGCGGTCGGTGGCGGCTCAGGACGGCGCTGGGCACTGGCGTCGTTGCTCGTGAGAGCGAGTGCGGCCGCTGTGGCGATCAGCAATGCCGAGGCCGTCGCGGCAGGGCGCATGCCAGGACGCCGTCTCAGCAGGCCTTGCAGCAGCAGAACGGCGATGATGTCGGCGAAGATGAGCGCCAGAGCGGCCGACAGCAGCCACGGCTTCAGCGGCTCGGGATTCGTTCCCTCGTAGGTGCGCTGCTCGACGCTCGCCGGCAGGCTCGGCAGCGGCCTCAGCTCGGTACGCGGCGTGATGACGTTGAGGGCGCGCGGGCTCGTGGCCGGGCCGTAGTAGCCAGGCGGATGGTCGAGCGATGGCGTTGCCGTGTCGATGCGACGGGCGGGGATCGCCTGGGCAGTCGGCGTCGGCGGACGCAGCGTGCCGAAACCGTCGAGCACCTGCGTCGGCGCCAGTACTTCCGCCGTCGCGGGCTCGGGCGTGCTGCGCGGCGTCGCGGCGGCCATGGTCTCCGGACCGCCGACGGCAATGCCGCCGCTGACGCCGAGCGTTGCGATCCGCCGCAGCATTTCGACGAAGAGACCGGAGAGCGGCAGGTTCGACCAATCGGAATTGGCGGTGACGTGGAACAGCACGATCTGGCCCTCGCCCATCTTGCGCGCGGTGACGAGCGGCGTGCCATCGGCGAGGCGCGCCCAAACGCTGACGTCGTCGGTGAGATAGGCCGGGTCGGCGAGGATCTGGCGGCTCACGGTGACGTCGGGCGGAATGGTGAGGCCGGCGAAGAGGCTCGTGTCCTCGAAGGGCGCGAGCGGTTGCGGAGTCGACCAGGAAAGCGCGCCGCCGAGCGTGCGCCCACCCATGCGCAGGCCCACGGGCAGCAGGTCGTCGCCGCCCTTCTCGAGGCGCGGGCCGGCAAAGCGCACGAGCACGCCGCCCTTGTTCACCCATTCCTCGACGCGCGTGCCGAGATCGCCGGAAATGGTGCCGATATCGGCCATGACCAGGACTGACGAGCGCTGCTCGAAAGCGCCGGCAACGGCACCGGCGAGGTTCACATCCTTCTGGCGCACGAGCTCGGCGAAGGGCGCGAGCGCGCGCTCGATGTAGTAGAGCGGTGCGAGCAGCGGCTGCGCCTGCTCGCGGCTCTCGCCGGAGATGAGGGCAATGCGATGCCAGCGCGAGCGGCTGTCGAGGAGGTGCACGGCGCCGGCGCTCTGCTCGCCGGCAAGCTCGATGCGCGCGACCTGATTGCGCAATTCGAGCGGCAGGTCGAAGCGCGCCGTCGCGCGGCGGCTGTTGGCCGGGATCTCGTAGGTGGTCTCGGCGAGGCGCTGGCCGCGTGCGGAGAAGGCGAGGGCGGTGCCGTTGCGTCCGGCACCTTCGGCGCGCACGACGAAGGCTTCGAGGCGTCCGTCGCGGTCGAGGCCGGCGGAGAGACCGAGCGGTTCGTCACCGGGGCGATTGCGGATCACCTGCAGGCGGCCGCCGCGCGCGATCTGGCCGAGCGCTTCCGCAAAGGCGAGCGTCTTGCCGTCGTGGTCGATGCCGTCGCTGAGCCAGACGACATCGAGGCCGGACTGACCTTCGAGCGTGCGGGCAAGCTGCTCGACGAGCTGGGCACGATCGGGCGCGAAGGGCTGCGGCTGTAGCGCCGCGGCGGTGGTGCGCGCGGCACCGGGTGCCTCGATGCGCAGCGTGAGCGTCTTGGCGCCGGAGGCCGTCGGCGCGACGATGACAGGCCGGTTCGCGCTCTCGGCTTCGGAGATGAGCTGATCGACGAGGCGTGTGCGGGTGGCGAAATGTCCGCCGCTCGACCAGCCGTTGTCGATGACGAGGACGAGCGGACCGCTGCCGCTAAGGCCGGTCTCGCGGTTCGGGTTGAGCACGGGATCGGCGAGCGCGAGGATCACGAAAGCAGCGGCGAGCATCCGGATGAGCGTCAGCCACCATGGTGTCTTGGCCGGCGTCTTGTCCTTGTTCTCGAGGCCGACGAGGATGCGCGTCGGTGGGAAGGCGATCTGGCGCGGGCGCGGCGGCACAGTGCGCAGCAGCCAGTAGATCACCGGCAGCGCGGCGAGGGCGGTCAGCAGCCACGGGCTCAGGAAGGCGAGCGCGCCGATGCTCATGAATGTCCTCCCGCTGCTGCGGGGCCGGTGGACGGTGTGCTCATGCGATAGCTGCCCGATTGCCCGCCGAGGCGGAGGATGAGGCTCAGCAGCAACTCGTGCGGCGGGCGGTCCGTGTGGTGGACGAGCAGCGACCAGCCGAGGCGGCGCGCGATCTCGGCGAGGCCGTCGCGGTGGGCGGCAAGCTTGGCGAGGTAGGCGTCGCGCATGGTCTCGACGCGATCGACGATCCAGCGCTCGCCGGCAACCTCGGGGCCGAGGAACTCCGCGCGACCTTCGTAGGGAAGCGTTTCCTCGGCGGGGTCCATGACCTGCACGAGATGACCGCCGACGCCGGCGCCGGCCATCTCTTCGAGACGGGGGCCGAGTTTGTCGAGCGGATCGAGGAAATCGCTGATGAGGATGGCACCCGAGAAGCGCGGCAGGCGCATCTTGGGCGGCAGGCTCGTCGTGAGGAGCGGCGACGTGATGTTCGTGAGAATGGTTTCGGCGATCACGGTCGCGGCCTTGCGGCTCGCGGTCGGGCGGCCGAGGCCGAGGAGCGCGACGCGCTCGCCACCGCGCACGAGCAGTTCGGCGGCTGCCAGCATGAGCACGACGGCGCGGTCGCGCTTGGTGACCGGCGCAAGCTCGCTGCGGAAATCCATCGAGGGCGAAAGATCGGGCCAGAGCCATACGGTGTGGGCGGCTTCCCATTCACGCTCGCGCACGTACAACTGATCAGAGCTCGCGGACCGCCGCCAGTCGATCAGGGTTGCGGCATCGGCGCCCTCGAACTGGCGGAACTGCCAGAAGGTTTCGCCGGGCCCGGCACGACGGCGGCCATGGATGCCGTGAGCGACCGTGCTCGCGACGCGGTTCGCCTCCATGACGAGGTCCGGCAGGCGGTCGGCGAGGCCGTGCGCCTCGAGCTCGAGCCGATTGATGGCGGCCTGGGCCGGGCTCATGCCTCTCTCCACCGGGGTCGCATGGCGATTGCGCTCTTCGCCAACTTCTGGGCCACCTGCTGGCTCCAAGGGAATGCGCGTGGGGCCTCGATGGCGAGCCTCACGCGATGTTGGCGGCCAGCCGGCCGATGACGGCGCCGATCTGGCGGCCCTCGGCACGCGCCGCGAAGTTGAGCGCCATGCGATGCTTGAGAACGGGCTCGGCGAGCGCGATCACGTCATCGACCGAGGGTGCGAGGCGGCCGTCGACGAGCGCCTTGGCGCGCACCGCGAGCATGAGCGCCTGGCTCGCGCGCGGACCAGGACCCCACGCGACGAAGCGATCGGTCTCCTCGTCGGCGCCCGTACCCGGACGCGCCGTGCGCACGAGCGTCAGGATCGCATCGACGACTTTGTCGGGCACGGGGATCTGGCGCACGAGACGCTGGATGCTCATCAGCTCCTGGCCGGAGAGGATCGGCTCGAGGCGGCGCTCTTCCGTTCCCGTCGTCGAGAAGAGCATGCGCCGCTCAGCGACCATGTCGGGATAGTCGACGTCGATCTGAAGAAGGAAGCGGTCGAGCTGTGCCTCGGGGAGAGGATAGGTGCCTTCCTGCTCCAGCGGGTTCTGCGTGGCGAGCACGTGGAAGGGCGAGGGCACGTCATGGCGCTGGCCGGCGACCGTCACGTGATGCTCCTGCATGGCCTGCAGCAGCGCCGACTGCGTCTTCGGCGAGGCGCGGTTTATCTCGTCCGCCATCAGGAGCTGCGTGAAGACCGGGCCGCGGATGAAGCGGAAGCTGCGCCGCCCGCCCTGTGCGTCCTCCAGCACCTCGGCGCCGATGATGTCCGAGGGCATGAGGTCCGGCGTGAACTGGATGCGCTTGGCATCGAGACCGAGCACGCGCCCGAGCGTCTCGACGAGCAGCGTCTTCGCCAGACCGGGGACGCCGATCAGCAGCGCGTGGCCGCCCGAGAGCAAGGTCACGAGCGTCTGCTCGATGACCTTGTCCTGGCCGAAGATGACCGAGGCCGTAGCCTCATGAACGCGCCGCACCCGCTCACCAGCGGCTTCGACGCGCGCGACGATGTTGTCCTGGGTGTCGATCACAGTTGTCATGGGGGGATTATAAGGCCGTTTTCTAGGGTTGCGGAAACTTGTGGCAGCGAAGATGTTCAGAATTATGGAGCGCGATGCCGGGTAAACGGGCTCTTGGCCCGAAATGAGACCCTGAAGGCCGAGCGCGCTGCCGCCCGTCACCTGCGGCGGAACCGGCCGCGAGCCGGACTGTTGGACAGGCATGTTGCCAAAGGCCAAGCGCGCCGCGCAAGCAAGGTTGCTCCATGAGTCCACACGATACGGAAGGCAAACGGCTGGAAACAAGGCAGGTTGCCGCAGACGGGGCCTCGGCGGCGGGGGCGCCGTTGGCAGGCCTCGAAGCTATGCTACGTGCTCAGGGCGGGGATAAACTGCCGCCGGTCGATAGCTGGAATCCCCCGTATTGCGGGGATATCGGCATGGCAATCGCGGCCGATGGCACGTGGTTTTACCAAGGCAGCCCGATCGGCCGCAAACCCCTGGTCAGGCTCTTTTCGCGTGTCCTGAGGCGCGAGGTGGACGGCCGTCACTTTCTTGTGACCCCGGTCGAGAAGGTCGACGTGGCGGTCGCGGACGCGCCATTCCTGGCCGTCGAGATGGAGGTTTTGGGGAGCGGGTCCGGACAAGAGCTGATTTTCCGCACGAACGTCGACGATGTGGTGTGCTGTGGGCCGGAGCATCCCTTGCGGTTCGAGCCCGAAGCCGGATCGGGCGGACTGAAACCCTATCTCCTGGTGCGTGGCCGGCTCGAAGCGCTGGTGACGCGGGCCCTCTATTACGATCTCGTCGAGATGGCCGTCGAGGACGAGGCGGGCCGTCTCGGCCTGTGGAGCGGCGGCGCGTTCTTCCCCATGACGTGACGGCTGTTGCCCGCGAGGGTGCTCGCGCTTCCGACAATGCGGCAGATTGCATTTCCAGCAGCGTCGTTGCCGGGAAATCGCGCTATCGATGGCCGCCGCCGGCATGGCACAACAGGCGTGTGGCAAACCTCTTTCCAGCAGCCGGCGGCTGGGTACGTCGCTCTATCGATGGCCGCCGTCGGCATGGCACAACAGGCGTGTGACAAACCTCTTTCCAGCAGCCGGCGGCAAACAAACATGAGCACGAACCTGTCGATTAACGCGGATCGCCTCTGGCAGACCCTCATGGCATCCGCGGAGATCGGCCGCACGCCGGCGGGCGGCATTCGCCGTCTCACGCTCAGCGACGAGGACAAGGTCATGCGGGACCTGTTCGCGAGCTGGGTGCGCGCCGAGGGCTACGGACTGAAGATCGATCGCCTCGGCAGCATGTTCGTGCGGCGCGAAGGGACGGACCCGAATGCGGCGCCGGTGCTGATCGGCAGCCACCTCGACACGCAGGCGAAGGGCGGCCGCTTCGACGGCATTCTCGGTGTGATGTCCGGGCTCGAGATCCTGCGCACGCTCGACGAGCGCGGGATCAAGACGCGACGGCCGATCGAGGTCGTGAACTGGACGAACGAGGAGGGTGCGCGCTTTCCGCCGCCGATGCTGGCGTCGCTGGTGTTCTCCGATCCGGCGCAACTTGCGTGGGTGGAAGGCCGTTGCGACAAGGAGGGCGTGCGGCTCTCCGATGAGCTCGCGCGCATCGGCTATCGCGGCGAGACGCCGGTCGGCGGCCGCGAGATCGACAGCTACTTCGAGATCCACATCGAGCAGGGGCCGAAGCTCGACGCGGCGGGCCTCCAGCTCGGTGTCGTGACGGGTGGCTTTGCCATGCAGGGTATGCGCGTCAGCGTGCGCGGCGAGACCTCGCACGTCGGACCGACGCCGATGATGCTGCGGCAGAATGCGCTGGTCGGCGCGTCATATGTCGTCGTTGCGATCGACGATATCGGATGGCGCTATGCGCCCGAGGACGGCAAGACGACGGCTGCGCGCCTCGATCTCAGGCCCAATCTGCCGGGCATTCTCTCGGACGAGGCGGAGTTGTGGATCGACTTCCGCCATCCGGACAAATCGCGCCTGCCCGCCATGGCGGCGGAGGTGGAAGCTGCCGTGGCGGAGTCGGCACGCCGTTCGCGCACGCGTATCGAGATTGCCGAGCGCTGGGGTTTCGGCGGGCTCGAATTCGACGCGGGACTGATTGCGCTCGTTCGCGAGACGGCGGCGCGGCTCGGCATTGCGACCATGGACCTGCAATCGCAGGCCGGTCACGACGCCTACAACATGAGCCGCGTCTGCCCGACGGCCATGATCTTCACGCCATGCAAGGGCGGCATCAGCCACAACGAGGCGGAGGACATCGACTTCGCGGCGACCGTGCCGGGCGTCAATGTCCT
>JAEWIJ010000177.1 GCA_023387235.1 Pseudomonadota bacterium
CCCTCGTGCAGCGAAGCTGCGACATACACGTGCGCCGAGCGCCATTCCGCTTCGAGTTCCGCCGCCGGGATGCCGCCCCTGAAGACCACCCTTTCGCCGAGGCCCCGTGCACGCTCGCGCAGCCCCGCCACATAGTCGGGTGCCCGGTCGAGATCACCGACAATGTCGAGCCGCCACGGCAGATGCTTAAGCCCCGCCAGTGCCTCGATCATGTCATGGTAGCCCTTGCGCGGGATCACGGCCCCAACCGACAGCAGCCGCGGGACCGCGCCCCTAGGCGGCGGCGCCACTTCAGGCCGATCCATGCCCGGCAGCGCCACCACGATGCGCGCCGCCGGCACGCCGTAGTCCGCGACGAGCGCCGCCGCCGTCGTGCGCGACGAGACGACGACCACGCGACAGCAGGCCAGTGCCGCCCGCTCGACGGTTATGAAGCGGGCGCGCTCATCCGGCGGCAAGCCCTCTTCCATGGCGATCGGATGGTGAAAGATCATCACCAGCCGCAGGCGCTGCACCTCGCGCGCGAGCTGGTCCGCGAGCGGTGAGAAACAGATCTGATCCGCGATGACGAGCACGCCATCCGGCAACGTGGCCAGCAGATCGGTCGACCGCGTCCTCGCTGCCACATCAGGGCGCGGAAAACCCGCCGGCAGATCGAGCGGCAAAATCTCCCAGCCGCGCGCCGAAAGCTCCCGCATGAGCCGCGTGTTGTACACGAACCCGCCCGTCAATGGCGCGTAGTCGAGCGAGTTCGCGAATACGAGGCGGCGCGGCTGCGACATCGACAGTCCTCGATCAACATGCGCTATGGCATGAACCCGCACCATGCTATGCGCTCGGTCCAAAGAGCAACCCGGAGCGTCATGCGAGACCGCCGTTCATGAGCCATGAAGCGCCCGAAATCGAAGCCGCCGAAGACCACGAAGCGATGAACCGCCGGCGGCTCGAAGCGCTCCGGCTGGCGCTCGAGGAAAACCAGGCCGCGAACGTGCGCGTGCTCACGCATGGGCTGCGCGCGCCGGACCTCGCCGACCTGATCGAGCTTCTCGAGCCCGAGGAGCGCGTCAAGCTCGTTCAGATGCTCGGCGACGACTTCGATCCCGAGGTCATGTCCGAGCTCGAGGAGAGCGTCCGCGACCAGCTCGCCGAAGCCCTGCCGAACGAGGTGCTGGCCCGCGTCCTGACCGAGCTCGACACCGACGACGCCGCCTACGTCCTCGAGAGCCTCGACAAGGAGGACCAGGAGGACGTCCTCGCGCAGATGCCTTCGAGCGACCGCATCGCGCTCGAACGCAACCTCGAATATCCGGAAGAGACGGCCGGCCGTCTCATGCAGACGGATTTCGTCGCCGTACCGCCGTTCTGGACGGTCGGGCAGGTCATCGACCACATGCGCGAATCGGACGACCTGCCGGAAACATTCACCGACATCTTCGTGATCGATCCGAGCTTCCGCGTGCTCGGCACGATCGACCTCTCGCGCCTCATGCGCACGAAGCGCGCCGTGCTCGTCCAGCAGATCATGGAGGCGGATCGGCACACGGTCTCCGCGACGCTGGACCAGGAGGAGCTGGCCCGCCAGTTCGAGCGCTACGACCTCAAGTCGGCGCCGGTCGTCGACGCCAACAAGCGCCTCGTCGGCGTCGTCACGGTCGACGACATCGTGGAAGTCATCGAGGACGAGACCGACGAGGACCTCCGCCGCCTCGCCGGCGTCGGCGACGAGAGCATCGGCGACAGCGTCATCTCGACGGTCCGCAGCCGCATTGTCTGGCTCGCGGTCAACCTCTGCACCGCCGGCATCTCCGCCGCGGTCATCCAGCAGTTCGATGCCTCCATCCAGCAGATGGTGGCGCTTGCCGTGCTCATGCCGATCGTCTCCGCCATGGGCGGCAATGCGGGCACGCAGACTATGGCCGTGACGGTGCGCGCGCTGGCGACCAAGGAGCTCGGTTCCGCCAACAGGAACCGCATCATTCTGCGTGAGGCCACCGTCGGCATCATCAACGGCCTCGTGCTCGGCGGCCTGCTCGGTCCGATCGTCTTCCTGTGGTTCGGCATCGGACAGCTTGGCGCGGTCATCGCGGCAGCGCTGATCATCAACCTCTTCTCGGCCGCCGTCGCGGGCATTCTCGTGCCGCTCGGACTCGATCGCCTCGGCTTCGACCCGGCGGTCGCATCGACGACGTTCGTGACCACGATCACCGACGTGATCGGCTTCGTCGCCTTCCTCGGATTGGCGACTTTGGTGCTGTTGTAGCTTGCCGGTTTTTTAGAACGGCCTACCGGCCGGCGCGCAGTCGCGCGCTCATGAAGAGGTGTTACCGCGGGTTGCCAGGAAGAGGTGCTTACTTCCCCCTCTCCCCGCGCTTGCGGGGAGAGGGTGGGGTGAGGGGCGGCGGCAAACGCTAACGCCGGTAAGTGACGCCGCCCCTCATCCTAGCCTTCTCCCCGTAAAGGACGGGGAGAAGGAACAGCGATGCCTGCGTCGAAGCGCCTACTCCAACCCGAACGCAACCTCGACACGCACGCTCAGCGTCTCGCTGCCGCTCTCGATCGGCACGCTTTCGGCCGACATCGAGCGCGCCACCATCGGACGTGGCGGCCGCGGGCCCATGACCTCCTCCGTGATCGTAAGCACCGGCCCGAGCTTCGCGCCCGCCGCCTCCGCGAGCAGGCGCGCGCGATGCATGGCGTTCTCGATGGCGAGCTTGCGTGCCTCGTCCTTGCGCTTCTCGGCATCCGAGACGAGGAAGGTGATGCTGCTCGCCTGATTGGCACCGAGCGTCACGACCTGATCGAGGATCTCGCCGAGGCGCGTGATGTCGCGCACCTTCACCTCGACCTGATTGCGCACGGTGTAACCGTCGATCTCCTGCGAACCGCGGTCCTTGTACGTGCGATAGCGCGGCGAGATCTGGAACTGCTGCGTCTGGATGTCCTTGGCGTCGATCCCGGCCGCCTTGAGACCGTCGATGACCTTGCGCATGGCGGCGCTGTTGGCCGTCAGGGCCGCGCGCGCGGTTGCGGCCTCGCTGACGACGCCGGTCGTGATGCCGGCGCTGTCCGGCGGGGCTTCGACGCTGCCGTGGCCGGCGACCATGACCCAGCGGCCGGCGCGTCTCTCCTGAGCTTCGGCGCTATCCATGCTTGCGGCTCCCAGAATGGGGACGAGCGCGAGCAGGCCCGCGATCGCCAGTGATGTGAAGGGTTTCATGTCTCGTTCCGTTCGTTTTCCCGGCTCGGATGCTCTGTGCCCGGCCAATGCGGCAGGAGCGTGCCAGAGAACGTAGCCGACTGCGCTAGAGAACGTCGCAGCCTCGCTCTTCCGTCGCGCCGTGCATCCTCGCGTCGCCGGGGTGCAAACGCGGAGGCGAACCTGCTATAGAGGCGCGCCCTGCCAACGAGCCCGTCCACGAGCCGAGCAGCGCCGGGCCCGTAGCTCAATGGTTAGAGCCGGCGGCTCATAACCGTCTGGTTGCAGGTTCGAGTCCTGCCGGGCCCACCAAGTTCATCCGTGCCGTCACGCCAAGCCTGAGTGCGTTGCCTCCATTCCGAAAATCGGGCGGCCGCCGGTTGCGTACAATTTTGTGGAGTTTCGCCATATCGAGAACATATCGAGATGACGAACGCAGATCAGGAATTTATTCACATCTAAGTACCGTAATAGGGAAGTAAATCGTCGCTGACGATTTCGGCGACGCATCAGAGGACTTGGAATGGTCACCCTTGCGGCCCCCTCACATCCGGGCAGGGTATTGAAAGACCTGTATCTCGACCCGCTCGACATGAGCGCGGGCGCGCTTGCCGCCCGTCTAGAGGTACCGCACATGCTGATCGCACGGCTCATCGCCGGTGAGGCAGGCATGAACGCCGACATGGCCGTACGCCTCGGGCGCTTCTTCGGCAACGCGGCCGAATACTGGATGAACATCCAGCGCGACTACGACCTCCACCGCGCCCGCCGCCGGGTCGTCGTGTCACGGATCGTACCGTTGAAGGGGGAGTAGGTGGGCTAGCGCGCCTGCCTCTACGCGTCCCCAACAATCTTCGATCTCGACACCGCAATTCTGGATTGCCCGACGGACACATGTTCAAGTTGCATGTGATTCGCGGTCAATTCCATTGCGGAGCATTGATATGAGAGAGCAGGGGGAACTGCATTCCAGGCTTATCGATATCGCTAGGCGTTTGCCGTCAATCCGATCCGTATGCACGAACGAGGAGAGCACGAAGCTCTTTCTCGTGCTGCCGGTACTTAATGCGCTCGGTTACGATGTCACCGATCCAACCGTTGTCCAACCGGAGTACGGGGCCGACTTTCGGGATGGTGTTTGCGATCGCGCCGATTATGCCATTTTGCGCGACGGCGAGCCTATTATCGCTATCGAGTGCAAGAAAGTTGGCGTCGACCTGAGTTCAAACCGCGGACAGCTCCGCGCTTATTTCACAGCGCTTCAATCCGTGCGGCTTGGTATTCTCACCAATGGACTGCGCTTTGAATTCTTTGTCGATGTCGAGAACGCCAACATCATGGACGATGAACCGTTCCTCACATTGGACATGGAAGGCACAACCCTCAGCGGCATTCCTGCTGATGTTCTCGATGTTCTCGGCACATTGACGTACGCAGGATTTCAGCCGGCGGCCATATCCGAGATCGCCGAGATGCGCCTCGTCTCCAAGAGATTGCGCACAGTCCTGATGCAGGAGGTGCGCGAACCATCGCTGGAATTTTGCCGAACTATTCTTAGGCTCGCAAAGCTGGAAAATGTGCGCAAATCGCGCATAGAAGCCGTTTATAGCTCGATGGTGCGAAACGCTTTTGAAGAAGCCTTCGTCATTCCCGTGCTCGAGCTTCTTCGCACATCGCCGGAGAGCGACACAGAAACGAACCCGACAACAGACGTGTCCGCTCGGCGCATCGTTACGACGGATCGCGAATTGGCCGTCTACCGATATGTCTGCCGAAGATTGGCGTTTCTGGCCGCAGACGAGCATCAGTTTTCCGCTATCGAGCATGTCCACTATCGCGACTACGTGGGAAAATTTGCGATCTACTACAGGAGCGTCAACAAGGGGCGGCTCTTCGATTTCATCGAGGGCGGAAACGGCTACGACAAATTCATCTTTGCCGACCCCATCGGCGAGATCATCACCAGCACGATGGCCGAAATCGATGAGCCTTTGCGGTCTGTATTCGGGCAGCGCATTCGGGATCTCGGCAGCGCGCAGCCCATAAGCGCGCCCAACCTCGCTAAATTGCGGGCCTAGCGCACTCTTCTGGTCGCCCAACCCCGCACCCCAGCCCCGCACGTCTCGGCGCTAGCCGCGGGCGTCATTTCCACGTATCCAGATCGTGAGGAAAATCAGCGCCGGCACGGGCCTCTAAGGCCCGCAAACCAGCGCGCCCCTGGAAACGACCCGAGAGACGCCCGAGACCGCCATGAACGAGATGTCGCCGAACCGCGCCCGCACGCTGCCGCCCGAAACCGTCGAGCGCTTCGCCGCCATCGTCGGCAAGGCGCACGCCCTCACCGATCCCGACGCCCAGCTCCCCTATCTCAAGGAGCTGCGCGACAAGTACGTCGGCCGCTCGGCGCTCGTGCTGCGCCCGGCCAGCACGGACGAGGTGAGCCGCATCATGACGCTCGCCAACGAGCTGAACCTCGCGGTCGTCCCGCAGGCGGGCAACACGGGCCTCGTCGGCGGGCAGATTCCACAGCACGGCGAGATCGTGGTCTCGGTCGCGCGCCTGAACAAGGTACGCCACATCGATCCGGCCGGAACGAGCATGACCGTCGAAGCAGGACTGACGCTCCAGGAATGCCAGGACGTCGCCGAGAAGGCGGGGCGGCTCTTCCCGCTCGCGCTGCCCTCGCAGGGAAGCTGCCGGATCGGCGGCAATCTCGGCACGAATGCCGGTGGCGTCGGCGTGCTCGCCTATGGCAATGCGCGTCAGCAGGTGCTCGGCCTCGAAGTCGTGCTGGCGGACGGACGCGTGTGGAACGGGCTCCGCGCGCTCAAGAAGGACAACACGGGCTACGACCTGCGCGATCTTTTCATCGGCTCGGAGGGGACGCTCGGCATCATCACGGCGGCGGTGCTGCGCCTGTTGCCGCGCCCCGCCGAGATGGCGACGGCCATGGTCTCGCTGCCCTCCATCGACAAGGCACTGACGCTGCTTTCGGAGGCGCAGTCGCGGGCCGGCAGCGCGCTCACGGCCTTCGAGTTCATCCCGCGCCTCATGGTCGATATCGTGCTCAAGCACATCAAGGGCACGCGCGATCCATTCGCGACGCCCTATCCGTGGTACGTGCTGCTTGAGATCTCAGGCCCGAAGGCCGACGGCACGGCGCAACAGCAGATGGAGGACATCCTCGTCGCCGCGAGCGAGAGCGGTCTCATTCTCGATGCAGCGATCGCGCAGTCACCCAATCAGGCGCGCGATCTCTGGCTCATTCGCGAGTCGATCTCCGAGGCGCAGCGTCCCGAAGGCGGCAACGTCAAGCACGATATCTCCGTCGCTGTCGCGCGCATTCCCGAGTTCCTGGAGCGGGCCGCGGCGGCCGTCGAGAGGGTGTGCCCCGGTGCGCGGCCATTGCCGATCGGGCACTTCGGCGACGGCAATGTCCATTACAACATCGCCAAGCCCGTCGGTGCCGACGACAAGACGTTCCTTGCGAAGTGGGACGAGATCATGAGCGCCGTGCACGACGTCGTCATGGCCATGGACGGCTCGATCTCGGCGGAGCATGGCATCGGCTTCATGAAGCGGGCCGAGTTGCAGCGCCTCAAAGACCCGGTCGAGCTCGACCTCATGCGGCGCATCAAGGACGCGCTCGACCCCAAGGG